>VAWY01000276.1 GCA_005888335.1 Actinomycetota bacterium
CGAACAGCAGCTCGCCGAGGCCTCCAACGTCCGCGCCGCGGACTTCCCGGCGACGCATGGGCGCACCCTGCAGGAGATCGCCGACACCACCGCGGCCGGCAACGGCGTCGGCTTCGCGACCTCGGTCCTCGTGCCGGGCACGCAACGGCTGGCGTTCGGCGTGCTCGACCGCCAGAACAGGTTCGTGTACGGCAAGACCGGCGTCTACGTCGCCGCCTCGCCGTCGGCGAAGGCGCAAGGACCGTACGCCGCACCGGCCGACACGCTCATCACCAAACCGGCCTTCCGCAGCCAGACCGCCGCCTCCGAAAAGGACCCGATCGCCTCGATCTACGCCGCGCAGGTTCCGTTCAAGCAGCCCGGGCGGTACGCCATCCTCGTCGTCACCAAGCGCGGCCGGCGCCTGCTCGGCGCGGCCGCCCAAGTTACCGTCCGCGCGAACACACCGATCCCGGACATCGGCGAGCGTCCGCCGGCGACCGACACCGACACCGTCAGCAGCGCAGGGGGCGACGTCAAGGCGATCGACACGCGCGTGCCGGCGGCCCCCGAGCTGCACAAGGTCAGCCTCAAGGATGTCCTAGGGCGCAAGCCGACCGTGCTGCTGTTCGCCACGCCGCAGCTGTGCCAGTCGCGCGTCTGCGGCCCGGTGGTCGACATCGAGCTGCAGATGAAGGACGAGTTCGGCGACAAGCTGGCCTGGATCCACGAGGAGGTCTACCGCAACAACCAGGTCAACGACGGACTGCGCCCGCAGCTTCGCACGTTGCATCTGCAGACCGAGCCGTGGCTGTTCACGCTCGATCGCCAAGGACGCGTGGCGGCGCGGATGGAGGGGTCCTTCGGCGTCAACGCATTCCGCGACGCGGTCGAGGCAGCGCTCCGCCGCAGCTGAGTCCAGCCTCCCCACCGCGCGTCAGGATGACCACCTACGACAGCACTGGAGGACACATGGCGATGAGCCACCAAACCGTCAGGCTCAGCGCCGGACGGCATCGGGGACCGGACGACGGCGCGTGCGCGATGGAGCTCGCCTCCATGCTCGCGGGCGAGCCGTTCAGCGATCGCCCCCGGAGCGTGTGCCCCGTGATCGCCGGCTTCGTTCGCAGTTACAACGACCACGTCGACGACGCTCGCCGCCAGGACCTGTACGCGTACGCCGCTCGCATCGTCGGAACGAGGGCGGGGCGTGAAGACGAGCGACGCCGCGCGGACATGTGCTTGGCATGGGCGCGCGAGACCTGCGGTGTCCCGCCGCTGCACGTCCGCGTCCTGCACCGCCTCTTCCGGCCTCAGGGTCTGGATGTCGATGGCGTCTACGCAGCCCGCGCCGCGGCTGCGGCCGACCGCCCAGAGGTCCACGCCCTCGCGTTGCGTCTCGTCGACGAGCTCATCGCTGTCGGCGCTGTGCCGGACCGAGCCGATCGCGCAGACATCCAGCTTGGGTCGAGCGTCGAGCCGCCGCAGGCCGCAGCCTGTTGAGGGAACTACCGACCGGAAGACTCCCGCGAAACCACCAGACGTCGAAGGCCTTGGAGGCGACGACGTCCTAGTGTCCGTGGAAGTCCGGCACGCCGGCGTCGTACGAGCCAGTCGATCGTTGCTTGGGGCTCACCAGGCGGCTATTCAACTCTGCCGCCCGTCCCGCGGCCCGCTCTGCGTCTGCGATGGCGCGAGCCTCTTGGCGTGCCGATTGCACTCCGCTCGACGCGAGCCGGGTCGCGAGCGCGACGAGGGCGGCCAAGACGACGAACTGGGTCGACACGGGAAGGGGCCGGCTGAGCCACGAGCGAACCGCGCGCGCCCTTGCCGGCGGAGCCGCGATCGGAAACAGCAGCAGCCCGGTGAGGACCTCGGCCACGCTCGAGATCAGGTCGGGACGGCCCACCGCCTCCGGCTTCCATGCCTCGGGGCCGACCGGGACGCCGAGGGTGCGCGACTCCACCCACAGCGCGAGCGTCCCAACCGTGACGAGGAGCGCGACCCGGTAGATCCGGCGCCGACCCCACCCGAGGACCGCGACCGCCAGTCCGATCTCCACAACGCCGAGCACCACAAAGAAGACCCCCGTCGCCAGCCACTCCTCGAAGTGCACGTCGACCACGGCGAAATGAATCAGCGCGGCGACGATGAGACCGCAGGCCGCGGCGACCTGGAGCGCGGCCGCGAAATCCGGAGGCGACTCGTTGCCGTCCGGTTTCGGCGTCGAGGCATGGCGAAGGAGGCTGGACACGGGGAAGCGATGATTACGACGCTTGTAGTGGTAGGGAAGGGGGCAACGCCGCAGACCGGCCTGCGCAGTTGCGCAATCGCTCACGGGCGACCAGATGTCGCGCGCGAAGTGCGAATGCGGCGCGCGGATAATCCAGGTTCGCAGATCCGTGCGAATGTCGGTACGGTGGTGGTCATGGGCGACCCCGACACCTGTGACCTCCTCTGTCTGGACCTTCCTAAGGCCGAGCGGCTGCGAGCCGCCCAGCCGGCGCCTGGGGTGCTCGAGCGCCTCGCCGTGGAGGCCAGGGCGCTCGGCGATCCCACGCGCTTGGCGGTGGTCCTCGCCCTGCGCGACGGCGAGCCGTGCTGCGTCTGCGACCTGGCCTGGGTGGTCGGCCGTGACGAGAAGCTCGTCTCGCATCACGTCCGTCTGCTCAAGGCTGCCGGGCTGGCGCGATCGCGTCGCGAGGGCCGGATGGTCATGTACGAGCTCACGGAGTCCGGGCGCGCCTTGGTCGAGCGCTTCGTGATCGCGACGGAGGCCTCGGCGTGACCTCGGTTGACTCGCCGCCGGTCCTGCCGGTCGCTCCGGACGCGAGCCCGCCGCTGATCACGCGCGAGCGCTACGCCCGGCTCGCGCGGCGGGCCAAGCTGCTGTCGTGGCTCTCGCTCGCGTGGATGACCGTCGAGGGTGGCGTCGCGATCGCGGCCGGCATCGTGGCCGGCTCAATCGCGCTGGTCGGCTTCGGCCTGGACTCAGCGATCGAGGGGTTCGCCAGCGTGATCATCGTCTGGCGCTTCACCGGGCATCGCGTCTTTTCCCAGGGGGCCGAGGAGCGCGCGCAGAAGCTCGTCGCGGTCCAGTTCTTCCTGCTCGCTCCGTACGTCGCCTTCGAGTCGGTCAAGACGCTCATCGCCGCCGACCACCCCGAGGTCAGCTGGGTCGGTATCGGCCTGTCGGTCGGCTCGGTGGTCTTCATGCCGATGCTCGGCGCGGCCAAGCAGCGCCTGGCCGACCAGCTGGGCTCCGCGGCGACCGCGGGGGAGGGGCGCCAGAACATGCTCTGCGCCTATCTGGCCGCCGCGCTGCTCGTCGGCCTGCTCGGCAACGCGGTCGCCGGCGCATGGTGGCTGGATCCCGCGGTGGGACTGCTCATCGCCGGGGTCGCCGTCAGGGAGGGTCTCGATGCGTGGCGCGGAGAGGGTTGCTGCGTGAGCTCGCCGCTCGGTGAATCTGGGTTCGGAGACGACTGCTGCGACGACGACTGCTGCGCCGTCGAGCATCATTGACGGCGTCCTGAGCGGTGCCGAAAAGGCTCGATGCCGAGCCGCTGCGGCGCGTCGTCGAACGACAATCGCGGACTGCGGGGACGCATGTAGTTGGACGAAACGGCTCGAGCTCGCCGCTCGCCAGCGCTTCAAGGCTGTAGGCGATGGCGGATCCTCATCAGCCCACAGCAGGTCGCCGTCGTAGCCCTGGCCGCGGCAGTCGCGCTGCCCGTTGGAGCGGGATGTCGATCCGCGCGGCGAGCTCGTCCAGCTTCTGCGAGCTGGCGATCGACACCGGCGCTCCGGGGTCCGAGACGGAATGATCCACGGGCTGCGATAGGTGCTCAAGACCGCGTGCCCGCCGCGATGTGCGGCCGACGCCGAGCGCGGGGGAGAGCGGCCTCGTGCGCGCGCGAATGCGAGTCCTGGCCACGGGCGGTCAGCCTGCGGATCAACCAGCCGAGTCCGAGCGCAGTGGCTTCGCGACGGAAGACGTCTCGCCAGAGGCCTCTGCGCGCTGGGTGTGCGCGAACCAGATAAGGCCGGTGAGGCACAGCAGCGTGGCGACGAAGAAGTTCAGGCGCAGGCCGAGGATGTGGTGCGCGGGGTCGGTGCGCAGCAGCTCCTCGAAGATGCGAAAGGCGGAGTAGCCGGCGACGTAGAGTGCGAACAGTCCTGGTGCCCGGATCTGGCGTCGCCGTCCCAGCCCGACCAGCGCGCCGGCGAGTGCGAGGTTCCAGGTCAGCTCGTAGAGGAATGTGGGGTGGAAGGTGCCGTACTGCTCGTAGCCGGCGGGGCGATGGGCGGGATCGATGTGCAGCGCCCAGGGCAGGTTGGTGGGGCCGCCGAACAGCTCCTCGTTGAAGTAGTTGCCGATCCGCCCGATGGCCTGGGCGACGAGCAGGCCGGGCGCGGCGGCGTCCAGGAAGCGCGGGATGTCGGCGCCGCGGCGGCGCAGCACGAGCACTCCGCCGAGGGTCCCCAGGGCGATGCCGCCCCAGATTCCGAGGCCGCCCTCCCAGACGGCCAGCGGGCCCCACCAGTGGTCGGGAACCTCGTCCCAGCTCGTCGCCAGGAAGTAGAGGCGTCCACCGATCAAGCCGGCAGGGAAGCCCCACAGGGCGACCTCGCGGACGAGCTCGCGGGAGCCGCCCTCGCGTTCCCATCGCCTAGTGGTGAGCGCGATAGCCGCGATGAGCGCGACAACGTAGGCGAGCCCGTATATGCGGATCTCGAGCGGACCGACATGCACGCCGTTGAACGGCGGGCTGGGGATCGTGGCAAGCAGCGCTTTCGGCTGGTCTAGAGAAGTGGGCAGGCATCCTTCATAACGCGAATGCCGAAGACTACGTGCGTAGTAGAGCGGCCGGGCGTGCGGGGCACCGCCGGATCGCGTCTGGATGCCACGGAAGGGTGACTACTACGAGCACGTCGTAGAACCGTGACCCGCGTCACAGTTCTACGACGGATGCGTAGTACTATTGGCGCGTCGTTGACCCGAATTCCCGGAGGCCGATCGTGGAGAAGTTCCTGCTGATCCTTCCGCTGCTTGCCTGCCCGCTCGTGATGGCGGCGATGGCCGGCGCCGCGTGGGCGTGGGCCAAGCTGCGTGCAGCGCCCGGCAGGCTGCGCGACGGCCTGCCCGGCGGCGAGCCGCGCGCGCTGCGCGGGGAGGAGGCGTGACCGTGCCGACCAGCCAAGACGTCAACCATCCGATCTTCGCGCGCCTCTACGAGCGCGTCAGCGCCAAGGAGGACGAGCGTGGGGGAAATCGCTACCGCGCCGAGCTCCTGAACGGGGCGTCCGGTCGCGTGATCGAGGTCGGCGCCGGCAACGGGCGCAACTTCGCCCACTACCCGACCAGCGTGAGCCAGGTGGTCGCGGTCGAGCCGGAGCCGCGCCTGCGCGCCAGCGCGATGCGCTCGGCGGCGACCGCACCGGTGCCGATCGAGGTCGTGGCGGGCGTCGCCGATCGCCTACCCGCGCAGGACAACGCCTTCGACGTCGGCGTGGCGTCGCTCGTGCTGTGCACGGTGCCCGACCCGGACGCGGCGCTCGCCGAGTTGCGGCGCGTCATCCGGCCCGGCGGCGAGCTGCGCTTCTACGAGCACGTCGTCTCGCGCCGCCGCGGCGCCGCCGTCCTCGAGCGCGTCCTCGACGCGACGCTGTGGCCGCCGCTGGCCGGTGGCTGCCACCTTGCGCGCGACACCATCGCCGCGATCAAGCGCGCGGGCTTCCAGATCGAGTCCTGCCGGCGCTTCGGCTTCGGCCCGAGCGCGCTCGGCCCGCAGATCGCGCACGTCGTCGGCGCCGCCCGCAGATCGGAGGAACCGTCGTGACCAGCGTGTTGCTGACCGTGACGAGCGTGCTGCTGACCGTCGTTGGCGGCGTTGCCTGCCTCGCGCTCATGGGCGCCGCGATGTGGCTGCTCCCGCGGCTCGCGCGACGCAGCCGGCTGCTGCGCCGCGTGGCCGCGCGGCTGCGCTCTCGCACGCCGATCGAGCGCATCGTCTCCTGGGTCGAGGCCGAGCAGCCCGACCTGCGACGCGCAAGTGCCCCCGACGGCACCGTGACGCTGCTCTTCTCGGACATCGAGGGCTCGAGCCGCCTCACCGAACGGCTCGGCGACGACCGCTGGATGGAGCTGCTCGCCATCCACAACACGATCGTGCGCGCCCAGCTCGACGAGCACGGCGGCTACGAGGT
>VAWY01000001.1 GCA_005888335.1 Actinomycetota bacterium
CGCTGCTGCGCGCTCAGTCCGATGACCGCCTCGTGATGCTGGCGCGGGCGGGTCATGAGCGGGCGTTCGTGGCGATCGTCGAGCGCTACCGGCGCCCGCTGCACGCGTTCACGCGGCGGCTGGTGCCCGAGGCGCGCGTGGAGGACGTGCTGCAGCAGGCGTTCCTGAACGCCTGGGCGGCGCTCAGCGCCGGTGCAGAGGTGCGGCACCTGCGCGGCTGGCTGCACCAGATCGTGCGCAACGCGGCGACCGCGTCTGCGGTGCGGTCTCCGGGCGAGCATCCCCTGGCCGAGACGATGATCGGCGCCGACGACCCCCAGGCCGAGGTGGAGCGTCGCCTCGCCGTCCGAGAGACGCTCGACAACATGGCCCGCCTGCCCGAGCACCAGCGGTCGGCGATCGTGCAGACGGCGATCGAGGGGCGCAGCCGCGAGGAGATCGCCTCCGCCCTGGGCGTCAGCGAGGGCGCGGTCCGCGCGCTCGTGCACCGCGCCAGGACCGCGCTGCGCGCGGCGGCCACGGCGATCACGCCGCTGCCGCTCGCCGTGTGGGCCGCGGGCGGGCGCGGGGGACCGTCCGCCGAGATGATCGCCCAGCTCGTCACCGGGAGCGGGTCGGCGTCGATCGCCGGCGCCGGCGTCAAGGCCGGGGCCGTCGTGGCGGTCTCGGGCGCGGTCGCCGGCGGGCTGGTGGGCGATCACACGCCGATCGTGCGCCATCGCTCCGCGACGCAGCACCCGACCGTCGTGGCCCGCCTCGACCGCTCCGACCGTCCCCACCGCGCCGCCGTCGCCGTCCGGGCGGTCGCGACGACCGTCGCTCCGCGCTCCGCGACGGCGCCCGCGCGCGCGGCGCCCGCCCCCGCGCCCGCCCGGTCGCCCGCGCCGCGCAAGCTCGCCGCGGCCCCGCGCCGCGAGCCCGCCCGGGCCGAGGATCCCGCCGTGCGCCGGCACTCGCGCTCCGGCGCGACGCACCAGCATGCCTCCAGCCCGCTCACGCGGCTCGGGGAGGAGGGCGCCGACGAGCGCGACCGGACCGGCGCGCTGCGAGCTGACGACGGCGACGGCCACGATGGCCCTGACGACGGCGACGCGCAGCCGACGGCCGTCCCGGCGCAGGCCGACTCCGGCGACGACGGCGGTGGCGGCGGGGACGGCGGCGGCCAAGGCGGCCAGCCCGACCCCACGCAGACGACGACCACCGACGATTGAGCTCGTCCCGCGTCGAGCTGGTCAGGTCTGCTCCTGCGGGCACCACCACGTGGTGCGCCCGCCGACGGTGCCGCGGACCATGCCCGCGCCGCAGCGCGGGCAGTGCGCCCCCGCGCGGCGGAACGGGATGATCTCGCCCGTGTGGACGCCACCGTCGCGGATCGCCGCGCGCAGCGTCGCGCGCAGCTCGCGGCGCACGTGATCGAGCTCGGCCTCCGACAGCTCGCCCGCCGGATGCAGCGGCGACAGGCCCGCCCGCCACAGCGTCTCGTCCGCGAGCAGGTTGCCGACCCCGGAGATCACCGACTGATCCATGAGCCGCGCCTTCAGGGGCGCGCCGCCGCGCCCGACGCGCTCCCGGAAGGCCTCGCGGCCGATCGTCGCCGCGTCGGGCCCGACCCCGCCGAGGTCCGGGTCGAGGATCGCGCGCCCCAGCCGCCGCTTGTCGCGCAGCGCCAGCCGGCCGCCGTCCTCGAAGAGCAGCGTGAAGCGATCCCACCCGTGCGGCTCGGGCGCGTCGTCGACCACGATCCGCCCTGCCATCCCGAGGTGCAGTCCGAGCACCGGGCCGCCGTCGGTGTCACACCACATAGCCTTGCCGCGCCGGTTGGCCGACACGAGCTCGCGGCCCTCGAGCGCCGCGCCGATCTCGCCGGGGGCGTGCGGGCGGCAGACGTAGGTGTCGGAGTCGTCGACGGCGGCGACCCGCCGGCCGAGCGCGAGCTCCTCGATGAGCGCGCGCGACCGCTCCACCTCGGGCAGCTCCGGCATGCCGCGCCCAGCGTACGCCGCCGGGCTTCAGCGCACCGCCTGCTCGACCAGCCGAAGCGCGCCGGCGGTCACCCGCCCGACCCGGCCGGGCGGCGCCGCTGGCGGGGCCCAGGTCGCCGCGGCGATCTCCACCGGGTCGGGATCCAGGCGCGCGTCCGCCGGCCAGTCGGCCACGCAGCAGGTCAGCGCGAGCTGGGCGCCGGTCCAGCGGCCGCTGACCGTCCCGACGTCCCGCCAGCCGGTCACGTCGACGCCGAGCTCCTCGCGCGCCTCGCGCCGCGCGGCCTCCGGCGCCGACTCCGAGCGCCGCGCCGCGCCGCCCGGCAGCTCCCACGCGGCGCGGTCGCCGTACGTGTGGCGCACCCAGACGACCCGGCCGGCGTCGTCGCGCAGGACGCACTTGACGCCGCGCAGCCGTGGGCGGGTGGCCAGCGACCAGCCGCGCAGCGCCCACCACGCCGCCCGGTAGGCCGGGATCAGCAGCGGCGCGGCCCGGCGGCGGACCCTACGTCCGGACGCCGAGAACCTCGCCGGAGTAGAGCTTGTGCACGGTCACGGTGCCCTGCGGCGCCGCGTCGATGCACAGCGCGCACAGGATGCACTCGTCGAGATTGGCGTGGACGATCTGCACGCCGGCGTCCGTCGCGGCGAAGATGTCGACCGGGCACGCCTCCTCGAGCTTGCGCGCCAGCTCCGCGTCGCCGGCGACCGCGTCGTCGATCTCGAGGCCGATGAACGTCGCGTCGTCTCTCATGCCGCGGTCTTCTCCCGGATCTTGTCCTTGACGAGCTCGGGGATGTCGGAGATCTCCTCGGCGACGGTGATCCCCGCCTCGGCCAGCCGCGCGATCTTCTCCGCGGCCGTGTCCTCCTTGCCCTCGACGATGGTCCCGGCGTGGCCGAAGCTCATCCCCGGCATCTCGTCCATGAACCGCCCGGCCATGAAGGCGACGATCGGCAGGCGCGAGTTGTGCTCGGTGACCCAGCGCGCGAGCTCGGCCTCCATGCGCCCGCCCGGCTCGGTGTAGATGACGATCGCCTGCGTCTGCTCGTCGGCCTCGAAGAGCGGCATCAGCTCGGCGTAGGTCGAGCCTATGATCGCGTCGCCGCCGATCGACACGGCGGTCGACTGCCCCAGGCCGGCGGCGGTCAGCGTGCTCGACATCTCGGTCGTCATGCCGCCCGAGCGCGAGATCACGCCGACGTGGCCGGGGGAGTAGGCCTTGGCGGCGTCCTTGGCCGGGCCGCCGATGCCGCCCATCTTGATGACGTCGGGGACGATGATCCCGAGGCAGTTCGGGCCGATGATCCGCGCGCCGCGCATCGTCGCCAGCTCGACCATCTCGGCCACGTCGCGGCGCGGGATGCGCTCGGTCACGATGACGACGAGCTCGATCCCGTTCTCGACGGCCTCGAAGACCGCATCCTTGGTGAAGGCGGGCGGGACGGTGACGACCGAGCCCTTGATCGGCGCGCCGTGGTGCTCGACCGCCTGCGCGACCGTGTCGAAGACGGGCACGCCGTGGACGTCGCGGCCCTTGCGGCCCGGCGTCACGCCGCCGACGATCTTGGCGCCGGCGCCGTAGTCGAGGCACTCTCGCGTGAGGTTGACCGCCTCGCGGCCGGTGATGCCCTGGACGATGAACGTGGTGTCTTCGTTGATGAGGATCGACATCAGGCAGCCACCGCCATCTTCGCGGCCTCGTGCATCGAGACCGATCGGTCGGCGTAGCGCACGCCGTAGCGCTCGAGGAGCTTGAAGCCCTCCTCCTCCCACGCGCCGGGGATGCGGAAGATCGAGATCTTCTCGGCCGGGTCGTAGCCGAGCTCGAGGCACGCCTTGATCACGCCCCGGGCGACGATGTCGACCCGCGTGTTGGAGACGATCGACATCATCACCGCGATCTTGTCGACGCCCGGCTTGGAGAGGACGAGCTTGGCCAGCCCGCACGCCTTGGCGACGCTCGGGTTGCCGCCGATCTCGCAGTAGTTGGCCGGCCGGCCGCCGTACTTGCGCACCGCGTCGAACAGCGTCAGCGACCCGCCGCCGGCGCCGATGACCAGGCCGAGGTCGCCGTCGAACTCGGTGACGTTGCCCGCCACGCCGCGGTGGTCCTGGGCGTCGATCTCCTCGCCCTTGAGCTCGAAGTCCGTCGCCTCGCGCGCCTGCCGGGTCTCCTCGTCGCCGACGCCGAGCTCGTGCAGCAGCGCCTTCTGGCGCGGGCGCGCCTCGTTCTCCATCTCCATGTGCGCGTCGAGCGCGACGAACGAGCCGTCCTCGAGCTCGCCGAGCGGGTTGATCTCGGCCAGCGTCATGTCGTGCTCGACGAACAGGCGCGCGAGCCGGGTGAGGATCGGCGTCAGCCGGTTCAGGCGCGAGCCGGTCACGCCCACCGAGGCGATGCACTCCTTGGCCGCGAAGTCGCCGATCGGCAGCACGTTGGAGAAGTGCCGGCGCCCGACGTGGTCGGGGTGCGTCTCGGCGACCTCCTCGATGTCGATGCCGCCCATGTCGCTGAAGAGCATCACCGGCTTCTTGCGGATGCCGTCCCACACGACGCCGGCGTAGTACTCCTGCTTGACCGACGCCTTCGGGTCGACGAGCACGCCGCGCGGGTGGTGGCCGTTGATCTCGAGCTGGAGGACCTGGCGAGCGTGGCGCTCGGCCTCGTCCGGGGTATCGGCGAACTTCACGCCGCCGGCCTTCATGCGGCCGCCGGTCAGGACCTGCGACTTGATGACGACGGGCCCGCCGATGCGCTCGGCGATCTCCCGCGCCTCGCCCTCGTCCTTGGTGAAGCCGTAGTCGGTGACGGGGATCCCGGCCCGCTTGACGAGCTCGCGGGCTTCGTATTCGAAGAACCTCATGAGGGCGGGGGAGCCTAGCGGCGAGCGGCTACGCCGTCGCGGGCGTGAAGCCGTAGGCCTCGGCCAGCTCCGGGTCCCTGCGCGCGAGGAGCTCGGCGAGGTCGACCATGACCCGGCACTGCTTCCAGGTCGCGTCGTCCTGCATCTTGCCGTCGATCATGTGCACGCCGCGGCCGTCGGGGATCGCCTCGATGACCTTCTTGGCGAACGCGACCTCCTCGGGATCCGGCGAGAAGACCTTCTTGGCGATGCCGATCTGCACGGGGTGCAGCGACCAGGCGCCGACGCAGCCGAGCAGGAAGGCGGCGCGGAACTGGGTCTCGCAGCCCCGGACGTCCTTGATGTCGCCGTACGGCCCGTAGAACGGCAGCGCGCCGACGCTCGTGCAGGCGTCGACCATGCGGGCGATCGAGTAGTGCCACGGGTCCTGCATGTAGGACTGGCGCGGCGCGTCGGGGTTCGCCGGGTCGGGGTCCTCGATCGTGCGGTAGCCGGGGTGCCCGCCGCCGACGCGGGTCGTCTTCATGCGGCGGAACGCGGCGAGGTCGGCCGGGCCGAAGCTCATGCCCTGGATGCGCGGCGAGGCGGCGGCGATCTCCTCGAGGTTCGAGACGCCGAGCGAGGTCTCGAGGATCGCGTGGATGAGGATCGGCCGCTCCAGGCCGGCGCGTGCCTCGAGCTGCGCGAGCAGCCGGTCGACGTAGTGGATGTCCCAGGGCCCCTCGACCTTGGGAACCATCATGACCTCGAGCTTGTCGCCGATCTCGCCGACGACCTGCGTGATGTCGTCGAGCACCCACGGCGACTCGAGCGCGTTGACCCGCGTCCACAGCGCGGTCTCGCCCAGGTCCATCTCCTTGCCGACGCGGATCAGGCCCTCGCGCGCGGCCTCCTTGCGATCGACGGGCACCGCGTCCTCGAGGTTGCCGAGCAGGATGTCGACGGTCGGCGCGATGTCGGGGACCTTCGCGACCATCTTCTCGTTGGAGAAGTCGAGGAAGTGGATCATCCGCGAGGGCTTGACGGGGATCTCGCGCAGGGGCTCGGGCGCGTCGATGGCGAGGGGCTTGAAGAAGTCTCTGGGGTTGCGCATCAGGAAAAGGACGGTAGTGGACCCGTCCGCGAATCCGACGGGTTTCGGACGCCGCTGGCAGCCGCCTGGACCCACCCGTCGGTCCTCGGACTATTCCCCACCCGCCCACACCTTCGGACGCCGGCCGGCGGGTGGGTGGGCGAATTCCGGCCAGCGACGCCCGAGCGACCCGCCGGACTCGCGGACGGGCCCACTCGTGGGCGCCGGTCAGCCATGATGGGTGGTCATGAGCACCGAAACCAGCAACTTCACGACCGATCAGGCGGAACGCGAGGCGAGCGGCGGCCATCCGTACGGCCGCTACCTCGAGGAGTTCGAGGTGGGCGACGTCTACAGGCACTGGCCGGCCAAGACGGTGACCGAGGCCGACGACCACCTCTTCTGCCTGATCACCATGAACCACCACCCGCTGCACATCAACGACGTGTACGCCAAGGAGTCCCAACAGGGCCGCAACGTCGTCGTCGGCCCGCTGGTCTACTCGCTCGCGCTGGGCATGAGCGTCTCCGACGTCAGCGGCAAGGCGATCGCCAACCTGGCCACCGAGGAGCTCTCGCACCCCGCGCCGGTCTTCCACGGCGACACGCTGTTCGTGGAGTCCGAGGTGCTCGAGAAGCGCGAGTCGCGCTCCAAGCCCGACCGCGGCACGGTCAAGGTCCACACCCGGGTCTTCAACCAGGACGGGACGCTCGTCGCGGAGTTCAAGCGGCTGGTGCTGGTGCCGCGCAGGGATGCCGGAGCCACGAAGGCCGAGGGAGACGTCGAGTAGCCTCAGCGTTTTCCTCGTTCACGTAACAAGGGGCACTAAGTGAGCACTGACACCGCCGCGACGACGACCAACCAGAAGCTGGTGGGCTGGGTCGAGGAGGTGGCAGCGCTCACGCAGCCCGAGCGCATTCATTGGTGCGACGGCTCGGCCGAGGAGTACGACCGGCTCTGTCACGAGCTCGTGGAGGCCGGGACGTTCAAGAAGCTCTCCGAGGCCAAGCGACCACACAGCTACCTGGCGTGGTCGGACCCCTCGGACGTCGCCCGCGTCGAGGACCGGACGTTCATCTGCTCCAAGCGCGAGGAGGACGCCGGGCCGACCAACAACTGGCGCGCGCCCGCGGAGATGCGCGAGACGCTCGTCGAGCTGTTCACCGGTTCGATGCGCGGGCGGACGATGTACGTCGTGCCGTTCTCGATGGGGCCGCTGGGCTCGGACAAGTCGCAGATCGGCGTGCAGCTGACCGACTCGGCCTACGTCGCCGTGTCGATGCGGATCATGACCCGCATGGGCCAGGCCGCCCTCGACTGCCTGGGCGAGAGCGGCGAGTTCGTGCCCTGCGTGCACTCGGTCGGCGCGCCCCTGGAGCCCGGCGCGCAGGACTCACCGTGGCCGACGAACGCCGACGTCAAGTACATCGTCCACTACCCCGAGACGCGGGAGATCTGGTCCTACGGCTCGGGCTACGGCGGCAACGCGCTGCTCGGCAAGAAGTGCCTCGCCCTGCGGATCGCGAGCGTCATCGCGCGCGACGAGGGGTGGATGGCCGAGCACATGCTCATCCTCAAGCTCACCTCGCCCGAGGGCGCCGTCAAGTACGTGACCGGCGCGTTCCCGAGCGCCTGCGGCAAGACCAACCTGGCGATGCTCATCCCGACGCTCGAGGGCTGGAAGGTCGAGACGGTCGGCGACGACATCGCGTGGATGAAGTTCGGCGACGACGGGCGCCTCTTTGCGATCAACCCCGAGTACGGCTTCTTCGGCGTCGCGCCCGGTACCGGCGAGCAGACCAATCCGAACGCGATGGCGTCGCTGCGCGAGAACGCGATCTTCACGAACTGCGCGCTGACCGACGACGGCGACGTGTGGTGGGAGGGCATGACGGACGAGCCCCCGGCGCACGCGATCGACTGGCACGGCAACGACTGGACGCCCGACGCCGACCATCCGGCCGCCCACCCCAACGCGCGCTTCACGGTCCCGGCCGCGCAGGCGCCGTCGATCGCGCCCGAGTGGGAGGACCCGGCCGGCGTGCCGATCGACGCGTTCCTGTTCGGCGGCCGGCGCGCGACCGTGGTCCCGCTCGTCCGCGAGGCCTTCGACTGGGAGCACGGCGTCTTCCTCGGCGCGACGATGAGCTCCGAGCAGACGGCGGCGGCGTTCGGCACGGTCGGCCAGCTGCGCTTCGACCCGTTCGCGATGCTGCCCTTCTGCGGCTACAACATGGCCGACTACTTCGAGCACTGGCTCGAGATCGGCCGCCGCGGCGACGCGGACAAGCTGCCGAAGATCTTCTACGTCAACTGGTTCCGCAAGGACGACGACGGGAAGTTCCTGTGGCCCGGCTTCGGCGAGAACTCGCGCGTGCTCGAGTGGGTGTTCCGGCGCTGCGACGGCGACGCGGAGGCCAGCGAGACGCCGATCGGCCTCGTGCCGGCCGAGGGCGCGCTGAACACCGAGGGGCTCGACCTGTCGCCGGATGCCCTGCGCACGCTGCTCAGCGTCGACACCGACGCGCTGAAGGCCGAGCTCACGCAGGTGCGCGAGCACCTGGCCAAGTTCGGCGACAGCCTGCCGGCGCCGATCCGCAAGCACTTCGACGCGCTCGAGGAGCGCCTCGCGTAATGGGCGCGCTCTTCCGGCGCTTCCTGCGCATCCTCCGGCGCCGCCGCGCGACGCGGCGCCGGCGGATCGGTCGCTAGAGGCGACTCGGGGTTTGCCGACCCGCGGCCCGCGGGTACGGAGCCCCGGCCATGGAACGGCCCCTCGTCGCGCGGCTGGTCGCCGCCGCCCTCCTCACGCTTCTCGCTGCCGCCTCGCCTGCCGCCGCTGCGCCGCGCGCGTGGCAGGAGCCCATCACGCTCGGCACGGCCGCGTCGGCCGGCCCCGGCGTATCGGCCGGGGCGCTGACGTCGGGCGGCGACGCCGTCGCCGCCTGGGACGAGGCCTCACCGGCGGGGCTCCGGGTCGCCGTCAAGCCGGCCGGCGGCGCGCCCGCGGTCAGCGCTCTCGACGACCGCGCCGGGAGCCCGGCGGTCGCGGCCGACCGCGCGGGCGGCGCCTTCGTCGCCTGGCGGCACGACGACGGGGCCGGCTCGGGCCCGATGCGCGTCGCGTACCGGCCCGCGGGCGGCGCCTTCGGCGCGCCGCAGGACTTCGGCGCCGCGTCGGGCGACCCCGCGCTGGCCGCGCGCGGCGACGGGGCCGCTGCGCTGGCCTGGGCGCGACCGGTCGGCACGTCGGGCGCCCTCGAGATCGTCGCGGCGGTCAGGCAGGCCGGCGGCTGGGGGTCGCCCGAGACCGTGGCCGGGCCGCTCGGCGAGGTGGACGACCTTCACGTCGGGCTCGACGGCGCCGGCGGCGTGATCGTCGCCTGGCGCGACCCGGCCGGGATCCGCGCGGCGACGCGGCCGGCCGGCGGCGGCGCGTGGACGCGCCAGACCGTCGCCCAGCCCGCGCGCACGACGCGCGGCCTCGACATGGCCGCCGGCGACGCCGGTGCCGTCCTGACCTGGGCCGAGGCCCGCGCCGACGCGACCGGCGCTGTCGAGGTCGCCGTCCGCCAGGGCGCCGGTTCGTTCGGCGCGCCGCAGGAGCTGCCCAGCAACGCGCTCTTCGAGGACGCCCCGCGCGCCGCCGTCAACGACGCGGGCGACGCCGCCGTCGTCTGGCCCGAGGGCTTCGTGCGCTCCGACGGCTGGGCGGGCATCCAGGGCCCGATCCTCGGCGTCACCGGGCGCCTCGGCCAGGGCTTCGGCGCCGCGAAGATCGTCTCGGGCGCGCACACCGGGGTGGCGCCCAGCGTGGCGGTCGGCCCGTCGGGCGAGGCGCTCGTCGCCTGGAAGGACTGGCTCGGCACGGTGTTCTCCGCTCGCACGCCCGCCGGCGGGGATCCCGACGTGCCCGTCCCGGTCGCCTGCGGGCCGAAGCTCGACGCGCCGGTCGCCGTCGGCGTCGACGGCGACGGAAGCGGCACGCTGCTCGCCCAGCAGTCGGGTCAGGTGCGGATGATCCAGGACGCCCCGGCGCCGGACCCCCTCACGAGCCCGTGCGGCGGCCGGCTGTTGCCGATGGGCACCGCCGTGGCCGGCCAGCCGGTCAAGCTCGACGGCCTGGACTTCGTCCCGCGCGTCTACAACCCGCCGACGCTGCGCTCGGAGTGGGACTTCGACGCCGACGGCGTCTACGACGAGACCGTCGACGGCTACCAGGCCATGCACACGTTCCCCCGGCCGGGCCGCTACGTCGTCGCGATGAAGCTCGACTGGGCGTGGCCGCGTCCCGGAATGGAGGGCAGCGAGGTCCATCGCAGCATCGTCGAGGTCGGGGCTCCGGGTGCGAACAGCGCGCCGTCGGTCCTCGGCTTCGCGCCCAAGCCGCGCTCCGCGCGGCGCACCCCGGCCACGCTCGGTCTGGCGGCGGCGCTGCGCCGCGGCGTCCCGGTCCGGCTGCGACAGAGGCTCCCGCGCGGGACCGTGCTCGAGGTCCTGGCGCGGCGGGCGGACCTGCGCTCGCGGTCGGGCGCGGGCTCGCGCTTCGCGCGCGCCGCGCGGGTCGCGACGATCGTGCTCGGCCGCCGCAGCGGCCCGGTGAAGGCGGGGCGCGTCTACGTCCGCATCCAGCACGGGCGCGCCGCCGTGCGCCGCCTGAAGCGGCTGCGGCTGACCGTCCGGGCGCGCTCCGGCCGCCACCGCGTGCTCTGGCGCGAGACCGTCCTGCTGCTGGCGCCTTGACGCCCTAGCCGCCGCGCTGCACGTAGCGCTCGAGCGCGGCGAGGCGCTCGTCCCACTCGCCGCCGACCGAGGCCATCCAGGAGATCGCCTCCCCGAGCGGGGCGGGGGTCGGTGAGAAGCGGCGCTCGCGCCCGGCGCGCCGCGCCGACACCAGCCCGGCCTCCTCGAGCACGGCGAGGTGCTTGGCGACCGCCTGGCGCGTGACGGTCAGGCCGGCCGCGATCTCGGTCGCGGTCGCGCTGCCGCGCGACACGCGCTCCATCACCGTCCGGCGTGTGGGGTCGGCCAGGGCGGTGAAGACGTCGCTGGTCACGCGAGGGCGAACGCCGCGACCGGCGTGGCCAGCGCGGTCGGGCCGGCCGGCGTCTCGGTCACGCGCACGCGGGTGCCGCCCACCGCCGGGGCGAGCTCGAACGTCACCCGCGAGCCGTCGCCGCCCGCCGGCCACCACCAGAACGTGAGCCGCTCGCCCGGTGCGACCTCCTCGACCATCCCGCGCCGCTCCTCACCGCCGGCGAGCGTGAACGACGCGTCGCCTCCCGGGCGCAGCTCGAGCTCGACGCGCTCGGCGAGCCATGCCTCCAGGGCCGACGCGTCGCTGACGGCGGCCCAGGCCTCGTCGCGGTCGACGGGGAGCACCACCTCTTTCGTGCAACTCATAGGTTGCATGCTAGCCGCTCGAGCGCCTCGGCAGCGGCACGTGTCCGGGGCTCGCCGGTCCGCACGTCGACGAGGTTGTCGATCTCGTCCGGGTCCGCTTCGAGGTCGTAGAGCTCGTGTTCGGCGGCCTTCTCCCCGCTCGGGTCGACGTACCTCGCGTACTTCCAGCCCGGCTCGCGCACAGCGCGCACGCGGTTGGGCTGGGGGACGACGTCGGCGCGCGCGGTGCCCGCCTGATGGTCGTCGTAGGTAAACCTGGTGGCGTCCTGCACCGAGGCTGCGGGCGCCGGATGCTCGACGACCGGCGTGAGGTCGACCGAGCAGCGACGCAGCGCCTCGCCGTCGGGTGCCGCGTGGCGGGCGAGCACCGGCGACAGGTCGCGCCCCGTCAGCTCGGCCGGCGCGCCGGCCAGCGCCAGCAGCGTCGGCAGGACGTCGATCAGCGAGGCGGGCGCGCGGGTCTCGCCGCCGTGCGGGAAGAGGACCGGGTTCGAGAAGACGAGCGGCACGCGCAGGCTCTCCTCGTAGGCGTTGAACGCCTTCTGGCGCATGCCGCCGTGGGCGAGGCCCATCTCGCCGTGGTCCGACAAGCGCACGACGATCGTCCGCGAGCGCAGCGAGGCGGGGTCGCCCGGGTCGCCGAGCGCGGCGACGAGACGCCCGACGTTGCGATTGACGAGACGCTGCAGGTGCGCGTAGAAGCTGACGTAGTTGCGCCGCGCCGCGTCGTCGCGCAGCGGCCCCAGCAACAGCGTCAGGCCGAGGCTCATCAGGCGATGCGCGGTCGGCTTCGTGCGCAGGTCCTCGCCCACCGTCGACGGCAGCCCGACCTCCAGGTCGGCCCAGTCGGTCGCGCGGTAGCCGCCCCGGTCGTAGGAGGAGGGATAGGCGAGCACGTCGTGGGGGTTGACGAGCGAGACGACCAGGGCGAAGGGCTCGGGAAGGTCCTCGCGGGAGAGAAAGGCCTCGGCCTGGGCGGTGAAGACGTCGTCCCAGCTCGTGCTGCCGCCGCCGAAGTGCTCGGGCTCGATGTCCTCGCCGGCGTCGGGCGGCTCCCACTCGGCGAAGCCGTAGTCGGTCGCCAGGCGCTCGGCGTCGGCCGGGCCCCACGCTCCGCTCAGCGGGCGGGTGAGGTGCCACTTGCCCTTGTAGGCGACCTCGTAGCCGCGCGCGCGCAACAGCATGGCGAGGTTGGGCAGGGCGGGATCGAGCTCGGGCTCGGGGCCGTGGCCGGCGCCGATCCCGGTGAGCATCCGGAGGAGGTTGGCCAGCCCGCGCACCGGCGAGATCCCTTTGCGGCTGGGCGCGTCGGCGAGGACCGCGGGCACGTTGCCGAGGTGCGGTTTGGCGCCACCGGCGGTCAGGGTCAGCGGGCTGCCGTGCTCGGCGGGCATGAGGCCGGTCAGGAGGGTTGCCCGGCTCGGCGTGCACATGCACGAGTTGCACGCCGCCTCCGTGAAGCTCAGGCCGGTCCGGCGCAGCTCCGCGTCGGCCGGCATCAGCGCGTCGACCCAGCCCGCCTCGTCGGGCCAGTGGCGCGGGGCGCGCTGCTGGTCGGTGATCACCACCAGGACGTTGGGCGGCCGCGCCACGCGGCAACCCTCCCACACTTTGCGCAACCGGGTGGTTGCTAGAGTGGCGAGCGTCCGAAGACGCAACCAAGGAGTTGCACATGCCGCTGGTGCCGATGGTCATCCGCCGCGACCCGCACGGGGAGCGCTCGTTCGACATCTACTCGCGCCTGCTCGACGAGCGGGTCATCTTCCTCGGCCAGCCGATCGACGACGAGGTGGCCAACGTCGTCGTCGCGCAGCTGCTGCACCTCGAAGCCGAGGACCCCGACAAGGACATCTGCCTGTACATCAACTCGCCGGGCGGGAGCGTGTACGCCGGGCTGGCGATCTACGACACCATGCAGTTCGTTCGCCCCGACGTGTCGACGATCTGCTGCGGGATCGCGATGTCGATGGGGGCGCTCGTGCTCGCCGGCGGCGCGCAGGGCAAGCGGGCCTCGCTGCCCAACGGGCGGATCCTCATCCACCAGCCGACGGGCGGGTTCCAGGGCCAGTCGACCGACATCGAGATCCACGCGCGCGAGACGCTCGCGCTGCGCGAGCGCCTGGACGACCTCTACGCCCGCCACACGGGCCAGGCGCGCGAGCGCGTCCACGATGACATGGAGCGCGACCGCTTCTTCGCCCCAGGCGAGGCGCGCGACTACGGACTGATCGACCGCGTCATCGCCGAACGCGCAACCAACGGCGCGCGCTGACTCGGTCGCCGGCGGAATCGCGCGCGGTGACGACCACGCCGTAGCGGCCCGCGGTCAGCCGGCTGCGGGTGCGCAGGACGAGGCGCCGGGGAGCCGAGAGGCGCGCCGCGTGCCCGCGCGCGAGCGTGGCGCGGCCGCGGGCCAGGCGGGCGGTGAGACCGTGCAGCGCCGCGGTCGCCCTCAGGCGCAGCACGACGCGCCGTGCGCCCGCGCGGGTGACGCCGATCGTGATCCGCGCCGCCGTGGCCGACGGCGCCGTGGTCGTGCCGGCAGCGGCCGGTGCGGGCGCGGGCGCCGGCGCCGGCGCCGGGGGCAGGTGGCCCTCGATCCACGTGCGCAGCTCGGCGTCGGCCTCGCGGGCGTAGACGCCGTACTGGGTCGCCAGGCCGCAGCCGTTGCCGAACGAGACCGATCCGACCAGGCGCGGCAGGCCATCGGCGCCGGGGACCTCCAGCGGACCGCCCGAGTCGCCCTGGCACGTGTCGGCGCCGCCCTCGAGCCGCCCGGCGCAGAGCATCGTCGCGGCGTCGAAGTCGAACGGATAGCTGCGGGCGCAGTCGTCGTCGGCGACGATCGGGACCTGGACCTGCTGCAGGTCGTCGGTCGCGGTCACACCCAGCACGTCGGCGCCCGTGCGCGCGCCCCAGCCGAGCGCGGTCGCCTGGGCGCCGGGCCGCCACCGATCGCGGTCGCCCGCGCCCGCGAGCGCGATTGGCGCTCCGAGGACCGACGGGCGCTGGAGGCGCAGCAGCGCGACGTCGTGGTGCGCTCCGCCGCCGCCGCCCGAGGGCCCGTAGCGCTCGTTGCGGACGACCTCGGCGACGCCGATGCGCTCGCCGCCGCTCGAGCGGCGCGTGGTGCCGAGCAGGACCCGGAAGGACGCCGGCGCGTCGGGCCCGGGCTGGTCGTCGAGGTCGACGCAGTGCCCGGCGGTCAGCACCCAGTCGGGGCGGACCAGGCTGCCGCCGCACACGAACGAGAAGTCGCTGTCGCCGGCGCCCTTGTGCTCGAGCGCGGCCACGTACGAGGTGTCGCCGGTCGCGGCGCTGCCGCCGACGACGGCCCCCGCCGGCGCCGGCGCGCCGAGGAGCGCGGCGGCGAGGACGAGTCCCGACAGGCGGCGCATGACTCTCCGGTCTTCCCGGAGGCGGCGCGTCGCACTCGGTCAGTGTGCGTCGTCGGCGGTCGCCGCCGGCGGGCGCGACTCCTCGGCCAGCGACGTGATCGTCAGCAGCCCGCGGGCCGCCTCCTCGAGGACGTCGGTCGCCTCCTCGCCCGAGCGCGCGTAGAGCTCGACGAGCAGGTGGACGGTGATCCGGCTGTCGTCGTCGTGCTTGTGGAAGCGCACGTGGGTGAAGAACTCGCGCGTCCCGTGGTCGCCGAAGGCGGCGTAGGACAGCGCGTCGCCCGCCTCGGGACCCGAGCACGTCTCGACGTCGTCGGCGTCGACCGTCACGGTGACCGAGGCGACCCACGGCGTGCCGGCGATCATCCGCTCCCAGCGATCCTCGATCGGCTCGACGCGGCCGTTGGCGAAGCCCAGGTGCGGCTGGTCGTGCATGCAGTCCAGACACTGCACGACGGCCTCCTGCAGCTCGTCGACGACCTCCGCGCGCTCGCCGGTCTCCGGATCGATCTTGTGGATGCCCTCGTAATGCACCTGCACCTCGAGGTCGGTCGACCAGCAGCGGTAGCAGCGCAGCCAGGGCTTGGTGCTCGTGGCGTCCGTCACAGCCAACAGCATAGGGTTCGCGCGATGGCCGGCACGGTCGCCTACGAGGCCGACGGTGGCGTGGCGACGCTCACCCTCAACCGCCCCGACCGCCTGAACACGATCACGCCTGAGCTTGCGGGCGACGTGCGCGACGCGCTCGGGCGGGCCGAAGAGGACGCCGACGTGCGTGTCGTGCGCCTCCGCGGCGCCGGGCGCGTCTTCTGTGCCGGCTACGACATCGACTGGGGCGCCCGCATGATGGAAGAGGCCGAGTCGGGCCGCCCGTGGGACCCGATGGCCGACCTGCGGATGATGTCGCGCTTCGTCTTGGACACGTACATGGCGTTGTGGCGCTCGCCCAAGCCGGTCATCGCCCAGGTCCACGGGTTCTGCGTGGGCGGCGGGACCGACTTCGCGCTGTGCTCGGACCTGATCGTCTGCGCCGAGGACTGCCGGATCGGCTACCCGCCGGCGCGGGTCTGGGGCTCGCCGACGACCGCGATGTGGACCTACCGCCTCGGGCTCGAGCGGTCCAAGCGCCTGCTCCTGACGGGCGACGCGCTCGACGGGCGCACGGCGGTCGAGTGGGGTCTGGCATCGCTCGCGGTGCCGGCGGGGGAGCTCGACGACGCGGCGCTGGGACTCGCGCGGCGCGTCGCGCTGCTGCCGGCCAACCAGCTGCAGATGATGAAGCTGCTGGTCAACCAGGTCTACGAGCAGATGGGCCTGCACGTGACGCAGCTCATCGGGACGCTGCTCGACGGCGCGGCGCGCCACACGCCCGAGGGTGTCGCCTTCACGCGGCGCGCGATGGAGGACGTCCGCGCTGCGGTCGCCGAGCGAGACGGCCCGTTCGGCGACTACGGGCAGGAGCGCCGCTGAGGCCGCTGGCGCCGGTGGCGCCGGTGGGCGTCGTGCTCGCCGGCGGCGCGGGGCGGCGGATGGGCGGGGCGAAGGCGACGGCGCTGCTCGCCGGGCGGCCGCTGGTGGCGTGGGCGGTGGAGGCGCTGCGCGCGGGCGGGCTCGACGAGGTCGCGGTGGCGGCGAAGGCGTCGACTGTGTTGCCCGCGCTCGACGTGCCGGTGTGGCTGGAGCCCGAGGAGCCGCGCCACCCGCTCGCGGGAGTGCGCGCGGCGCTGGAGCGTGCGGGCGGGCGGGCCGTCGTTGTGGTACCTGTGGACCTGCCGTTGGTACCGGCTGAGGCGCTGCGCGCGCTCGCGCGCGCCGAGGGGTGCGCGGTGGTCCGGGCGGCCGGGCGGCTGGAGCCGTTGGTGGCGCGGTTTGAGCCCGGTGTGGAGGTGCCGGTGAGCGGGCGGGCGGTCGATGCGGTGCTCGCTCTGGACCCGCTCGTGCTTGACGTCCCGGCCGATGGCTTCCTCAACGTCAACGCGCCGGCAGACCTGGCGGCGGCGGAGGGTTTGGCGCTCCGCTCGGGGCGGGGTTTGGGCCTGTAGCCGGGTTCGTGTCACCGAGGGGAAGCGGATCGTGGTCTGCGCCCGGGCCGAGCGGTGCGGGATCGCGGCTCCCCGCGCGGGCCGAGCGTTTGCGCGCCAGGCGCGACGGTCCGATACGTCGAGAGGTCAATCGACCGCGTATATCCCGGTCGATCGACCTCTCGTCGCGGGGCCGAGCGGCAACACGC
>VAWY01000002.1 GCA_005888335.1 Actinomycetota bacterium
GAGGGCGTCATCGTCGTCGACACCGGCGGGGACTCGCGCGTCACCGAGCCCGGCTTCACACCACGGTGGCACGTGGTCGCGAGCACCTGCGACCGCCAGTCGGTGAGGTCCGACCAGGAGGTCGGGCCGCAGATGCGCGCGCTCGGACACCCGCCACGGTCGGTCGCCAAGGTCGTGCTGACCCACATGCACTCCGACCACGCTGGCGGCCTCGCGCACTTCGAAGGCGTCGAGATCCTGATGACCGAGCGCGAGGCGGCGATGGCGCTCGGCCGCACCGGGGCGATCAATGCCTACTTCAGGAAGAACTACCCGAAGTGGTTCAGGCCGACCACCGTCCCCTTCGACCGCGACCCGTGGGAGACGTTCGACGCCTCGATCGCGCTGACCTCCGACGGCGCGGTGCGGCTGCTCCCGACGCCGGGACACACCTCCGGGCACCTGTCCGTGGCCATCGACCGCGGCGACCACGTCGTCCTGCTCACGGGCGCGCGATCGACGGCATCGCGCAGGACGCCAAGCGGCACCGGGACAGCACGCAGCGGATCCGCGAGCTCTGCGCCCGCCGCCAGGTGATCGTCGTTCCCACCCACGACCCCCGGGGAGCCGACCGGCTCGCGGCGGGGCAGTTCACCACCATCGACCGGTAAGGGACGCCAGCCGCAGCCGGCTCAGCCGCGATCGAGCAGCCGGTGCAAGCGGATCGCCGTATGCAGCTCGGCGTTGCGCGAGGCGATCGTCCGGCCCAAGAGCTCCTCGATCGAGCGGATGCGGTACGAGGCGGTGCGCACACTGATCCCCAGCCGGGCCCCCATCGAGGAGGCGTTGTAGCCAGCCTCGAGGTACGCCTCGAGCGTGTCGAGCAGCCGAGCGCCGCGGTCGCTCGCGTCGACCAGCAGCGGGCCGAGCTCGTCGACGACGAAGCGCTCGGCGGCCGCCCGGTCACGCGTCGCCAACCACTCGAGTGACACCGCCTCGAACCGCGTCACCGCCCGGCCGCTCGCTCTGCCCACGGAGAGCGCGGCGCGAGCCTGCTCGTGGCTGACGACGAACCCCTCGCGGCCGGCTCCCGGCCGTCCGATCCCGACGCTCACCCCCGACACGCGCTCGAGCGCCTCCACTGGGGGCTCGGTCCCGAACCACGCCCAGACGACGTCCGGACCGCCCTGGACGACCAGACTGCGCGTCTGCCCGATGTCGCGCAACACGCGGTCCGCATCGGCGCCACTCGCGACGACGGCGACGTGCTCGCCCCGCAGGTCGTACTCCAGCGCCGACGGGTCCGCAGCGGCGTCCGCGAGAACCTGCTGGACGACCGCCAACCTCATCTGCTCCCGCGAGCGCATGATCCGATCGCGCTCCGCGAGGTACTCCTCGGCCTGCAGCGTCGACAGCCGATCGCCGCCTTCGAACATCAGGTCGGTGAGCAGCCGCAGCGTCGCCTCACGCAGCGCCGGATCGGGCTCGACCTCCTCCAGCGCCGCGCAGAGCTCGCGCCACATGACGCGCTGGCCGACGCGGAGCACTCGCAACAGGGTCGGCAGCGAGACCCGCGAGCGAGCAGCACGGCGCGCCAGGTGGCTGGTCTCGAACGGCAGTGACTCCGGCAGCTGCCGTTCGAGGCGGAAGGCCGTGGCCGCCTCGAGCAGGTCGGCGCGCACCGCCTCGCGCAGGGCGAGCTGCAGATCGTCGTCGGCCGGAAGGTCCGGGATCTCCCGGCGGTGCGCCGCGAGCATCAGGTCGGCGATCCGGTCGACGTCGCCGCGAAGCCGTTCCAGCAGACGCTCGAGGACCGCGCCTTCCGGGATCGTCGTCACGGCGCGAGACTACGCCACACCGTTGCCCACATCGGCAGTGTCCACCGCGTCCGCTGCCGCATCCGGCAGTGCGCCCGCGGACACCCGGACATAGCGTGGCGGCATGGCCGCGACCCGCATGCCCCAGGCACCCGTGATCGTCGTCGGGGGCGGCCCGGTGGGGCTTGCTGCCGCGCTGGAGCTCGCGCGCTTCGGCGTCCCGACCGTCGTGCTCGAGCAGCGCGAGACGACGTCGTGGCATCCGAAGACCCGCAACGTCAACACGCGCACGATGGAGATCGTCCGCGGCTGGGGGCGGGTGGTCCGCCTGCGCGGCATCGACACCCCGGGGCCCCATCCGGTTCCTGGACACGCTGGACCGTCCTGCGCTGGCGCTACCGCCTCGACGGCGAGGAGCTTCAACCCGAGGAGATGGCCAGGCGCCTTGGGCTGAGCACGCGCCGGGTCCAGGAGATCGAGCGCCGCGCGCGCGCCAAGCTCGCGGCCGCCGAGCGCGCCGGCCGGGGCGCTCCTGCGGCGTGAGCGCTGTCGGGGATCAGGCGAATCGCTCTCCCTCAGACGACGCGCGGTGCACGACGAGCTTGGTCGCCGGCTCGAGCAACGCCTGCGGCGCGTCGTCCCAGGCGACGGTGGCGCTCGTCACCAGGTGCGGCCGCAGCCGCCCGGCGGCGACCAGGTCGAGAACGGCCGGGATCGCGGGCCGGGCCATCGCGCGGCCGAGGTGGAGGTGCACTCCACGGGTGTAGAGCTCGAACAGCGGGAGGGAGCCGCTGGGTGCGATCTGGCCGAGCGACGTGCAGCGGCCGCCCCAGTCGGTGAGTCGCAGAGTGGCGACCAGTCCTTCCGGTGTGGCGGTTCCGTCGACGGTCACCGGGAACGCGCCCAGCGAAGGCTCGGGCTCGCCCTCGACCACGGTGGCGCCCAGCTCGTGCGCCACGGCGCAGCGGCCGGCGTCCGTATCCACGTAGGTGACCGACGCCGCCCCGAGCGCGAGCGCCACGTCGACGGCATACAGCGAGACGGATCGCACCAGGCCGCCGACGACCAGCACCTCGGCCGCAGGATGTTCGGCGAGGGCCGGCGCCACCGCCCGCCAGCCATCGGCGATGTTGTCGGCCGCGCTGGGGACGACGGTGGGCTCGACACCGTCGGGCAGCGGGACCAGCATCGCGTCCGCGTAGGGCACCAGCGCGAGGTCGCTGAGCATCCCGCCCCAGTCGCCGCCCAGCGGGCCGAAGCCGTACATCGAGAGCGGCGCCACCGTCGCGCAGCTTCCAGTCAGCCCCCGCCGGCAGCGCTCGCAGCATCCACAGGAGATCTGGAAGGGGACCACCACCCGATCCCCCGGAGCAAAGCGTTCGGGGCCCTCCACCACTTCGGCCACGCACTCGTGCCCGAGGTGGACCGGCATCGCGAACGGCGTCTGCCCGAAGATCATCGGCTGGTCGAGGTCACACGTCGCCACCGCGAGTGGCCGGACGATCGCCTCGCGCTCATGCCGGCGCTCCGGTTCCGGAACCTCATGCCAGGCCAGACGGCGGGTGTCTTCCAGGACCAGCGAGCGCATGTGGGTCTCCTTTGATCGCTCCCGGCGGTGGCTTCTCGGCCCTATGCGGGTGTCGGCTCGCCCGCCCGAGCGCGCCACTTCCCCTCGATCTGTCGCATCAGCGCCGGGTAGACGATCAGGTGCCTGAATGGCCGGATCGCGGCCATGTAGGCGGTCCCGAGCAGCCCATTTGGTTTCACCAGGACGGCCATCTGGCCGCGGTAGCCGCCGGTCCCGTCCGAGACCCAGCCGAGGTGCATGACGCCGTGCACGGTCCGGTTGGCGATCTCCGCTGCCCACTCGTCGTCGAGCAGGTACAGCGAGGTAAAGGGGAGCGCCGCGAAGTCCGGGCGCTGGGCGTCGCGCAGATCCGCCGGGAGCCGGTCGCGGAGCGTCGGCACCCTGGAGCCCAGGCCGGCGTCCGGGTCGTCCCACCCGAGCAGTGCCCCGAGCTTCTCCCTGATCGAGGAGAGCGTGCGCGCAGCGCGCGAGGGGATCTCCGACAGGTCGCTCGACGTGAACCCCTTCACCAGACGAAGGAAGTCGTCCGGACCGCCCACCGCCGGGAGTGCCCATACGTCCTCCAGCCGGAAGTCGCGCGTGAGCTCGTGGATCCGCCAAGGCCGGGAGGTGTGGGCCGTGTTCGGAAGCCTCATGGCGAACCTCGATCCATACGACAGCGTATCGATACGGTACGGTATAGATGCAGGCCGGTCAACCCGCAGCGGTGTCGATTCCGCGCGAAACGCGAGCGAGGACCACCATCGCCGCCCCCACCCGCACGCCACGCTCTGGCTGGGTCGACGAGGGCCTACGGGCCCTCGCCTCCGGCGGCCCGGATGCCGTCCGGATCGAGACGCTCGCGCAGGCGCTCGGCGTCACCAAGGGCGGCTTCTACTGGCACTTCGACGACCGGCGCGCGCTGCTCGAGGAGATGCTCGAGACGTGGGAGCGGATGACCGTCGACGAGGTCATCGAGGCCGTCGAGGGCGAGGGCGGGGACGCCAGGGCCAAGCTGCGGCGGCTGTTCGCGCTGCCTGACGATCGCGCAGTTCGACACGCCCGCCGGCTCGCCTCCTCCAGCGGCGACCTGGTGAAGATCGAACTTGCCATCCGCGACTGGGCCCGCCGCGACAAGACGGTCAGCAGGCGCCTCAAGCGCCTCGACAACCGCCGAATGGACTACATGCGCTCGCTGTTCGGTGCATTCTGTCCCGACGAGGAGGAGGTCGAGGCCCGCTGCATGCTCGCCTTTTCGGCGTTCATCGGTCACCACTTCATCGCCGCCGATCACGGCGGGCGCAGCCGGGCGGACGTGCTGGCGCTGGCCCTGAGGCGGCTGTTGGCCTAGACAGTGGCTGAGGATTCAGAGGCCAACGCAGTCATCGAGGAGTTCCTCGCGCGCCAGCGTGAGATGTACGCCGGCGGGGAGCTCGAGGCAGTCGTGGCGCTGCTCGCCGAGGACGTCGTCTGGCACGTGCCCGGCACGAGCCCGATCGCCGGGGACTACCGCGGCCGCGAAGCCGTCCTTCGGTACTTCACGACCCGCCGCGAGCTGGCCGGCGGCGCCATCGCGATCACCAAGCACGGCGAGCTCGGCCGCCACGACGTCCTCGTCCAGCTCGCCGACGGCCGGGCGGCCCTCGGCGGCGAGGAGCTGGAGTGGCGCACGGCGGGCGTCTACCGCGTCGCCGCCGGCCGCATCGTCGAGGCATGGCTGGTGCCGCTCGAGGCCGACGCCTTCGACGCCGCCTGGGCGCGCACGCGCGGCACGCCCTTCGTCTACCGTCAGCGCGTGCGACCGCAGGACTGCGCGGCCAGCACGTTCCTCGGCCACCCACGCTTCCTCGAGTTCTTCGAAGCGGCGTTCATCGAGTGGTGGCGCAGCCGGGCCGGCGCCCTCGAGCAGAGCCTGGGCGCAGACCGGCGCCTGACGCTCGCGAGTGTGCGCGTGGACTATCTCGCGCCCGTGCGTCTCGACGATGAGCTGCGCGTCGAGGTGGTTCTCGATCGCCTCGACCCACGCTCACTGCACCTGCGCTACGACGCGTTCGTGGCAGGCACGCCGGTCGCCGAGGCCGGCTCGCGGTACGTCTGCGTCGACGCGCGCTCAGGCGTCCCCGCGGAGCTTCCGGAGGCCGTTGCGCGAGCGCTCGCGGAGGAGGGGTGACGGAGAGCGCTGCGTCAATCCGGCATGACGTAGGCCCCGGCGAGCGCGCGGACCTCGGCGTAGATCGCCTCGTCGCGGGCGGCGTCGATGACCGGCTTGCGGATGGTCTCGAGGACCCACTGCTGCTGCTCGGGCGTCGAGGAGGCCTTGCCGTGCAGGTCGAGCGCGAGCGTGCTGAAGTCGCGCACGAGCCACTCGAACACCAGATCGACGACGTCCTGCGGGGTGTCGGTGAGGTGCGCCTCCTCGAGGATCAGCTGGCCGTAGGGCACGAGCGTGAAGATCTGCGCGAGCGACTGCTGGAAGTCGAGGTCGGTGCTCGTCTGCTCTGCGGTCAGCGGCGCGCGTTGCAGGAGTGCGATCAGCGCGTCGGCCTGCTCGCGAAAGCGTGCGACGTTGGGCACGCCGGCGAACGCGTCGAAGATCGGGCGCCAGTCTCCGAAGCGGATCTTGCCGAGGCCGCGAGTCGGGCCCTGCGCGAAGAGGAACGCGTCGTCGCCGGCGTCGCGGCGGGCGGGGACGTGATCGAGCGGCTCGGCGCCGAAGAGGTAGTTGGGCAGGAACTTCAGCGCCAGCGCAAGGTTGACGTGGACGGTGCCCTCGAGCTTGGGAAGGCCGCCGATGATGTTCTTGGCCGTCTCGAAGTAGGAGTCGCGCTCGAACCCCTTGGCCGAGATGACCTCGCCGAGCAGGCTGACGATGCGCTCGCCCTCCATCGTCACGCGCATCTTGTTGATCGGCGTGAAGAGCAGGTAGCGGCGGTCGTCGAGGTTCGCGCCGCGCACGTAGTCGATCGCGCGGGCTCCGTAGAGCTTCGTCGCCAACAGGCGGGCGTAGGCCTCCGAGAGGATCCGTCGGACCTGGCTGAACTCCGTGACGCGCTTGCCGTACAGGACGCGGCTCTCGGCCTGGGTGAGCGTCTCGTAGAAGCAGTGCTCGGCCATGCCGATCGCGCAGAAGCCGAGGTTGAACTTGCCGACGTTGATCGTGTTCAGCGCGGCCTCGAACGCCGCGACGCCGGTGTGCAGGACGTCCTCGGCGCGCACCGGGTAGTCCTCGAGGTCGAACGCGCTGACGTACATCTGCGAGTGCACGACGTTCCTGATCAGCTTGTACGCGGGGTGGCGGCTGTCGGCGGCGAAGAAGACGTAGCCGTCGGCCCCCTCGACGTCGGCGCGGCGGCCGAACACCGAGACCATTCGCGCGACGTTGCCGTTGCCGATGTAGTACTTGCCGCCGTTCGCGCGAAATCCACCTTCGCGGTCCGGGGTGAGGACCATGTCGGTCGAGTAGATGTCGGCGCCGTGCTCGCGCTCGGAGAGCCCGAAGGCAAACAGCGCGCCATCCTCCAGCAGGTGGGCGGCACGCCGGCGCGCGGCGTCGTTGTCGCTTTGCCAGATCGGGCCGAGGCCGAGGATCGTGACCTGCCAGGCGTACCAGTAGGGCAGGCCGTAGAAGCCGAGGATCTCGTTGAAGACCGCGTTGCGCGCGGTGTCCCAGCGCTTGTCGGGATCGCCGCCGCCGTCACGTGCGGGTGTCAGCAGCGTCGCGAACGCGCGCTCGCGCGCGAGAAACTCGACGAAGTCGGCGTACCACGTGTCGCCGAGCGTCTCGGTGATGAGGCGCGCCTTGCCCTTTGCCTCGAACCAGTCGATCGTGGCGCGCAGCAGCCGCTGCGTCGCGGGATCGAACTCGGAGGCGTCGTAGCTGGCCGGGTTCAGCAGGCGCGTCGTCGTCGCAGCGATCGTCATCCGCACAGCCTCCCAGATGGCCGACGCGTCAGCTTCTGATGGTCAGCGGGACGCCGGGACCGGTGCGTCGCGCCAGCCACGTGATGGCGCGGCGGCTGAGCCGGATGCAGCCGTGCGAGACCGCGGTGCCGAGCGCTCCCGCGAGGCCGGTCGTTCCGTGGAGGGCGACCTGGCCCGGACCGCCGGCGAACTGCTGGTAGACGTTCGACCGGGCGCTGATGGCCAGGGCGAACGGGCCGCCGAGGCGAGAGAGCGGGACGGCCTCCTCGACGAAGAAGTGGCCCCGCGGCGTCGGCGTGGAGGCCCGGCCCACCACCGCGCGGAACCGGCCTTCGACGCGGCCGCGGTGAAAGACGGTGACGCGGCGGGTGGAGAGCCGGATCGAGACGCGCCAGTCGGTGTACGTGCGCCGGGTGTGATCGGCGGAGATCCAGCCCGCATGTCCGTTGGGACGCCCGGGGAGACGGACGTGGATCCAGGAGCCGCGGCCGGCGCGCGCACGGCCCAGCACGGGCAGGACGGTCCGCACGTGCGTCAGCGGCCGCCGCGCGGCGATCGTCCCCGTCCGGCGTGCCTGGGCGTTCGGCGCCGCCCGGACGGCGTGATCGTGCGACAGCACGACGAGCGGCTGGCGCCCTGGCACGGCGCGGTGGGCAGCACGAGCGCCGGGGCGCGCGCGGCGGTCGGGGCCCGCGCCGGCGCCGGCCGTGAGCAGCCCGGCCGTGAGCATCGTGGCGGCGAGGAACCCGGCTGCTGCGTAGACGCGGTCGTCGAGGCTCAACATGACGTGGTGCCGGGGACCCCGATGGACGCCCGCGGAGGCCATGGTACGGGCCCGAACGATTCAGCCGAGCCCCATGGTCGGGCTCGTCGGCGCTCGTGGGACGATGCTCGCCGCCGGCATCGGGCCCGCGCTCATCGCCCTCCTCGCACTGCTCCTGCTCTTGTCCACGCGATCCATCGAAGGGAATGCCGCACATGCACGCGTCCAAGGCTGACCTCGGCTACGCCGCCGCCGCCATCGACGAGCTCCCGACCCTCTGGGACGGCTTCGCGAAGCTCGTCCGCGCCGGGCTCGACATCACCGCGTTCGGCGCCAACATCATGGACTTGCCGCCCGACTACTCGACCACGTCTCACGACGAGGCCGACACCGGCCAGCAGGAGCTCTATGTCGCGCTGCGCGGCTCGGGCTCCGTCGTCATCGGCGAGGAACGCCACCCGCTCGACGCCGACCACCTCGTGCGGGTCGACGCCGGCACGGCGCGCGTGCTCTCGTCCGGTCCGGAAGGGCTCCGTGTGCTGTGCATCGGCGGCGTCCCGGGCGGCGTCTACGAGCCGCCGGACTGGAGCTCGCCCGGGGCGTAGGACTCGGGGCTGGTCCCCGGACGATGTTCCCCGCCCGGAGAGCGTGATGATGTCTGCATGCCTGAGCGCAACATCGGCGCCGAGCAGCGTGCCCGGGCTCGCGAGATCGCCCGCGAGATCGGCGCTGGGCCTGAGGAGGTGGACACGGTCGCCGCGCTGTTCGAGCTCGGCGTACGGCCCGCGGCGATGCGACACGCCCTCGAGCGCGGACGGCTCGCGGACGCCATCTTCGACGCCGTCCTGGACCCGGAGCGGGATGCGCGGACGGTCAGCCCGCGCGACATCGAAGCTCGCGGGGGCATGCCGGCGATCGAGGTTGCGCTGCTCATGCAGTCCGCCGGCCTCCCCGCCCCCGGTCCGGACGAGCCGACCTTCACGGAGCACGAGGCGGAGGTCTTCGTGGAGGTCGGCAGGCTGCGCGAGGTCTGGACGCCGGAGCTCTCGCTCCAGGTCGCGCGGGTCTCGGGACGGGCGCTCGCGCGCATCGCGCACACCCAGGTGCAGGCCTTCCGGCTGCACGTCGAGCCGCGCCTGCGCGCGGAGAGCCGCGACTCGGTGGCCGCGCTGACGGAGGTCCACTGGGCGTTCGAGCGCCTGCTGCCGCTCGCCGCGCCGTTCCTGGCCGCGTTGCACCGCCGCCTCTTCGAGCGCGAGCTCGCCGACCTCGCCGTCCGCGAGGCGGAGTCCCGCGCGGGCGCGACTGCGCTTCCGGGCGCGGTCGACGTGTCGATCCTGTTCTGCGACCTGAAGGACTTCACGGCCTACGCGAACCAGCAGGGCGACGATGCCGCCGTCGAGGCGATCGAGCACTTCGCCCGGATCGTGACCGCGGAGTGCCGGCCCGGCGGCCGCATCGTCAAGGGCCTCGGTGACGGCTACATGCTCGCCTTCCCGGAGCCCGGCGCGGCTGTGCGCACCGGCTGGGAGGTCATCGAGCGCCATCGGGAAAGCACCGGGCCCGGCGTGCACGCGAGCCTCCACCACGGCGTCGCCGTCGCGCGCGACGGCGACTACTTCGGAACGGTCGTGAACGTCGCCGCGCGGATCCTCGCGGCGGCGCGACGGGACCAGCTCATCGCGACGTCGACGGTCGCGAAGGCCACGGCCGCGGAGTTCTCGTGGGAGGACGCGGGCGCCAGCTACCTGCGCGGCGTGCGCGGGACCGTGGAGCTGTGCCGCCTGGCGGGCCCACGCGCCCGTGCCTGTTAGGATTACGCAACCTTTGGTTGCACATCAGGAGGCACTGCATGGTCCCGGACCGCATCGAACGCGAGATCCTGATCGACGCGCCGGTGGATGTCGTTTGGGCAGTTGTGACCGAGCCCGAGCACATCAGGGGCTGGTTCAGCGATTCCGCCGACCTCGACCTGCGGCCCGGCGGCGAGGCGATCCTCGTCTGGAATGAGCACGGGACGGTCTACGGGCAGGTCGAGAACGTCGAGCCGCCGCGCTTCTTCTCGTTCCGCTGGGTCGTCAGCCACGGCGCAGAGCTCGCCGAGGGCAACTCCACGCTGGTCGAGTTCACCCTCACCGCCGAGGGCGAGGCGACGCGACTGAAGGTGGTCGAGAGCGGGTTCGCGGAGCTCGCGGGCCCCGACGACGAGAACCAGAGGCACTTCGACGGCCACCGGCGAGGCTGGGAGCTCGAGCTCGGCGAGCTGGCCGCGTACGTCGCACGGCAGACCCGCACGTCGGCAGAGCGATGACGGCGCTCGCCGGCGACGTCGACGAGCTGTGGTCGGCGGTCGCCGATCCCACCCGCCGCCGGGTGCTCGACGTCATCCTGGACCGCGGAGAGGCGACCGCCACCGTCGTAGCCGGCGAGCTGCCGGTCACGCGGCAAGCGGTGGCCAAGCACCTCACGATCCTCGGCCGGGCGGGCCTCGTCGCGGCCCGGCGGCAGGGCCGCGAGGTGCGCTACGCGGTCCGGCCGCAGCGGCTGGATGCCGCCGCACGATCGATGGCGAGCGTGGCGGCGGAATGGGACGCGCGGCTGGCGGCGATCAAGCGGATCGCCGAGGCCGAGGCCCGCGCCCGAGAAGACCGCAAGAGACAGGAGGCAAGGCGATGACCGAGCACACGGTCGGAACCCGAGAGGAGTGGCTGGCGGCCCGCAAGGAGCTGCTCGCGCGCGAGAAGGCGCACACCCGCCAAGGCGACGAGCTGGCGCGCCAGCGCCGCGAGCTGCCGTGGGTGCGCGTCGAGAAGGAGTACGAGTTCGATGCCGACGAGGGGAAGAAGACCCTCACGCAGCTGTTCGACGGGCGCCGGCAGCTGCTCGTCTACCACTTCATGTTCGGCCCGGAGTACGAGGCGGGCTGCCCCAGCTGCTCGTCGATCGCCGACGGCTTCAACGGCCTCCACGTCCATCTCGCAAACCGGGCCGACGTGAGCTTCTTCGCCGTCTCGCGCGCGCCGCTCGAGAAGCTCCAGGCCTACAAGGAGCGCATGGGGTGGACGTTCCCGTGGGCGTCCTCGTTCGGCAGCGATTTCAATTACGACTTCGCCGCGTCGTTCACGCCGCAGCAGCTCCGTGAGGGCGGCGAGTACAACTTCGAGTCGCGGGACAGCGCGCCGCTGCTGGAGGCCGACTCCGGCCCGGCGGCCGAGACGGCGGCGAGCACCGGCACAGACATGGCGGAGTTCCTCCAGGAGCTGCCGGGAATGAGCGCGTTCGCGCTCTCCGACGGCGTCGTCTACCACACCTACTCGGCCTATGCCCGCGGGCTCGACGGCCTGTGGGGCGCCTACCAGTGGCTCGACCGGGCGCCGCTGGGACGCAAGGAGGACCCGTTCAAGATCTGGCGGCGTCACGACGAGTACGAGACGGCCCGCGCGTAAAGAAGGAATCCGTGATGGAGTCCGCGACGCTTCGCCCAGCGCCCCCGCTGACCGGCCTGGCCAGGGTCGCGCTGATCGGCCTCCTCCTCGCGCTCGCCGCCACAGCCTGGGTGCTGACCGGCGATCGCATGTCCGGCATGGACGACGGCCCGGGGACCGCCCTCGGCGGCTTCGGCTGGTTCGCCGTCAGCTGGCTGCTGATGATGGCCGCGATGATGCTGCCCTCGCTCGCGCCGGCGGCGCTGGCCTTCGGGCGCGCCGGCGAGCGCACCGTGGTCGCGTTCGTCGTGGGCTACCTGGGCGCGTGGACGGCCGCCGGCCTTGCCGGCTACCTCGTCTTCGAGGGAGTCCGCTCGCTCGACGTCGGATTCCTCGCCTGGGATCGGGCGGGTCGCTACGTGGCCGCCGGCGTGATCCTGGCAGCGGCCGCCTACCAGTTCACGACGGCCAAGGCTGTGTGCCTGCGCAGGTGTCGGAGCCCGCTGACGCTCGCGATCGAGGAGCGATCCGGCGTCGGCGGCGGGTTGCGGGGCGGGATCAGGCATGGCGGGCACTGCGTCGGCTGCTGCGTCGCACTGATGGCCGCGCTGTTCGCGCTCGGGGTGATGAGCATCACCTGGATGGTCTTGATCGCGGCGCTGATCGCCGCCGAGAGGCTGCTGCCCTGGCGCGCCGCGGCGGTGTACGGCGTGGCCGTCACGCTGGCGGTGCTCGGGATCTGGGTTGCCGTCGCGCCCGGGGACCTGCCGGGCCTCACGATCCCCGACTCGATGGGGATCATGTAGACGGTCGCACGACCCCGCTGGCCGCACCTCGCTTCTCGAGGAAGTCGGCCATCGCCCGCAGCGTCTCCGGTGTGCCGAGCGCGAGCGCCTGCGCGTGCTCCTCGAGCTTGAGCAGGTCCTCGAACGAGAGCGCCTGGCCCCGGTTGATCAGGTCCTTGGCCATGGCCAGCGTCGCCGGGGTCGTCTCGGCCATGCGCGTCGCGATCCTCATCGCCTCGCGCTCGGCTTCGGGCGGCGTGGCGACGAGTCGGTTGACGAGGCCGACCGCGTGCGCCGCGTCGGCCGACCACTCCTCGCCCAGGAGCATCATCTCCTTGGCCCTCAGCGTCCCGACCGCGCGGGGCAGCAGCCACGCGCTGCCGAGGTCAGGTACGAGGTTGCGGCGGACGAAGATCTGGCAGAAGCGCGCGTCGCCCGCGGCCACCACGAGATCGCAGGCCAGCACGACGCTCCACCCGGCGCCATAGGCCGGCCCACTGACCGCGGCGACGATCGGCAGCCGGGAGCCCCGCAGGCGTGTGACGAGCCGCTGCAGCCGGCGCAAGACGTCCAGGCGCGGCCACGGCTCGCCGGACGCCACGCGCGCGCCGACGTCCGCGAGGTCCCCGCCGGCCGAGAACGCCCGTCCGGCGCCGGAGAGCACGAGGGCGCGGACCGTCTCGTCGGCCTCGATCTCGTCGAGCGCGCGCAGCGCCGCGTCCACCAACGGGACGCTGAGCGCGTTGAGCCGCGCGGCGTCGTCGAGCCGCAGGTGCGCGACGGTGCCGTGGCGCTCCCAGTGGGCCAGCGTCTTCGTGAGCTGCTCGGTGGCCACGGCTCAGGACCCCTGATAGTGGCCGGCGTAGCGCTCGCGCAGCACGTTCTTCTGGACCTTGCCGGTCGAGGTGCGCGGAAGCTGGTCGGTGACGATGATCGCCTTGGGGATCTTGAACGAGGACAGCCGCTCGCGGGCGTCGGCGAGGACCTGCCGCTCGTCGAGCGCGGCCCCCGGGGCCGGGACGGCGACCGCGGTGATCGCCTCGGTCCAGCGCGGGTGCGGCAGGCCGATGACGACGACCTCGCCGATGCGCGGATCGGCGTACAGGGCCTTCTCGACCTCGATCGAGGCGACGTTCTCGCCGCCGGTCTTGATGACGTCCTTCTTGCGGTCCTCGAACCAGAGGATGCCGTCGGCGTCGAAGTGGCCGACGTCGCCGGAGTGCAGCCAGCCGTGCTCGAAGGCCCTGGCGCTGGCCGCCTCGTCGCGCAGGTAGCCCTCGAGCGCGTGCGGGCCGCGGTAGACGATCTCGCCGCTGGAGCCCTGGGGCAGCAGCATGCCGTCGTCGTCCATGATCGCCACCTGGACGTTGCGCGTCGGGGTGCCCACCGCGCCGGTGTGCGTGAGCTGGTGCTCGGGCCGGAAGACCGTCGCGATCGGCGACATCTCCGTCTGGCCGAAGAGCAGCGCGAAGTCGCAGCCGAAGGCCTCGATCGCGCGGCGCAGGTCGGCGTCGGGCATCGGTGCCATGGCGTAGACCGCCAGGCGCAGGCTGGAGAGATCGCGGCGCTCGAGATCGGGGTGCTCGAGCAGCTCGCGGTACATCATCGGCAGCGCGAAGATCACCGTCAGGCGCTCGGCTTCGATGCGCTCGAGCAGCGCGGCGGCGTCGAAGCCGCGCATGACGTCCAGCGCCCCGCCGGCGAGCGCCACCGGCGTGGCGAAGCAGTTGAGCTGGGCGGTGTGGAAGAGCGGCAGGAGCGCGGCGACGCGATCCTCGGGACCGAAGCGCAGGTCCATCACCGCGCTGGTCGATTCGAGGTAGATCGCCAGGTGGCTGCCGACGACGCCCTTGGGTGCGGCGGTCGTGCCCGACGTGTACAGATACGTCAGGGGGTCGCGGTCCTCGACGAAGCAGGCGGGCTCGTCGGCCGGCGCGCCGCTCACGAGCTCGTCGAGCGGCGTCCAGCCGGCGCGGGCGTCGGGGACGCCGGTGCCGCGGGCGAGGAAGACCTCGCGAACCCCCGGCGCGTCCGCGAGCGAGGGGGCCAGCCAGTCGGCGAGCTGGGTCTCGACCACGACGCCACGGGCGCGCGAGTGCTCGAGCACGTAGCTGACCTCGGCCGGTTGCCAGCCGAGGTTGATCGGGACGCAGACGACGCCGAGCTTCGCGCAGGCGTAGTAGGTCTGGAG
>VAWY01000275.1 GCA_005888335.1 Actinomycetota bacterium
GAAGCGACGGCACGTCGCGCCGTCGCCGGCGGCCGCGGCCAGCCGGGCGACGGCGAAGTCGGCCGTCGCGTACTCGAGCGTCGTCGCGGCCGAGCCCCAGGCCAGATCGGTGTTTGACGGGTCCGGGCCCAGGACGTCGTGGCGCCACGAATCCAGGCCAGAGGCGGTGACCAGGTTTCCGTTCTTCTCGTGCGGCACGTAGCCCAGCCGCAGGTAGTCCTCGAGGCCTTGGCGCTCCACGTAGCCCGCGTTCGCGCTCGTGCCCGGCTGCGTCGCCCCCTTCACCGCCGCGGCGAGGGCCGCGCGCAGATCGAAGCGTCGGGCGCCGAGCGCCCAGATGTGGGCGATGGCCGGCGGGGCCGGATCTCCGGTCATCACGTTGCTGTGGCTGTTGGCGACCGACCACTTCGGCAGCCATCCGCTCTCGCGCTGGTCGGCCAGCAATGACGTGACGAAGTCCGCGGCCTGCCTCGGCGCGACCAGCGCCAGGAGCGGGATCTGGCTGCGGTAGACGTCCCAGCCCGAGAAGTCGGCGTACTGCGTGTAGCCGTCGGCGGTGTGAACCTCGTCGTCGAATCCCCGGTAGCGCCCGTCGACGTCGCTGAACGTGCTCGGGTACATGAGCGCGTGGTAGAGCATCGAGTAGAACGTCCGCCGGTCCTCGACGCGGCCGCCGGCAACCTCGACCCGCCCGAGCATGCGGTTCCAGGCCTGCCGAGCGCTCGCGCGAACGGCGTCGAAGCCACGGCCAGCGGTCTCGGCGTCGAGGTTCCTGCGTGCTCCGTTGACGCCGACGAAGGAGATCCCGACGCGCACCTCGACGGTCCGCTCGGCGGCCGTGTCGAAGCTCAGGTAGGCACCGGCCTGCGCGGTCGGGCCGTGTCCGTATTGGACGAACGGCGGTCCGGTCGCGGAGTCCTGCGCCGACGTCGACTCGCGCGCGAGTGACTGACGCGTCCATGTGCCGTAGCCCGCGAAAGGCCGGCTGAAGCGCGCCGCGAAGTAGACCCGGTAGGCGTTGGGCAGGATGCACAAGGCACCGCTGGTCGCGACGCCGGTCACCTCGTGCGCGGTCGGGTCGATCTGCACCGATCGGGCGCTGTTCCCGGTGCGGCTGCCCGTGGCGTTGATCAGCACGGTCGCAGGTGACGCCGCTGGGAACGTGAACCGTCCGATCCCCGCGCGGGTCGTCGCGGTCAGCTGCGCCTCGACGCCGTTGCCGAGGCCGACGCGGTAGGAGCCGGGCGCGGCGGCCTCGTCGGCGTGCGAGAACGATGGCAGCAGCGAGTCCTTGAACTCCGTCGACAGCGGGTCGACCGGCGAACCTGTGACCCGCGACGTCGTCGGCAGGAACGGCACGTCGCCCTCGTTCGCGCAGCCGGCGCCGCTCAAGCGCCTGACGCTGAACCCGCGGATCTTGGTGTCGTCGTAGGCGTAGCCGCCGCCGACGTTCGTCGACGCGGGGCTCGTGTCGGGCCCCCACTGGGCCATCCCGAGTGGAACGGTCGGCCCCGGGTTCGTATTGCCGGCGCCGCCCCCCGTTCCGAAGTCGGGCGCCCCGGCTTGCGTGCCGTTGAACGGGTTGACGTAGCTCGCGAAGTCCGCTGCGCCGGCGGGACACGCGCCCGCAAGTGCGGCGAGCACGACGACGCCAACGGATCGACCGATCACAAAGACCATCAACGTTCGAGCCCGGCAATACCCGCGTGCCTACGCTGGACTTCGTGCGCACCGACGGCTACGCCCCGCTCCGCGAGTACGCCGCGATCGGCGACGGACGGACGGTGGCGCTGGTCGCCGGCGACGGCGCGATCGACTGGCTGTGCCTGCCCGACATGGACTCGCCCAGCGTCTTCGCGGCCATCCTCGACGAGCGGCGCGGCGGCCGCTTCGCGCTCGCGCCCGAGATCCCCTTCGAGTCGCAGCGCCGCTACGTTCCCGACACCAACGTCCTCGAGACGACCTTCACCACCGCCGAAGGGGTCGTCACGGTGACGGACGCCATGACGCTCGGCCGTGGCGGGCTCGATCCCGGACGCGAGGTCGTGCGCCGTGTCGATGGCGTCACGGGAAGCGTGCCGATGCGCTGGCGCATGGAGCCGCGCTTCCACTACGGCGGAGCGGCGCGGCTCACACAGCGTGGCGGCGTGCCGGTCGCCACGGACGGTGCGACCGCCGCTGCCATCAGGACATGGGACGCCGGCGAAGCGATCGTCAGCGAGCGTGACGTACGGGGGCAGTTCGACGCCCAGGCCGGCAGCCGCGCGCTCCTTTCCCTCGCCGCCGCTCATCAGGAGCCGCTGGTCTTCGCCCCGCGTGACGAGATCGAGGCGCGACTCGATGCGACGACCGCGTTCTGGCGTCAGTGGGCCGTAGAGCGCACGTACGAGGGGCCGTGGCGCGACGCGGTCGTGCGCAGCGCGCTCGCGCTGAAGCTGCTCGTGTACGCGCCGTCTGGCGCGATCGCCGCCGCGGCGACGACGTCGCTGCCGGAGGCTCTCGGGGCGGAGCGCAACTGGGATTACCGCTTCGCGTGGGTGCGCGATTCGGCGTTCACGCTCAACGCGTTGGTGCGGCTGGGCTGCCCGAGCGAGGCCGATGCCTTCTTCTGGTGGCTGCTGCATGCATCACAGCTCACGCACCCGCGGCTGCAGGTTCTGTATCGCCTCGACGGAGGGGCCGAGGCTCGGGAACGGACGCTTGACCTCGAGGGCTACCGGGGCTCTGCGCCCGTTCGCGTCGGCAACGGGGCCGCGGACCAGGTCCAACTTGACGTCTATGGCGACTACCTGCAGACCGCCTGGCTCTACGTCTCTCGAGGTGGCCGCCTCGACGCGGACACGGCTCGGCGCATTGGCGAGATGGCCGACCTCGTGTGCGAGATCTGGCGCCAGCCCGACGCCGGGATCTGGGAGGTGCGCAGCGATCCGGTGCACTTCACCCAGTCCAAGGCGATGTGCTGGGTCGCACTCGACCGGGCGCTGCGCCTGGCCGCCGGCGGCCACCTTCGCCGGCCGCGAACCGAGCGGTGGCGGCACGAGGCCGACGCCATCCAAGACTTTGTCGAGACTCGCTGCTGGTCCGAGGAGATCGGCAGCTACGTGCGCTACGCCGGAGCGACGGAACTTGACGCAAGCCTGCTGTTGATGACGCTCATGGAATACGGCGAACCGGATTGCCCGCGCAGTGTCGCGACCATCGATGCCCTTTGCCGCGAGCTGGCCGACGGACCGCTGCTCCTGCGTTACACGGGAGAGGACGGACTGGACGGGCGCGAAGGATCCTTCGTGTGCTGCTCGTTCTGGCTCGCGGATGCGCTCGCGCGCGTGGGCCGCGTGGATGAGGCCGCCGCTCTGATGGCCGAGCTCATCGAGCTCGCGAACGACGTCGGCCTCTACGCGGAGGAGATCGACCCGAGGACCGGAGCGTTCCTGGGCAACCTGCCGCAGGGGCTCGTGCACCTCGCGCTGGTCAACGCCGCGGTCTCATGTGAGCAGGCAGGGATCCGGTGAGCGTATGGGGGGCGATCGCAGGCGGCTTCGTCGGGACGCTGGTCTTGACGACCGCGCTGCGCGCCGGCAGCGAGTTCGGACTGACACGCATGGACCTGCCCTTCCTGCTCGGCACGGCATTCTCCGCGGATCGCATCCGGGCCAAAGCGATCGGCTACGTCCTGCACTTCGTCGCGGGC
>VAWY01000003.1 GCA_005888335.1 Actinomycetota bacterium
CGCCCGCGCGCCGCGCCACCCGCTCGAGCAGCTCGTAGGCCCCCACCTCGAGCGCCTCGAACGCGTACGCGAACCCGGCGAGCTTGGCGGGCGTGTCGGGCTGGGCCTTGAAGAACGCCCCGAGATTGAAAGCTCCCACGCGCATCCCCGCCGCCTGGAAGCGCGACGGCCCCGCGTCGTGCGCACGCAACCGCTCGTCGACCAGGCGCTGGTGCTCGCGCGTCTGCTGCAGGTGCTCCTCGAAGACCGAGGCGAGCGCCGGCAGCTCGGCGAGCGCCGGGCCGGCCTCGAGCAGCTGGAGCGACTGGGCCTCGAGCGCGTGCGCGTCCCGGAGGTACTTGACGAGCTCCTTCTCCATGTCCTGGGCGCCCTTCTCGGCCAGCGACGCGTCGACCGCCGCGTCCCAGTGGGCGGCCAGGCGGTCGGCCATCGCGCGCTCCTGCTCGCCGATGCGCCGCGCGAGCTCGACGGTCGCGGTGTCGCCGGCGCGCTCGGCGGCGCGCCGCAGCAGCTCGTAGGCGGCAAGCTCCATGTGCTCGTAGGAGTACGCGTGCATGATCAGCTTGCCCGGCGTGTCCGGGTTGACCCGGGCGAAGAGCACCATCCCCCACCCGCCGGCCCGCCCGGCGATGTCCTTGACCTTGGAGGGAGCGGCGCCGCGCTGCTCCAGGCGCTCGCGCACGAGGCGCTCCTGCTCCTCGGTCTCGCGCAAGTGGTCGCGGTAGACCGCCGCCAGCTCAGGCGTGCCGGCCAGGCGGGGCGCCACCTTCAGCTGCGCGAGGGCCTGCTCCTCGATCGAGTGGACATCCGTGAGGTACTTCGTGAGCTGCTCGTCAGTGGTGCGCTCGGACATGGTGGACCGCTACCCACCGCCGCCGGGCGGGGAACCGCCGGCGAGCTCAGGACCCGGCGGCTCGCGCGGCGGCGGCTCGTCCGCGCGCAGCGGCTGCCCGTACTCCGGGCACGCCTCGTTGCGACAGTGCCAGCCGTCGGCCAGCAGGGTGCCGGGCTGGCCGCAGTCGGGGCAGAGCGGCGCCGCGACCATCGCTACAGCCCGTAGGTCTTGCCGATGATGTCCCGCTGGATCTCGCTCGTGCCGCCGAAGATCGTCGTCACCAGCGCGTTGCGCACGTGGCGCTCCATGTCGTACTCCGTCGCGTAGCCGTAGCCGCCCATCATCTGCATGCCCTCGAGCGCGGCGCGCCGGGCGGTCTCGGTCACCTTGAGCTTGGCCATCGACGCCTCGCGGGCGAACGAGGCCGCCGGGTCGGCGTCGACGCGCGCCGCGACGTCATAGACCAGCAGCCGGCAGCACTCGACCTCGGTGGCGAGGTCGGCGACGCGGTGGCGCAGCGCCTGGAAGGTGCCGACCGGGCGGCCGAACTGCTCGCGCTCGCGCACGAAGCGCAGCGCGTCGTCGAACGCGCGCCGCGCGAGGCCGAGCGCCTGCGCGGCGATGATCAGCCGCTCGACGTTGAGCCCGGACATGAGCTGCCTCCAGCCCTGCCCCTCGCGCCCGAGCAGCGCGCCCGCGTCGAGCACGCAGTCGGTGAAGTAGACGTCGTTGACCTCGCGCCCGCCCATCGTCTCGATCGGGCGGATCTCCATCCCCTCGGCCCCGGCCGGCACGCTGAGCATCGTCAGCCCCTCGTGCTTGGTCCCCTCGCGGCTCGTCCGGCAGACGAGCAGGATGTGCTCCGCGTCGCGCGCGTTGGAGATCCACGTCTTCTGGCCGTTGACGACGTAGCTGCCGTCGCGGCGCTCGGCGCGACACGACAGGCCGCCCACGTCCGAGCCGGCGCCGGGCTCCGACATGGCGATCGCCTCGACCGCGCCGCGGACGATCCCGCTCAGCATCTCGCGCCGCTGGTCGTCGGTGCCGAAGCGCTCGTAGGCCCCGGCGACGATGAACGTCGTCCCGATCCCGCCCACCGGCGCGAGGCCGTACGCGAGCTCGTCGAGCAGCAGGCACATGTCGACCGCGCCGCCGCCGCTGCCGCCGTACTCCTCGGGAACCGCGACCCCCAGCCAGCCGAGCTCGGCCATCCGCTCGTAGAGCGCCTGGTTGTGGGCGTGCTCGCCGTGTCCGGTCAGGCGGTCGCGCTGCTCGCGCGTCCCGCACTCGCGGGCGCAGAAGTCGCGGATCGACTCGACGAACGCCCGCCGCTCGTCGGTCAGCTCCAGGGTCGCCATGCAGCGCACGCTAGACCACCCGGGGCAGGTACGGTCCGGCCATGGCGATCGACGTCGAGAACTTCGATCTGGGCTCGCTCGAGTTCTGGAACCATCCGGCCGAGGAGCGCGACCGCGCCTTCGCCGTCCTGCGCCGCGAGGCGCCCATCTCGCACCACCAGCCGCCCGACAACCTCCTCGAGGTCGAGGAGCGCGACGAGCGCGGCTACTGGGCCGTCGTGCGCTACGACGACATCCGCCACGTCTCGCGCAACCCCGAGCTGTTCTGCTCCGGCAAGGGGACGCAGTTCGGCGACGCGCCGCCGGAGATGCTCGAGGCGTCGCAGTCGTTCCTGGCGATGGACGCGCCCCGCCACACGAAGCTGCGCGGCCTGGTCTCCGCGGCCTTCACGCCGCGGCAGGTCAAGCGCATCGAGGACGGCATCCGGGCCAACGCGCGGCGCATCGTCGAGGAGGCCGCGCCGACCGGCGGCGGCGACTTCGTCGAGCTGATCGCCAAGCGCCTGCCGCTGCAGACGATCTCGGACATGATCGGCGTGCCCGACGCCGATCGCGAGCGCGTCGTGCACGCGGCCGACACGCTCGTCACCGTCTCGGACCCCGAGATCGCCGGCGACCAGTCGCCGCTCGAGAAGCTCGGCGCCGCGCTGTGGACGCTGACCGAGTTCGCCACCGAGCTCGCGGCCTTCCGCGAGCGGCATCCCGGCGACGACCTCATGACCGGGCTGGTGCAAGCCGAGATCGACGGCGACCGCCTCACGCACGCCGAGATCGGCGCCTTCTTCGTCCTGCTCTCGGTGGCGGGCAACGACACGACCCGCCACACCACGTCGCACGCCATGCGCCAGCTCACGCTGCACCCCGGCCAGCGCGCGCTGCTCGCCGGGGACCTCGAGGCGCGCATGCCGACCGCCGTCGAGGAGTTCGTGCGCTGGGCGACCCCCGTGCTGACCTTCCGCCGGACCGCCACCCGCGACGTCGAGCTGCGCGGGCAGCCTATCGGCGAGGGCGAGAAGGTCGTGCTCTTCTACCACTCGGGCAACCGCGACGAGGACGCCTTCGAGGACCCGTGGCGCTTCCACGTCCTGCGCGACCCCAACCACCACGTCGGCTTCGGCGGCGGCGGGCCGCACTACTGCCTGGGCGCCTCGCTCGCGCGCACGCAGCTGCGCTCGATCTTCACCGAGCTGGTCACGCGCCTGCCCGACATCGAGGCCGGCGAGCCCGACATGTTCAAGAGCGCGTCGTTCATCCACGGCGTGAAGCGCATGCCATGCTCCTTCACGCCACGAGCCTGACCAGAGGAGCGACATCGACATGGCCACCAACGTCACCGAGCAGCAGGCACGGCAGGTCGCCGAGGCGGCGCGCGAGCGCGAATGGAAGCTGCCGAGCTTCGGCAAGGAGCTCTTCCTCGGCAACTTCCGCCTCGACCTGATCCATCCACAGCCCGAGCTCGACCCGGCGGCCGTCGAGAAGGGCGAGCGCTTCCTCGCCGCGCTGCGCGACTTCCTGGTCAGCGAGGTCGACCCGCTGCGCATCGAGCGCGAGGCACGGATCCCCGACGAGGTCGTCGACGGCCTCAAGGAGCTCGGCGCGCTCGGGATGAAGGTGCCTTCGGAGTACGGCGGCCTGGGGCTGTCGCAGGTCTACTACAACCGCGCGCTCGTCCTCGCGGGCACGTGGCACTCCGCGATCTCCACGCTGCTGTCGGCCCACCAGTCCATCGGCGTCTCGCAGCCGCTGCTCGCCTTCGGCACCGAGGAGCAGAAGCGCCGGTGGCTGCCGCTCGTCGCGCGCGACCACATCTCCGCCTTCCTGCTCACCGAGCCCGACGTCGGCTCGGACCCCGCCCGCCTGGCCGCGACGGCGGTGCCCACCGACGACGGCTACGTCCTCAACGGCCGCAAGCTCTGGGCGACCAACGGCGCCATCGCCGACGTCGTCGTCGTCATGGCCCAGGTCCCCAAGAGCGAAGGCCACCGCGGCGGGATCAGCGCGTTCGTCCTGCCCTACGACACCGAGGGCGTCACCGTCGAGAACCGCAACGCGTTCATGGGCCTGCGCGGGATCGAGAACTCGGCCACGCTGCTGCGCGACGTGTTCGTGCCCGCCGAGAACCTGATCGGGCGCGAGGGCGACGGCCTGAAGATCGCCCTGACCACGCTGAACACCGGCCGCCTGGCGCTGCCCGCCATCTGCGTCGGCGTGGCGAAGTGGGCGACGAAGATCTGCCGCGAGTGGGGCAACGAGCGCGTCCAGTGGGGCCAGCCCGTCGGGCGTCACGACGCGGTCGCCCAGAAGATCGGCTTCATCGCGGCGACGGCGTTCGGCCTGGAGGCCATGCTCGACGTCTCCAGCCGGCTGGCCGACGCCAAGCGCAGCGACATCCGCATCGAGGCGGCCATCGCCAAGCTCTACGCCTCCGAGATGGGCTGGAAGGTCGTCGACGAGCTCATGCAGGTGCGCGGCGGCCGCGGCTACGAGACCGCCGAGTCGCTCAAGGCGCGCGGCGAGAAGCCCGTCCCCGTCGAGCAGGCGATGCGCGACATGCGCATCAACCGCATCTTCGAGGGCTCGACGGAGATCATGCACCTGCTCATCGCGCGCGAGGCGGTCGACCAGCACCTCGAGGTCGCGGGCGACATCCTCGAGGGCGACGTCGAGCTGGCGCAGAAGGCGCGCGCGGCGCTGAAGGCCGGCCGCTTCTACGCGAAGTGGCTGCCGCAGCTCGCCGTCGGCGAGGGCCAGCGGCCCGGCTCGTTCGACGACTTCGGCGAGCTCGCGACGCACCTGCGCTTCGTCGAGCGCAACTCGCGCAAGCTGGCGCGCTCGACGTTCTACGCGATGGGCCGCTGGCAGGCCAAGCTCGAGAAGCGCCAGGCCTTCCTGGGGCGCATCGTCGACATCGGCGCCGAGCTCTACGCGATCGCCGCGGCGTGCGTCTACGCGCGCACGCTCGGAACGCCCGAGGCCCGCGAGCTGGCCGACGTCTTCGCGCGCCAGGCACGTGCGCGCGTCAAGACGCTCTTTTACAATCTGTTTGCCAACGAAGACGACGCCAACCACGGCCTCGCGCGCCGCGTGCTCGACGGAGCGCACACCTGGCTGGAGGAGGGCATCGCCGACCCGTCGGGCGAGGGGCCCATGATGGCGTCGGCCGAGCCCGCGGAGGCGGCGCGCTCATAGATGGACGTCCCGGACGCCCGCTGACTCCGGCTACACGCGGGCGGCGCCGGCCGGCGGCGCGAAGCGCGGCGCGCGGCGCTCGAGGAAGCTCTGGACGCCCTCGCGGAAGTCGGGCGACTGCAGCGACTCGAACATGAGGCGGTCGGCTTCGGCCACCGCCTCGTCGGCCCCGCGCTCGAGGTCGGCGTAGACCTGGCGCTTCATCGCGGCCATGCTCGCCGGCGAGCAGTTGTCCGCGAGGTCGCGCGCGTACGCGAGCGCCTCGTCGAGGAGCCGGCCGCCCGGGAGCGCGCGGTTGACCAGGCCCAGCGCGGCGGCTTCCTCGGCGAGCACCACGCGGCCGGAGAGCAGCAGGTCCAGCGCGCGCGCCGGGCCGACGAGCCGTGGCAGGATCCAGGAGATCCCGTGCTCCGCGACGAGGCCGCGGCGCGCGAAGGCGGTCGTGAGCTTGGCGCCCTCGGCCGCGAAGCGCACGTCGCACATCAGCGCATGCACGAGGCCGATGCCCGCGCACGGGCCGTTGATCGCCGCGATGATCGGCTTGAGGATCGTCCGCGGCAGCGCCTGCGGCCGGCGTTCGCGCTCGCGCGCGCCGCCGGCCGTGCCGATCGCCTGCAGGTCGTCCATGTCGGCGCCCGCGCAGAAGCCGCGGCCCGCGCCCGTCACGACGATCACGCGCACGTCCTCGCGCGCGCCGCAGTCCTCGAGGAGGTCGAAGTAGGTCTCCTCCATCTCCCCCGTCCAGGCGTTCAGCCGCTCGGGGCGGTTGAGCGTGAGCAGCGCCACGCCGTCATCGATGGTTCTCAGCACGACCTCGCTCATGGCTCCTCCTCGAAGCGGAAGCGCACGCCGCCGATCTCCACGGGCTCGTCGCGGCCGGGGGCGGCGATGACGATCTCGGTCAGACCGGGCTCGGCGTCGTCGGCGGCGAACGTGACGCCCGCCTGCTCGGCCGGAACGCCGAGCACCTCGCTCCAGCGCGCGGCCACCGCCTCGGGTTCGCGCACGGCGATCGTCGCCCCGAGGATGCGGGCCGGCGCGGCGCGCGACTCCCACGCCGGACCGCCCCAGCGCCACGAGCGCGGCGGATCGGGGCGGTCGAGCGAGACGATCGCGCCGCGCATGTCGGCCGGGTGCAGGTGGGTGCCCGAGATGTCCTCGAGATCGATCTGCCAGACGACGCGGATGCCCAGCCGCCGCACGCGCTCGCGGGCGGCGTCGAGGTCGTCGACCTGGAAGATGACCATGTAGCCGCCGTCGCCGCCGTGGCGCTCGAGGTGCCGGCCGGCCGCCGTGCCCTCCTTCACCGGCGAGACCACCTCGAGGAAGGTGTCGCCGAGCGCGAAGACGGCGTTGCGCAGCCCGAACTCGGCGACGCCGGGGTCGGCGAACGGATCGCGCAGCCCGAGCTCGTCGCGCAAGCGGTCGCTCACCGCGTCGAGGTCGGCGGCGACGAGCACCGCCTGGCGCAGCCGCACATCGGGCATGGGCGGGCACGCTATACACGAGAGGCCGTGTCGACCATCGCCGCGACCTCACGCCCGTCCTGGCGGGCCGGCCTGCGCGCCGGGCTGCCCTACGCGCTGGCCGGCTTCCTGCTCTCGCTCTCGTTCGGCGTGCTGGCCCGCGAGGCCGGCCTGTCGGCGGTCGCCGCCATCGCGATGTCGGCGATCGTCTTCGCGGGCTCGGCGCAGTTCGCGGCGATCTCGATCATCGCGGCGGGCGGCGGGCTCGGCGCCGCGGTCGCCGCGGCGGCGCTGATGAACTCGCGCTTCCTGCCGATGGGCATCGCGCTCGCGCCGTCGCTGCCGGGCGGGGCGCTGAAGCGCGCGGCGCAGGGCCAGACCGTCGTCGATGCCTCGTGGGCGATGGCCGCCCGCGGTGACGGCACCTACGACCGCTGGTTCCTGTTCGGCGCATCGGCGATCCAGTACGTCACGTGGGTCGGCGGCACCGTGGCGGGCGCGCTGGGCGGCGACCTCTTGGGCGACCCGCAGCGCCTCGGGCTCGACGCGATCTTCCCGACGTTCTTCCTGGCGCTGCTCCTCGGCGAGCTGCGCGACCGGCGGGCGCGGCCCGTCGCCGCCCTCGGCGCGCTGATCGCCCTCGCGCTGGTCCCGGTCGCGCCGCCGGGCGTGCCGGTCCTCGCCGCCAGCGTCGCCGCGCTCGCCGGGCTGCGCCGGACGGGGAGCACGTGACCTCCGCGGCGACCTGGGCGCTGATCGGGGCGTGCGCGGCGGTCACGGCGGCGATCAAGGCCGCCGGGCCCGTCGCGCTCGGCGGCCGCGACCTGCCCGGCTGGTTCACCCGCGTCATCGCGCTGATGGCCCCCACGCTGCTGGCCGCGCTCGTCTGCGTATCGGCCCTCGCCCACGGCGACCGGCTCGCCGTGGGCTCCGACACGGCCGGGGTGGCGATCGCGGGCGTCGTCCTCTGGCGCGGGGGATCGGTCGTCGCCGGCGTGGCGGTGGCTGTCGCGGTGACCGCGGCGCTGCGGGCCCTTTAGCGCCCGGCCGGGAACTGCTCGAGCACCCACTCGGCGCCGAGCACCGGCCGGCGGTACGAGCGCCCGTGGATGAGCACGTAGTCGCGCGTCTTGAGGCTGATCGGCAGCTGGCGCTCGATCGGGTACCAGTCGTTGTGCTGGCGGATGAGCTCGTTGAGCCGCCCGAACGACCACGACTCCGCCGTCTCGCGCCAGCGCCGCGCGAAGAGCTCGCCGTCGGGCCCGCACTGCTCCCGCAGCGCGCGGTACGCGCGCTCGAGGCGCCGGCGCTCGTTGTCGATCCCGCGGTCGATCTCGGCCAGGCGCTCCATCCAGCGCGGCGGGTTGCCCGCCTCGAAGTAGCCCTCGAGCGACCGCTGCCGCTGGGCGGAGGACCGCGAGAGCTTCGGGCCGGCCTCGCGGGCCTCTTCGACCTTCGGCGCCAGGAACCGCTCGACCGGGGTCTCTTCGTCGGGCATGCCTGCCCTCAGTCAATCAAAGCCTGGTAGACCAGCTGGCGCAGTTGCGTGCGGATCGGATGGGTGCTCGAGGGCAGCAGCTGGGTGAAGAACAGCGCCGTGATCCGCTCGGCGGGGTCGACGAAGAACGCGGTGCTCGCCGCCCCTCCCCACGCGAGCTCGCCGCGCGAGCACGCCGTGCGGTTGGCGACGGGGTCGACGACGACGGAGAAGCCAAGGCCGAAGCCCACGCCGTGGAACGTCGTCTCGGCGAACAGCGGGCGGCCGAACGCCTCGAGGTCGGCGCCGCCCGGCAGGTGGTTGGCGGCCATGAAGCGCAGCGTGCGGGGGCCGAGCAGCCGCACGCCCTCGAGCTCGCCGCCGCCGAGCACCATCTGGGCGAAGCGGTGGTAGTCGGTGGCCGTCGAGATGAGGCCGCCACCGCCCGACAGGCAGTCCGGCGGGCGGCGCGCCGCGCCGCCCATGCGGTCGTCGCGCACGGCCAGGCCGGTCGCCGGCTCGACCGTGTACAGCGCGGCCAGCCGGTCGGCGTCCTCGTCGCCGACCCAGAACGCCGTGTCGTCCATGCCGAGCGGCCCGAGGATGCGCTCGGCGAAGAACGCGTCGAGCGACTGGCCGGAGACGACCTCGACGACGCGGCCCAGGACGTCGGTGGCCACCGAGTAGTTCCACTCCGCGCCCGGCTGGAAGAGCAGCGGCAGCCCCGCCCACGCCTCGCAGCACGCGGCGAGGTCCATGCCGCGCGGCGTCCCCCACTCGAAGCCCGCCGCGCGGTAGATCGCGTCGACGGGATGCGCGTAGTGGAAGCCGTAGGTCAGCCCGGCCGTGTGGGTGAGCAGGTGCCAGATGCGGATCGGCTCGGTCAGCGGCACGGTCACCGGCTTGAGCGACGAGCCGCCGGTGAAGACGCGCGCGTCGGCGAACGCGGGAATGAAGCGCGAGACGGGGTCGGTCAGCTCGAAGGCGCCCTCCTCCCAGAGCATCATGGCCGCCACCGAGGTGACCGGCTTGGTCATCGAGTAGATCCGCCACAGCGTGTCGAGCTCGACCGGCGCGCGCGCCTCGCGGTCGCGCAGCCCCGACGTGCCGACGTGCACGACCTGCCCGTCGCGCGTGACGACGGCCAGCCATCCGGCGAGCCGGCCGTCGTCGACGTAGCGATCGAAGTGGCGGTCGAGGCGCGCCAGGCGACCGGCGTCGAAGCCGACCTGCGCCGGATCGACCTCGAGCCCGATCACGGGCGGTTGCGCCCGAAGAGGTCGTGGGCCTCCACCCACTCCTCGGCCACGACCGCGGAGCCCAGCGACAGCTCGCCGCACAGGACCGTCGCCGCGACGATCTCGGCGAACTTGTTGACCTTGCCCTTGCCGTAGCAGCCGAGCATCTCCAGGCACTCGCGCTGTGTCGCCAGGCCGGTGCCTCCGCCATACGTGGCGACGATCAGCGCGGGGATGGTGATCGAGAAGTAGTAGTCACCGTTCTCGCGCCGCTCGGCGTACGCGAACGCGGCCGAGGACTCGGCGACGTTGGCCGCGTCCTGGCCGGTGGCGATGAACAGCGCGGTGATGCCGTTGGCCGAGTGGGCGCCGTTGTTGTTGACGCCCGACATGAAGCCGCCCAGGTTGTTGACCTGGCGGGCGCGGAACATCAGCTCGCTGCTGGAGCGCATCACCCGGCGCAGCACGTCGTCGGGGACGGTCGCCTCGGCGACGACGCGCTTGCCGCGCGTGCGCAGCATGTTGACCTGCGAGCTCTTCTTGTCGGTGGCGAAGGCGCCCTCGAGGAAGTAGTGCTCGATCCCCGGGTAGTGGTCCTTGATCCACCGGCACGCCGCCTGGGTGGCCTTGCCGGTCATGTTCTGGCCGGCCGCGTCGCCCGTCGTGTAGTTGAAGCGCGTGTAGAGCATCCGCGCGGCCGAGTACGTCTCGATCTCCTGGAGCTTGCCGGAGCGCGTCGTCGTCTCGGCGGCCGCCTTGATCTCGTCGAAGTGCTCGCCGAGCCAGTCGCGGAAGTCGCGCGCCTCGCGCGCGCTCGGGAAGATGAACACCGGCGCACGCTGCATGTGGTCCTGCATGACCGTCGTGGTCACGCCACCGGACTCGTAGAGGAGGCGCATGCCGCGGTTGTAGCTGGCCACGAGCGTGCCCTCGGCCGTCGCCATCGGGACCCAGAACTCTCCCTGCGCGTGCTCGCCGTTGACCAGCAGCGGCCCGGCCAGGCCGAGCGGCACCTGCGCGACCCCGATGAAGTTCTCGATGTTGCCGGTGAGGGTGCCCGGGTCGAACGAGTAGCTGGAGACGTGCTCGAGGTCGACCCCCGTCTTCTCGCGCGCGAACTCCTGCCGCATGCGCGCCGCGTCGCGCGTGTAGTCGTTCTCGCGGTCGCGCGGGATCCGAGCGCGTTCGGGGGTCACCGTCGACATGTGGACTCCCTCCAGTTGGCCTGGCTTCGTGTGCCAGAGTTACCCCATCATGAACTTCGAACTCTCCGACCGCTGCCGCGACTTCCAGGAGCGGCTCACCGCGTTCATGGAGGAGCGCATCTATCCCGCCGAGACGGTCTACGAGCAGCAGCTCGCCGAGGCCGGCGACCCCCACGCGCAGCCGCCGGTCATGGAGGAGCTCAAGGAGGAAGCTCGCTCGCGCGGACTGTGGAACCTGTTCCACCCCGATCCGAGCTACGGCCCGGGGCTGGCCAACGCCGAGTACGCCCCGCTTGCCGAGATCATGGGGCGCAGCCACATCGCGTCGGAGGCGTGCAACTGCTCGGCGCCGGACACCGGCAACATGGAGGTGCTGACGCTCTTCGGCACCGACGAGCAGAAGGAGCGCTGGCTGCGCCCGCTGCTCGACGGCGAGATCCGCTCGGCGTTCGCGATGACCGAGCCCGACGTCGCCAGCTCGGACGCGACCAACGTCGAGATGCGCATCGAGCGCGACGGCGACGAGTACGTCCTCAACGGGCGCAAGTGGTGGACGTCGGGCGCGATGCGCGAGCGCTGCCGGATCTTCATCGCGATGGGCAAGACCAACCCCGAGGGCCCGCCGCATCGCCAGCAGTCGATGATCCTCGTGCCACGCGACACGCCCGGCGTGACCGTCGTGCGCAACCTGCCGGTCTTCGGCTACACCGACGCCGAGGGGCACGCCGAGGTGCTCTTCGAGGACGCGCGCGTCCCGGTGGCCAACCTCATCGCGAACGAGGGCGACGGCTTCCTGATCAGCCAGGCCCGCCTCGGGCCCGGGCGCATCCACCACTGCATGCGCGCCATCGGCGCGGCCGAGCGCGCGCTCGAGCTGATGTGCCGGCGCGCGGCCGCGCGGGTGACCTTCGGGGCGCCGGTCGCGACGCGCTCGAACGTCCAGGACTGGATCGCCGAGTCGCGCATCGAGATCGAGATGGCGCGGCTGCTGACCATGAAGACCGCGTGGCTGATGGACACCGTCGGCAACAAGCACGCGCGCACGGAGATCGCGGCGATCAAGGTGGCGGCGCCGCAGGTGGCGCTGAAGGTCATCGACCGCGCGATCCAGGTCCACGGCGGCGGCGGCGTCAGCGACGACTTCCCGCTCGCCTCGATGTACGCGCACATGCGCACGCTGCGCCTCGCCGACGGTCCCGACGAGGTCCACAAGATGACGATCGCGCGCCGCGAGCTTCGCCGTCACGCCACGGAGGAGCGCGACGAGAGCAAGGAGCTCGCGGAGCAGACGAGCCGCGGGTAGGCAGAAAACCGGAGGAGACCATGCGCCAGCTCACCAGCCTCGACGCGCAGTTCCTTGCGCTGGAGAGCGCCCGCCAGGCCGGGCACGTCGGCGGTCTGGCGATCCTCGACCCGTCGACCGCGCCCGGCGGGTCGCTGGACTGCGAGGACATCAAGCGGCTGATGGAGGAGCGCCTGCCGCTGCTGCCGCCGATGCGCTGGCGCCTGGCCGAGGTGCCGCTCGGGCTCGACTACCCCTACTGGGTCGAGGACCCCGACTTCGACCTCGATTTCCACGTGCGCGAGCTCGCCCTCCCCTCGCCGGGCAACGACCGCCAGCTCGCCGAGCAGGTCGCCCGGATCTTCTCGCGCCCGCTCGACCGCGCCCGGCCGCTGTGGGAGCTCTACGTCATCCACGGCCTCGAATCCAGCCGGGTGGGAGTGCTGACCAAGATCCACCACGCGGTCATCGACGGCATGTCCGGGGCGGAGATCATGGGACTCCTTCTCGATCTCACTCCGGAGGGCCGCGAGCTCCCGCCGGCGCCCGACAACGCCGGCGAGCATCCCCCGGGCGATCTCGAGATGCTCACCCGCGGGCTGCTCGGCGTGCCGCGCTATCCGCTGCGGCTGCTGCGGTCGCTGCCGTCCGCGGTGCCGAACATCGAGGACACGCCGCTGGGCACGCTGCCCGGCGCGGGGACGGTGGGACGGCTCGCCGGGCTGGCGCAGCGCGTCCTGCCGGGCGGCGACAGCCGGCCGGGGCGCACGCGTCTCGTCGCGCCGAAGACGTCGTTCAACGGCCGCATCACCCCGCACCGGCGCTTCGTCTTCGGCCAGCTCCCGCTCGACGAGGTCAAGGCGGTCAAGAACGAGTACGGCGTCACGGTCAACGACGTCGTGGTCTCGATCTGCGCCGGCGCCGTGCGACGCTGGCTGCTCGCCCACGACGAGCTGCCCGACGAGCCGCTCGTCGCGCAGATCCCCGTGTCGGTGCGGACCAGCGAGCAGATCGGCACGTACGGCAACCGGATCATGCTCATGAGCGCGCCGCTCTTCACCAACGAGCCCGACCCGGTCGTGCGCCTGCGCCGCACGCACGAGGCCCTGCGCGTCATGAAGGAGCGCCACAAGGCGCTGCCCGCGGAGCTGCTGAAGGACGTCAACCACTTCATCCCGCCGGCGGTGTTCTCGCGCGCCGCGCAGCTGACGTTCCGGCTGTCCACGAGCCGCCCCGGCCGGCCCACGTGGAACCTCGTCATCTCCAATGTGCCGGGTCCGCAGTTCCCGCTCTACCTCGCGGGCGCCCGGCTCGAGGCCAACTACCCGGTCTCGGTGATCACCGACGGCATGGGGCTCAACATCACGGTCATGAGCTACTGCGGGCACCTCGACTTCGGCATCGTCGCCGACCGCGACCAGATGCCCGACCTGTGGTCGCTGATGGACTGGCTGCGCGACGCGCTCGAGGAGCTCAAGCCGCGCCCGAAGCGGCGGCGCAAGCCGGCCTGACAGGGTGGTGCGGTCCACCCCTTGGGTGGCTGAGCGGCCGCCGAGGGGACCGGATGATCGCGGGGCGGTCCAGCAAGCATCCCCTCTCACACAGGAGTCCCCCATGTCCGTTTTCCCGCGCCCTTGGAAGGCGCTGCTGATCTCCAGCGTCGCGGCCGCGGCGCTCGCCGGCCCAGCCGCCGGCAACGCGCTCGCCGCGCAAATGAGCATCGTCCCGGGCCCGGTGGCCGTGGACGAAGGCAACTCCGGCCAGAAGATGATGGAGTTCAAGGTTGAGCTCACCGGCCTGGTCGACGCCACCGTCCCCTACAGCGCCGACGTCTCGACCATCGTCGGCGGCTACCCCTTCCCGAGCGCGACCGCCGGAGTCGACTACATGCCGGTGTTCAAGCGGATCACGCTCTCGGGCTTCGGTACTGAGACCGTGCAGGTCCCGATCATCGGCGACACCGACGTCGAGCCCGACGAGACCGTCGCCCTGCAGCTGACCAACGGCAGCCCCGGCAGCGACGGCTTCGGCAAGTTCAACCTCGGCCCGTCGCAGTCCGGGACGATCAAGAACGACGACCAGCCCGCGCCGGTCCAGCCGGCCGACCCCGTCAAGCCGGCCGACCCGGTCAAGCCGGCCGACCCCGTCAAGCCCGCCGACCCCGTCAAGCCCGCCGACCCGATCGTCGTCAAGCCGGGCGACCCCGTCGTCGTCAAGCCCGCCGACCCGGGCAACGCGAGCGCCGGACCCTCGCAGTCGTCGTCGACGAGCCCGAGCTCGACCAACATCACCCTCAACGTCCCCAACGGCCAGAACGCAAGCTCGCCGGCGGCCGCGCCGAGCAGCGGCCAGACCAACCACAACGCGGCGGCCGTCGACGGCGCGACCGACGAGGTCGGACCGCGGATGGGCATGGTCTTCCGCGGGCTCGACAGCGCGCTGAAGGTCCGCGTGCGCTGCCCCGGTGACGAGGAGTCCTGCAAGGGCAGCGTCGCCGTCCGCCTGAACGGCAGCACGCTGAACTCGGCGCGCTTTGACCTCGACGGCGCCAAGTCGCGCCAGCTGTCGATCGACCTCACGCGCGCCCAGCGACGCAAGCTGCGCCGCGCCGGCGTCGTCTACCTCAAGGCGACCGCCACCGACGCAGCGGGCAACCGCCAGGTCCGCCAGCTCAGCTTCGAGCTCTAACCGACCCCCACCCGCCAATGCCCGAGCCCGGCGAGCATCCGCTCGCCGGGCTCGCGCGCGTCAAGCGCCGGCTGGGACCGCAAGACCTGCCTGCCGGCGCCGTTTCCGTACACAGACGTGTACCGAAACGGAGAGCAGACCATGCGAACGACGCGCTGGGCCCTCGCGGCCGTCCTGCTGGCGCTGATCGCGCCGTCGGCGGCCTTGGCCGACGGCTGGACTCCGTACGACCGGCCGGCGACCAACGGCATCACGACCGAGAAGGACGTCCCGATCACGATGTCGGACGGCATCGTCCTCAGCGCGGACGTCTACCGGCCCGACCAGCCCGGGCGCTACCCGGTGATCATCACCCAGACGCCATACAACAAGGAGAGCGCGCTCGGGGCCGCCAACATGTACCTGGTCGAGCGCGGCTACGTCCACGTCGTCGTCGACGTGCGCGGCACCGGCTCGTCGCAGGGCTCGTGGGACTTCGTTCGGGCCCAACGAGCAGCGCGACGGGGCCGAGGTCGTCGAGTGGTCGCGCCACCAGCCGTGGAGCGACGGCGACGTCGGCCCGTGGGGCGCGTCGTACATGGCGATCACGCAGCTGACGACCGCGGCGCGCCGCCCGCCCGGCCTCAAGGCCATCTTCCCGATCGTCCCGATGGCCGACAGCTACCGCGACATCACGTTCTCCGGCGGGCAGATCAACACGTCGTTCATCCCGCTGTGGCTCGGACTGGTCACCGGCACGAGCCTCGTGCCGCCGGCCTACGCGCTGGATGGCAACCCGCAGAACCTGGTCCGCGGCGTCACCACGCTCGCCCAGCCCGCGACCAACGTCGGCAGCTTCCAGCTCAACACGGTCGCCAACTCGATC
>VAWY01000004.1 GCA_005888335.1 Actinomycetota bacterium
GCGCGCGCGTTCGCCGTCGCGGCGTTCGCGGGGCTCGTCGTCCACACGCTGCTCTACGCGGCGTTCCTCGAGGATCCGCTGGCGTGGGCGCTGCTCGGCGTGGGCGTGGCGCTCGCCGCGGCGCCGGCCGCCGGGCGGCGGGCGGCGGCGGTCGCCGCGCCGCCGGAGCCCGCCGCGGTCGCATGATCCCGGATCCACCGATCGATCGTGGATGGCTCGCGCCGCGAGAATCGGTGGATCCGGGATGAGCGCCACGGCCGCGCCCGCGGCGGCGAGCCGCTCGGGGCTCCGCGTCGCCCCGGCCGCGATCGTCGCGGCGCTGGCGGCGATCCCGCCCGTCGTCTTCGTCGCGTTCCCGACGTACCCGCAGTACGACTCGTACTTCCACCTCGTCTGGGGGCGTGCGGTGCTGCACGGGGTCAGCCCCGACTTCGGCGCCTACGCCGCGCCGACCGAGCACCCGCTGTACATCGCGCTCGGCGCGCTGGTCTCGCTGCTCGGGACGGCGGCCGGAGAGCGCGCGCTCGTGCTGGTCACGCTGCTGTCCCTGAGCGCGCTCACGGTGGCGGTGTACCGGCTGGGCGAGCGCGTCTTCGGGCGCTGGCCGGGCGTCGCCGCCGCGGCGTTCACGGGCACGAGCTTCGCGCTGCTGCTGTACGCGGTGCGCGCGTACGTCGACGTGCCGTTCCTCGCGCTCGTGCTGTGGGCGGGCGCGCTCGAGGTGGCGCGGCCGCGGCGGGGCCTTCTGGTGATGGCGCTCCTCGCCGCGGCGGGCCTGCTGCGCCCGGAGGCGTGGGTGCTGATCGGGCTCTACTGGCTGTGGTGCGGCGGCTGGCGGCGCCCGGCCTTGACCGCGCTGGCGGCGATCGCGCCGCTCGGGTGGGCGGCTGTCGACGCCGCGGTGACCGGCGACCCCCTGCACTCGCTGCACGCGACAAGCTCGCTCGCCGAGACGCTGGGGCGCGAGCGGGGGATCGCGAAGGTCCCGCGCGCGCTCGTCACGCTGCTCGCCGACGTCGCGCGGCCGCCGGTCGCGCTGCTCGGGGTCGCCGGCGTCGCGCTCGCCGTGCGGCGGTTCGGGGTGCGGCGGCTCGCCGTGCCGCTCGCCCTGCTCGGCGCGGGGCTGATCACGTTCGTCGCGACCGGCGTCGCGGGACTGCCGATCCTGCTGCGGTACCTGACCGTGCCGGCGGTGGCGCTGTGCCTCTTCGCCGGCTACGCGCTGCTGGGCTTCACGACGCTGCCGGCGGGGGACGTCTGGCGCGCACGGTGGGCGCGCGCGGCGCTGATCGCGGCCGTGCTGGGCGCGGCCTTCGTCGTCGTCAAGGCGCCGAGCGCGGGCAAGCTGCGCGACGAGCTCACGTTCGTCCACCGCGCGCACGACGACCTCGTGGCGATCTTGCATGAGCCGGCGGTGGAGCGCGCGGCGCGGTGCGGGCCGATCACGTTCCCGAACTACCGGCTGGTGCCGGACACGCGGTGGCTTCTCGACGTGCCGGCGGGACGGGTGGGGGCGCGCAGCGCGCGGCGGCACGCGCGCGGGGTGGCGATCTTCGTGCTGGGCCAGAAGGCGCTCAAGCGGTACGGGTTCGCCGACGGGGCCAGCCCGCGGACGAACGCGCCCGATCCGGGGTTCGTGCCGGTGGCGCGGAATGGGACGTTCAGTGCGTACGGGGCGTGCTAGGGGTTGCCGGCGCTCCGCTCCCTTGGTGCTGTGGGCCGCGGCGTGGTCTGATTGCACCGAGGGGAAGGAGCGGTTCGACCTTGTGGCCGCACCTGTCGAGCGCGCTCCGCGCGCCTCCCTGCGGGGGGTTGGCGCGTTCGCGCCCGCTGGTGAGACGAGACGTCAATTGGGGCTGAAATAGCGCCCCAAGTGACGTCTCGTCCCCCCGGGGAGCCGCGCCTGGCGTGTTGCCGCGCGGCCCGGGCGCGGACCAGGCCGCGGCCCGGCGCCCACGCCAGAGCGGGACGCCACGGCTCACGCCACCGCCGCACCCGTGACGTTCGTCACCCAGCCACGTCGAACACCCGCCCCGCCGGACCGAGATTCACGACCGGCGAATCCCCCATCCGGCTCTCCTGCCCCCAGCACTCGTGGATGTGTCCGCACAACACGAGCTGCGGCACGCGATCCTCGATCGCCCGCAGCACGGCGGTGCTGCCAAAGCCGCCGTCGACGTGACCGCGCGGCGGCGAGTGCACGAGCAGGACAGCCCCGCGCGGGCAGCCGGCCAGCGCCGCCTCGGCCTCGTCCTCGTCGAGATCGAAGCTCCAGTCCCACGGCGTCACAGGCACGCCGCCGCCGAGCCCGTAAAAGGCCACGCCGCCAACGTCCGCCCCCTCGCCGTGCAGCACCGTCGCCGCCTCCCAGTCGCGGCACGCCCCACGCAGCGCCTCGTCCGTCTCGTTGTTGCCCGGCACGAGCAGCGTCGGCTTCTCGATCTCGCGCAGCACCGCGATCGTCTCCTCGAGGCCGCGGTGCACGGAGGCGAAGTCGCCCACGCCGGCCACGACGTCGGCGTCCACCGCCTGCTCGACCAGTCGCCGCGCCTGCGCGAGGTCGCGGTGCAGGTCGCTGAACGCGAGGAGACGCATCAGGCGACCACGCGCGCCGGGCCGGTCTCGATCCCGAGCGCGTCGAGGCGCTGCCAGAGCGGGAGGTTGACCCGCGCGGCGGTCTGCTCGAGGGCCCAGGCGCGCAGCTCGCGGTCGGGCGCCGTGCGCCGGCCGGCCTCGGCCCGCAGCGCGCGCACCCACTCGTCCGGCCCGGCGGCGCGGACGACCGCGCGCTCCCAGGTGAGCACGCCGGCGAGCGGCGGCGTGATGGTCCGCCGCCCCAGCCGCGCCGCCTTGAGGATGCGGTAGGGGATCGCGGCGTCGTTGAACGGCTCGACCTTGAACGCCACGATCCCGCAGTCTGCGCAGAGGATCAGCCGCGCGGCCTCGGCGTCGCTGCGTCGCCCGAGCCACAGCAGGTTGTCGAGCTGCCGGCAGGCGGCGAAGCCGGGGTCGTCGCGCAGCTCGTCGGGATGGGCCTCGCCGACGAGGAGCACCACCAGCTCCGGCATGCGCTCGGCGACCGCACGCAGGAGCGCCCAGTCGACGCGATGGCCGAGATGGCCGAGCGAGACGGCGATGACCGCCGCCTCGGGGTCCGGCGCCGGGAACGAGCCGGCGGCCAGGCCGACGAGCTCGGCCTCGCGGCCCGCCTCGCGCTCGAGCTCGGCGAGCGCGTCCGAGGCGACGAAGATGAGCGCCGCGCGCTCGGCGGCCTCGGCGTGCAGCGCCTCGAGACGCTCGCGCATCCGCGGCGAGGCGTCGTAGGCGCGCTCGTAGCGGTCCCAGCGCCCGTACCACAGCTCGGCGTCGGGCCAGCGCGCGAGCAACGCCCGCGCCAGCGGCCACTGCAGCGGATGGAAGATGACGATCGCGCGCGGCGTCCCGGGCAGGCTCATGCGCCGCGCCTGCGCCGCCGCAAGGGCGTCGGACAGCGCGACCGGCAGGCGGCCGAAGGCGCCGTAGGGCACGCGCGCGGGCTCGATCGCCACCACGCCGGGCGCGCGCAGCAGGTCCTCTGCCTGCTCGCGCAGGATGAAGCCCTCCAGCGTGCGCGGGAGCAGCAGCGCGGCGATGGGGCGGTCCTCGACTCGCAGGGCCTGGCAGCGTAGACGGCTACCGTCGGCGACCGCCATGCTCGGCTACCTCAAGCGCCTGGCGACCACCGGGGCGGCCTACCAGGCGGCGGACGTCGTCTCGCGGGTCTTCGCGCTGGTCACGCTGCCGCTGTACCTGCACCACGTCAGCGACGCCGACTACGGCGTCGCCGAGGTCGTGGTCACGGCCGTCGTGCTCGCCTCGATCCCGCTCCGGCTCGGCCTCGGCGAGGCGTTCGTGCGCTTCTGGTACCTCGACGAGGACCCGGCCCGGCGCCGGCGCCTGGCGCGCACGACGACCGCCGCCGTGTTCTGGGTCACGACGCTCGCGGGCGTCGTCGCGCTGCCGTTCGCGGGCCCGCTGTCGGAGGCGCTGCTAGGCCGGCACGACGCGGTCGTCCTGGGCTTCGGGCTGCTCGGGCTCTGGGCGTTCGCGAACCTCGAGGTGGGCAAGGCGCTGTTGCGCGTCGAGGAGCGCTGGCGTGCCTTCCTGGTGGCGACCGTCGGCAACGTCACGCTGACGGTCGCGCTGACGGTGGCGCTCGTCGTGATCCGCGACGAGGGGGCGCGCGGCCTCGTCGCGGGGAACTTTGTCGCCTCGGCGGTCACGGTGGTCGTCCTCGGCGTCGTCCTGCGCCGCTACGTGGGCCTGCTGCCGAGCCGCGCTGCGCTGGCGCCGCTGCTGCGCTTCGGGCTGCCGACCGTGCCCGCCGACGCCGCGGCGTTCGCGCTCAACGTGATCGATCGCGCGTACCTGCTGCGCGCCGACTCGGCGGGCGCGGCCGGGCGCTACTCGCTGTCGGTCAAGGTCGCCTCGGTCGTCATCGTCGCGGTGCGCGGGTTTCAGTACGCGTGGCCGCCGCTCGCCTACTCGGTCACCGACGACGAGGAGGCCCGGCGGCTCTACGGCGTGGTGACGACGTGGTTCCTGGCGGTGACCGGGCTCGTGGTGGCCGCGCTGACGCTGCTCGGCCGCTGGGTGCTGCGGCTGTTCTTCCCCGCGCAGTTCTTGGGCGCGTTCGACGCGCTGCCGTGGGTGGCGCTCGGCTGGGCGCTCTCCGGCCTGTTTCTCGTCTACGTGGTCGTCGCCGGGCGGCTGCGGGTGACCGCCCGGAACGTGCCCGCCGCCGTCGCGGGGCTGGCGGTCAACGTGGTGCTGCTCGTCCTGCTCGTCGGCCCGCTCGGCATCGCGGGCGCGGGCATCGCCCTGTGCGCGGCCTACGTGGTCATGCTCGGCGTCCTGCATGCGCTGACGCGCCGGCGCTTCGCCATCGCGTTCGAGTGGGGGCGGCTGGCGCGGCTGGCCGCGGTTCTGGGCGGCGGCGCGGTGGCCGGCGAGCTGCTGCTGCCGACGAGCGGCGCGGGCGGCCTGGCGGCGCGCGCGGCGCTCACGGCGGCACTGCCCGTGCTGCTGCTCGCCTCGGGGTTCCTGTCGCCCGAAGAGCGTGAACGCGCGCGTTCGGTCGCACCGCTGGGCTGGCCGCGCCGGCGGCGGGAGCGCCGGCGACAGGAACGCCACACGACAGGGGAGGTCTAGTGCCGCGTCAGGCAACGTTCGCCCCGTTCGGCGGGCGCTCGCCGCGCCTGGCGCCACCCGTCGATCCTCGATGTGGCTGGGCCACACCTTCGGATGACGGTCGACGCCAGCCACGACGATCGCTCCGCCGGCGACGGGGCGAACGTCACCTGACGCAGCACTAGGTGCACTGGACCTGGCGATCCGCCGCGCTCGCAGGCGCGGCGACGCTGGTGTGCGCGGCAAGGGCGTCGCCGGCGTGGCGTTCAACTCGCCGCTGGCCATGTGCCGCGCGCTCGGCGGCCCGCTCGGCAGCGGCACGACCGCCGACGTCGCCAACTGCATCACGTGGGTTGCCGACCAGGGCGTCACGGTGATCTCGATGTCGCTCGGCGGCGGCGACTCGACGACGCTGCACCAGGCCGTGCAATACGCGTGGAGGAACGGCAACGGTGCGCTCGTCGTCGCGGCCGCGGGCAACGACGGCGACTCGACGCTCGAGTACCCGGCCGCCTACTCGGAGGTCGTCGCGGTGGCGGCGACCGACAACAAGGACCAGCGGGCGAGCTTCTCGAATGCGAACGCCGACGTGGAGATCGCCGCGCCCGGCGTCAACGTCCTCTCGACGTACGACTCGTCGAACTCGTCGTACACGACGCTCTCCGGGACGTCGATGGCGACGCCCCACGTCGCCGGCGTGGCCGCGATGATCTTCGACCGCAACCCGTTGTTCACGGCCGCCCAGGCGCGCTCGAAGCTCGACGCCTCGGTCGACGACCTCGGCGCAGCGGGCCGCGACCAGCAGTTCGGCTTCGGCCGCGTGAACCTGGCCAAGGCGGTCTCGTAGCGGGGCTGTGCGGGGCCGCCGCGCGCTGGCGCGCGGCGGGCCGTTCCAGCACACTGTCCGGCGTGCGCCTCGTCGTGGCCGCCGGGACGCTGTGGCTGCTCTTCGCGCTGGGCCTGATGCTCAACGTCGCCGGCCGGCGGCGGCTGATGCGCGTCGCCGACGGCTTGCTCGCGGTCGAGATCGTCGCGCTGGTGACCCCGTACGCGATCGACGGCGGCGGGACCGCGACGGTGGTCGCGCTCGTGGTCTGCCCGAGCGTCGCGATCGGCTTCCTGGTGCACTGCGCGCAGGTGGCCCTGCGCGACGCGCGCGGGACCGTCGCGTCACGGCGCGCCCGGCGTCTGTGACGAACCTGCGGGGGCGGCGTTGCGATTCGCGCGCGCCCGGCCCGATCGCTCGCTCGCGGCCGGATCCTCGCCGGCATGCACCGAATCAGCTCTCTCACCCTTGCGGCGGGCGCGACCGCCGTCGCGCTCGCCTGCCTCGTCATCTCGCCGCCGGCCGCGCGCGCCTCCGGCACCATCGTCGTCAAGCCTGCCCGCGGCGCGCGCTGGCACGCCGAGGGCCAGACCGTCGGGCGCATCGCGCGGCTCGGGCTGCGCGTGATCCGCGTCGACGGCGATCCCGCCGTCGTCGCCGCGCGGCTGTCCGGCCGCCGCGGCGTCAAGTGGGCCGAGCCCAACGGCGTCGTGCGCGCGCTCGACGCGACGCCCGACGATCCGCAGTTCGCCCGCGGCCCGCTGCCGCGGCTGGGCGCGGGCGCGGCCTGGGCCGCGCTCGGGCTGGCGCGGTTCCCGGCGACGGGCGGCGTCAAGGTCGGGATCGTCGACACCGGCATCGACGCCACGCACGAGGACCTGCGCGGCAAGGTCGCGGCGTGCGCCGCGGCGGTCGATGGCGCGATCCGCGACGGCACCTGCGCTGACGGCCAGGGCCACGGCACCCACGTGGCGGGGACGATCGGCGCGGTCGCCGACAACGGGGTGGGGCTCGCCGGCGTGGCCTTCTCCTCGCCGCTGATCGTGTGCAAGGCGCTCGACGACGACGGGGGCGGCACCGACGCCGACGTGGCGGCGTGCATCCGCTGGGTCCACGACGAGGGCGCGAAGGTCATCTCGATGAGCCTCGGCGGCTCCGCGTCACGCACCATCGCCGAGGCGGTCCGCTACACCTGGGCGGCCGGCGGTCGCGCGGGCTCGGTCCTCGTCGCCGCCGCGGGCAACGACGGCACGGCCGCCGTCGAGTACCCCGCCGGGCGCAGCGAGGTCGTGTCGGTCGCCGCGGTCGACGCGAGCGACGCGGTGGCGGACTTCTCCAACCACAACGCCGACGTGGAGCTCGCCGCGCCGGGCGTCGACGTCGTCTCGAGCGTCCCTGGGAATCGCTACGAGGCGATGTCGGGCACGTCGATGGCGACGCCGCACGTCTCGGGCGCGGCGGCGCTCCTCTGGGACGCCCACCCGCGGTCAACCGCGGCGGCGATCCGCGGCCGGCTCGACGCGGCGGCGCTCGACCTCGGCGCGCCCGGCCGCGACGACGCCTTCGGCTTCGGGCGGCTGGACCTGACGAGCGTGGGGCGCTAATTCCCCGCACCACGACCGCGAGCGAGGCGCCGGCGCGCGTTGAACGCGGCGGCCGCCTCCGCGATCCCCTCGCCGCGCTCGGGGCGCAGCGTGGCGACGACGTGGCGCCAGTACCGGCCGGGGTCGTGGCCGGGCAGGACGAGCGCCGCGAGGGCCCGCTCGGCATAGGCGGCCGCCGTGAGCCAGCGCACCGCGCGCGCGGCGAGGGAGCCGTGGTGCTTGCGCACGTAGCGGTCGCGGTTGCGGCTGAACTCGACGATCCGCCGCTCGCTCGCCGCGCCGGTCGCGAGCTGCTCGTGGTGGACGGCCTCGGCCGCGGGGACGTAGAGGATCGTCCAGCCGGCGTCGCGCAGGCGCTTGCAGAAGTCGACCTCGTCGGAGTAGACGAAGAAGTCGGGGTCGAGCCAGCCGACCCCGGCGCCCGCCTCGCGCCGCACGAGCAGCGCGGCGGAGTGCGCCCAGTCGACCTCGCGGACCGCGTCGCCGGTGCCCTGCACGTTGCGGCGCGCCAGCCCGACGGCGCCGAGCGCCGCGGCGCGGACCGTCGGGAAGCGGAACGCCGACGGCTGCGGCGTGCCGTCCGGACGCAGCAGGCGCGCGCCGGCCGCCGCCGCCCGCGGCCGGGCCGCCAGCGCGGCGTGCAGCGCGGCCGTCGCGCCCGGGCGCAGCTCGGAGTCCTCGTTGAGCAGCAGCCCGAAGCGCCCGGACGCCCGCTCGAGCAGCGCGCTGTCGTTCGCGGCCTTGCCGCGCCGCTCGTCGAGCGCGATGACCTCCGCGCCGGCGCGATGCGCCCGCGCGGCCTCGGCCGAGCCATCGGTTGTCGCGTTGTCGAGCACGAGGACCTCGGTGGCGAACGGCACGCCCGCGCGCTCCGCGGCGATCGCGTCGAGGCAGCGCTCCAGCAGCGCCCACCCGGCGGTGTTGACCACGCAGTAGCTGACCTCGACGGCGCCCATCCTCGCCGCATCATCGCCGCTGAGCGCACCTCCGCCACGCCTCGGCGGCGTCGCTCGCCGCGCGCCGGGCGCTCGTCACCCGGCGGCCCAGCACCGCGTCGAAGCGGTCGGGGAAGTTCGTGAACGCGCCGTCGATGCCGAGCTCGACGAGCCGGCGCATGTCGGCGGCCTCGTTGACCGTGTACGGGTGGACGGCGAGGCACTGCGCGTGGGCGGCGGCGATGAGCTGCGCGTCGACGTCGCCCATCGACGGGCCGATGCCGACCGCGTAGCCGCTGATCGCCGGCAGCTGGACGAGCGGCCCGGCGCCCGCCGACGTGAGCTGGATGAGCGGAAGCGAGGGGTCGAGCTCGTGCACGCGCAGCAGCGACTCGGGCGAGAACGACTGGATGAGCACCTGCCAGCGCGCGGCCGCGGGCTCGCGCAGGCCGTAGCGGCCGAGCAGCGCGAGCAGCGCCTCCTCCATCCCGGGATAGATCTCGGGTGACTTGGTCTCGATGTAGTAGTTGGCCTGGCGGCCGTAGCGCTGGAAGACCTCCTCGAGCGTCGGGATCCGCTCGCCCTCGAACTGCGGCCCGAACCAGCTGCCGGCGTCGCAGCGCTTGATCTGCGCCAGCGTCTTCGTCTTGACGGGCCCGGTGCAGTCCTCGGCCGGGCCGCGCGCGGTGCGGTCGAGCGTCTCGTCGTGCATGACGACCAGCACGCCGTCGCTGGTCATCTGCACGTCCTGCTCGATGTAGTCGGCGCCCAGCTTCAGCGCCAGGTCGTAGGAGGCGAAGGTGTGCTCGGGCGCGTAACCGGACGCGCCGCGGTGCCCGATGTTCAGGACCGGGGAGGCGCCGGCGCCCGACGCGCCGAGGGCGAGCAGCACGAGGGGGAGGGTGACCGACCGGCGAAGATGCCGAGCCGTGCGCGTCCTGCAGGTCGACCCCTCCGCCTACACGCCCCCGTACGACCACGCGCTGTCGGCGGCGCTCGCGGCCGCCGGGGCCGACGTCACGCTCGCCACGAGCCGCTTCGGGTACGGCGCGCTGGCGCCGCCGGCCGGCTACGTCCGCGACGAGCGCGCCTTCTACGCGCGCCAGCCGGGCCCGCCGGGCTCCCGCGCGCGCCAGGCGGCCAAGCTCGCGCAGCACATCCCGGACATGCTCGCCCTGCGCCGGCGCGCGAGCGCCTTCGACGTCGTGCACTTCCAGTGGCTCGCGGTCCCGCCGCTCGACGTGCGCCTGCTGCCCCGCCGCGCGCCGCTCGCCATCACCGCGCACGACGTCCTGCCCCGCGAGCCCCGCGGGCCCGGCCACGAGGCGGCGCAGCGCCGCCTCTACGACCGCGTCGACGCGGTCGTCGTGCACTCCGAGCACGGCCGCCGCCGGCTCGTCGGCGACCTCGGCGTCGCCGAGGCCAAGGTCGAGGTCATCCCCCACGGCGCGTTCACGCACCTGACCGAGCTCGCGCCCGCGCCGCTCCCGCTCCCCGACCCGGGCGTCCCGGTCGTCCTCTTCTTCGGCCTCCTTCGCCCGTACAAGGGCCTCGACGTCCTGCTCGACGCCTGGCGCGGCGTCACGGACGCCGAGCTGTGGATCGTCGGCAACGCGCGCATGGACGTCGGACCGCTCCAGGCCAACGCCCCGCCCGGCGTGCGCTGGCTGACGCGCTTCGTCTCCGACGCCGAGGCCGCCGCGCTGTTCCGCCGCGCCGACGTCGCCGTGCTGCCCTACCGGCAGATCGACCAGTCCGGCGTGCTGTTCACGGCGCTGGCCTTCGCCACGCCGATGATCCTCAGTGCGGTCGGCGGCTTTCCCGAAGTCGAGCCCGCCGTCCACGTCCCGCCCGGCGACCCGGCCGCCCTCCACGACGCGCTGCAGCGCCTGCTCGCCGACGAGGCTGCTCGCGAGCGGCTGCGCGCGACCTCCCGGTACGCCGCGCGGACGACCTACTCATGGGAGCGCATCGCCCGCGCCCACCTCGCGCTCTACGCTCGGGCGCGATCGTGAGCGCGCTCTTCTGGATCAGCGCGGGGCTGCTGGCCTACGCGCAGGCGGGCTACGCGCTGGTCGTCGGCGCGCTCGCCCGGCTGAAGCCCCGCCCGGGCGGTGGCGCCGTCGGGGCGCCGACCCGCGCCGCCCTCGTCATCGCCGCGCACGACGAGGAGGCGGTCATCGAGCGCCGCGTGCGCAACGCGCTCGACCTCGACTGGCCGCGCGAGATGCTCCGCGTCGTCGTCGCCTGCGACGGCTGCACCGACGCGACCGCCGAGCGAGCGCGCGCCGCCGGCGCCGACCTCGTCCTGGACCTGCCACGCGGCGGCAAGGTCCGCGCCCAGGACGCGGCCGTCGAGGCGACCGCCGCCGAGCTCATCGCGTTCTCGGACGCCAACGCCGTCTGGGAGCTCGACGCGCTCAAGCGCCTCGCCGCCGTCTTCACGGACCCCGAGGTCGGCTACGCCTGCGGGCGCGTGACGTTCACCAACGAGACCGGCACCAACCAGGAGGGGCTCTACTGGCGCTACGAGCTGTGGCTGCGCGAGCGCGAGTCGCGCTTCGCCTCGGTGACGGCCGGCAACGGCGCCATCTACGCCGTCCGCCGCGCGGCGTACCTCAAGGTGGACCCGATCATGGGCCACGACCTCTCGCTGCCCTTCAACCTCGTCAAGCGCGGGTGGCGCGCGGTTTACGTCCCTGGGGCGCGGGCGACCGAGAAGATGGTCCCCAGCGTCGAGGGCGAGTTCGCCCGCAAGCGGCGGATGATGGGCCACACCTGGCCGATCGTCGTGCGCGGAGGACTCGTCGACCCCCGCGGCTACCCGCCGCGCTACGCGCTGCTCGTCGCCTCGCACCGAGTGCTGCGCTACGCGACGCCGTTCCTGCACGCCGCCCTGCTGATCGCCAGCCTGCGCCGCCCCTGGGCGCTCGCGTCGCAGCTCACCCTGCTCGGCGCCGCCGCCTCCGGGCGCACGCGCGCGGGCCTCGTCGCGCGCTACTACGTCCTCACGACCGCGTCGATCGCGCTCGGCCTCTACGACTGGCTGCGCCACGGCACCGAGGCGGGCTGGGACCCCGTCGAGGAGGCGCGGTGATCGCGCGTCAGCGCGACCATCGGCGGCGGGCCGCCGGTGCGCGCGGCGCGCTGACGCGTCGCGCGTTCGACATCGCGGTCTCCGGCGCGGCGCTGCTCCTCACGAGCCCGATCCTGCTCGTCGCGATCCTCGCCATCCGGGCGGAGTCGCCCGGCCACCCGATCTACCGCCAGCGGCGCATCGGCACGGACGGCCACGCCTTCGACGTGCTCAAGCTGCGCACGATGGTCCAGGGCGCCGAGGGCATGGGCGCCGGGATGGCGGTCAACGAGGGCGACCCGCGGATCACGCGCGTCGGCGCCATCCTGCGCCGCTACTCGATCGACGAGCTGCCAAACCTCGTCAACGTCCTGCGCGGCGAGATGTCGATCATCGGCCCGCGCCCCACGATCCCAGTGCAGGTCGAGCAGTACACGGCGCGCCAGCGCGGCCGCCTGGCCGTCAAGCCGGGGATCACCGGCTGGGCGCAGGTCAACGGCCGCGCCACGCTGCCGTGGTCGGAGCGCATCGAGCTCGACCTCTGGTACATCGAGCACCGCTCCTGGCGGCTGGACCTCGAGATCCTGCGCAAGACCGCGCGCATGGTCTTCCACGGCGCGGGCCTGTACAAGGGCGCCTCCGGCGGCTGGGACATGCAGGCATGAGCGGCGGCGTCCTGCTCACCGGCGTCGGCAAGCGCTACGACATCGTGTCGTCGTTCGCCCGGCACACGACGGTCGTCGCGGCCGACCCCAACCCGCTGGCCCCCGCGCAGTACGCGGCGACCGTCCGCACGCGCGTCCCGCTGATCGCCGACCCCGACTACGTCCCCGCCCTCCAGCGGCTGTGCGACGAGCACGGCGTCGGGGCGATCGTCCCGCTGACCGACCTCGACATCGAGACGCTGGCCGTCGCGCGCGCCGACGGGCGCCTGCCCCAGGCGCTCGTGCCCGACCCGGACACCGCGCGCGCCACCTACGACAAGTACGAGGCCCATCTGCTGCTCGAGCGCCTCGGCCTGCCGAGCCCGCCGACCGTGCTCCCCGAGCGTCTCGGCGACGTCGACGGCGCCGTGATGGTCAAGCCGCGCCAGGGCTCGGGCGCGCGCTCGATCCACCCGGCGCGGACGCGCGCAGAGGCCGAGTTCTTCGTCGGCTACGTCGACGAGCCGGTGATGGTCCAGAAGCTCATGGACGGCCCCGAGTTCTCGATCGACCTGCTCTCCGACCGCGAGGGCCGGTGCCTGAACGCGATCCCGCGGACGATGATCGAGTCGCGCGGCGGCGAGTCGATCAAGGGCACGGTGATCGACGACTCCGAGCTCGTCCGGCTGGGCCGCGACGTCGTCGAGGCGCTCGGGGTGCGCGGGCCGTGCACCGTGCAGGTCTTCCGCGACGCCGAGATCGGGCTCGGCATCACCGACGTGAACACGCGCTTCGGCGGCGCCTTCCCCGCGCCGATGTACGCGGCGCTCCCCGGCCGCACCTACCCCGAGCTCATCGTCCGCATGGCGCGCGGCGAGCGGGTCGAGCCGCACGTCGGCGAGTACCGGTCGGGCCTGACCTTCACCCGCTATTTCTGGCAGCTCGAGCTCGACGATCGCCTGCAGCCCACCGGCCGCGACATCGTCCCCGACGGGCCGCCGCCGCCGCGTTAGCCGAGGCCGCAACCCGGGCACCCGAAACTCGTTTGTCACACTGAGGCCCTCGTGGAGACGCTGACCAGAGAGCACGAGGCCGCTTCCGCGGCCCCCGATGAGGTCCCCGCGGCGACGCTTGAGCCCGCGCCGCAGACCCGCCCCTGCCCGACCTGCGGGGCCGCCCTGGCGCCCGGCCAGGACTGGTGCCTGGAGTGCGGGACCGCCCGTCCGGAGACCTTCGCCCCCGCGCCCGGCTGGCGCGGCGCGGCGGCCGTGCTGGTCGCCACCGGCATCCTCGCCGCCGGGGCGGTCGCCGCTGCCTGGGCCGGGCTCTCGGCCGACGCCAAGCGCGTCGCCGCCTCCACGACGCAGGCCGCGCTCCCGCCGACGCCGCCGCCCGCGCAGGCCGCCCCGCCGGCGCAGGCCGCGCCGCCGCCCGCGCAGACCACGCCGCCGCCGGCCGCTCCCGCGCCGAAGGCGGCGCCGACGCCCAAGGCGCCCCAGCCGAGCACGAGCCCGCCGCCGGGCGCCAAGGCGCCGGCGCCCAAGGCGCCCGCCCCGGCCACCAGCACGCCGGCGGCCCCAGCCAAGGCCAAGACGAAGGCGAAAGCGCCGGCCAAGCCCAAGCGCACGACGCCCAAGCTCGCCGCCCTCACGCTCGCCGACGACGCGGCGAGCACCTACAACCCGTACGCGCGGCCCGAGAACGACTTCAGCGACGCCCACCTCGCCATCGACGGCGACCCGCAGACCGCGTGGACGGCGACCTTCTCGGGCAGCCAGAGCGGCGCGGTCGGCGTCGACGTCGCCCTCGGCAAGCTCGTGGGCGTCCGCGCGCTGGAGTTGCGCACCGACACGCCGGGGATGACCGTCGAGATCTACGCCTCGCGCAGCGAGACCGAGCCGGTCTCGATCCAGGACCCCGGATGGCGCCACCTCGCCACCCAGCTCGACGTCGGCTCGAACGAGCGGATCCGGCTCGGCGACGGCTCGGAGCGCTACCGCCACGTGCTTGTCTGGCCGACCGAGGCGCCGCCGGACGGCGACCACGTCGCGGTCAGCGAGCTCCAGCTCTTCCGCTAGTGCTAGTGGGTCCACTAGTGCGGCTGCTGGCGGCCGCGGGGGCGATCGCCGTGCTCGCCGGATGCGGCGGCGACGGGCAGCCCAAGGCGCCGAGCGCCGCCGAGTACCGCCGCGAGGCGAGCGCGATCTGCGTCGACGCCAACCGGCGCGCCGGGGCGATCAAGCGCCCGCGCGACCTCGCGGGGCTGCGGCGCTTCCTCGACCAGACGCTGGTCATCATCGAGCAGGACACCGACCGCCTGCGGCGCCTGCGACCGCCCGCGGCGCTGCGCTCGGGCCACGCGGCGGCGCTGCGCGTCCAGGACGCTGCGATCCGCCGCCTGCGCGCGCTGCGCGGCGAGCTCGACGCGGCGCACCCGTCGGTCAGGGCGCTGCGCAAGGGGCTGGGCGAGGTCCAGCGCCTCGGCGACGAGGCCGACCGCCGCTTCCGGGCGCTCGGCCTCGAGCGCTGCGCCCAATGACCGTCGCTACGGAATGAACTCCGGGCCCTTGTCGGTGTAGCGCGCGCGGAACGCGCGGACCGCGTCGAAGACCTTGTTGTTCATGCGCGGGCAGCCGAGCATCTGCGTCCACGCGGTCGCGGCGATCGCGTACGGCATCCGCGTGGTGTTCTCGAAGAGCAGCATGTGGTAGCCGATCGTGCCGTTGAACTTCTCGCTGAACAGCGTCTCGAGCTGGCTGATGGTGTGCTTGGGCGTGCCGGGCCGGTACTGGAGCTCGATGCGCCCGTGCTCGAGCGTGTGGACGAAGTTCTCCTTGGCCGGCGTGTTGCCCGGGTCGTAGATCCCGTCCGCGGCGGGCGTCGGGTTGTGGTTGCCCGACGTCGGCGGGTTCGTCTTGTACTTGACCTTGCTCGTCGTGTGCGTGCGCCCCTCCATCGGGAACGTCTTGGTGACGCAGCCGGCGGCCTTCGCCGCCGCCGCGAGCTTGTCGGCCTTGGCGTTGGGCCCGGCGGCCGGGATCGAGGCGCCGCTCTTCCCGACCCGCGACGACGGCGAGCTGTCGCTGCTACCGCCACCGCCGGCCGCGACGAGCACCACCGCCACGATGACGACGGCCACGACCAGGACGGCGCCGCCGACCATCTGGAGCCGGCGCGACCGCGCAGCGGCGGCGTTGGCCTGGCGCTCCTGGGCGAGCCGCTCCTCGCGGCGACGCTGCTTCTCCTCCTGCCGGCTGGCCATCCGGCGGCCAGATTACCCAGCCGCGCGGCGACGCCCGCCGCCACGCGCCCGGGTCGCCCGGGGAACCGTCCAGCACTCGTCGATGAAGGCGGCGATCTCGCCGGTCAGCCGGTCGGGCGAGAAGCGCAGCTCGACGATCGACTCGGCCTCGAGCAGCCGCCCGTGGGGCAGCTCGTCGGCCAGCATCCCAGCGTCCGAGAACGGGTGGACCGGGTCGCGACGATGCCCGATGACGAGCGCGGGCGCCTCGAACGTGCGCCGCTCGGTGCGGTGCGGGGCGATCCGGCCGAAGAACAGGCCCTGCAGGACGGCGGCGCTCGGCGCCGGGTCCTGGCGCACCAGGTCGAGCAGGACGTTGGCGAACCACGGCACGCGGTTCTCGGGGACCGCCCGGGCGGCCCGCTGGACCTGCCGCATCACCGGCTCCCCGAACGTCAGGGCGACGAGCAGCGGCGTGAAAGCGAGCGCGCAGGCGAGCAGGGCGTTGTCGAGCACCGGCATCTCGAGGACCATGCCCCGCAGTCGCTCGGGCGCCGACGACGCCACCTCGAGCGTGACGTTGGCCCCCAGCGAGGTCCCCATCAGCACGGCCTGATCGATCTCGAGCTCGTCGAGCAGGGCGAGGACCTGGTCGCCGAAGAACGACATCGAGTAGCGCCACATGTCGCGCGGGCGGTCCGAGGCGCCGTGACCGAGCAGGTCGAGGGTGATCACCCGGTTGCCGCGCGAGGCGAGGTCCTCGCCGAGCGGGAGGTGCATCCGCTGCGAGAGCAGCAGCCCGTGAAGCAGGACGACCGGCCGCGGCCCCGAACCGTGTTGGGAATAGGCAAGGCGGTGTCCGTGGTAAGTAAAGGAAGGCACTTTTCGGAGCGTACTCCGGGCCGCGGTGGGGCATAACCGACCAACCGTGTCGCTCGCTGCGCGTTCTCGGCCACGTGGAGCCCGGATGCTCGCGACGCCCCGCCGCTTCGTCCGCTCAGAGCCCGACGAGCGCCTCGTCGCACTGGTGCGCGACGGCGACCGCAACGCCTTCGAGGAGGTCTACGACCGCCACTCCCCGGGCCTGCTGTCCTTCTGCCGTCACATGCTGGGCAGCCTCGAGGAGGCCGAGGACGCCGTCCAGCACACGTTCCTGGCCGCTCACCGGGCGATGCTCGCCGACCAGCGCGAGCTGCACCTCAAGGCGTGGCTGTACGCGATCGCCCGCAACCGCTGCCTCTCGTTGCTGCGCGCCCGCCGCGAGCGCGTCGGCCTCGAGGACGGGCTCGAGAGCGCGCCGTCGGTCGCCGGCCTGGCGACCGAGGTCGAGCGCCGCGAGGACCTGCGAGACCTGCTCTCGGACCTCGCGCGCCTGCCCGACGCGCAGCGGGCCGCGCTCGTCCTCGCCGAGCTCGGCGCGCACACGCACGACGAGATCGCCGGAGTGCTCGACGTGAAGCGCGACAAGGTCAAGGCGCTCGTCTTCCAGGCCCGCGAGGCGCTCGTGGCGGCCAAGGCCGCCCGCGACACCCCGTGCTCGGAGATCCGCGAGGAGCTGGCCAACGCGCGCGGCGGCGCGCTGCGGCGCAGCCACCTGCGCCGCCACCTCGAGTCGTGCGCCGGCTGCCGTGCCTTCCGCGCCGAGGTCCAGCGCCAGCGCGCGGCGCTCGCGCTGATCCTGCCGGTCATCCCGAGCTTCGCGCTCAAGCAGGCCGTCCTGGGCGGCGCCGCGGCGACGGCGGCCGGCCTGGGCGGCTCCTCGGCCGCGGGCGGGCTCGCCGCCGCGGGTGGCGCGAAGGCCGCCGCTGCGAAGGTGATGGTCGCCGCGGTCGTCGCCGGCGGCGCGGGCGGGACCGGCTACGTCGCCATCCACGCCTTCCACACGCCCAAGACGCCGCCGCTGGCCGCTGCCGAGCTGCAGGTGCCGCGATCGGCCGCCGCGCAGCCGTCGGAGGAGGACCAGCCCGTCGCCGTCAAGGCCGCCAGCAGCCCGAGCGTCGGCGCCACGCCGCTGCCCGAGCGGCGCGTGCGGCGGCACGTGCGGCTCCACCGCCGGGTCGCGGCGCCGCCCGCGCGCCGCCCCACGGCGGTCGGCGCGGAGCGCCGTCGGCGCCGCCATCGCGGGCACGAGGCCTCGCGGCCGCCGGTCCTGGCCGCCGAGGAGCCGCAGGTGGTGACCGGCGACAAGCACAAGCCCAAGAAGGCCAAGGACGACAAGCCCAAGCACGAGCGGCACGGCGAGCAGGTCCCGGCGAGTGACGAGCACCGCCAGGACGACGAGGGCGACGGCCAGGACCAGGGCGAGCACCGCGGCGGCAACGACGACCATCCGCGCGCCGACCCGCTCAAGCACGACCGCGAGGCGACCGTCCCGGCGCCGGGGCGCCGCGGGCAGGACGACCAGGGCGACCAGCCCGCCGGCGACCAGCAGGGCGACCAGGGCCACCAGGGCGACGACCAGCAGGGCGACGGGCGCGGCGGCGGCGGGGACTCCCACCTTCTCGGCTCGCCCGTGCCCCCGGCCGAGCGTCAGTGACGCCGGTGGCGCGCCGCGTGCCGGCGCGCTGCGCGGTGATGCCGGCGCACGTGCCGCTTGTGGCGATGCGTGCGGCGCCGGTGGTGGCGGTGCGCTCGCTTGGGCCGTGACGACGGGCTCGAGCTCGGCTGCGGGGTCGCCTGCGGCGTGGGCTCGACGGTCGGGCCCTGCGCGGCCGCCGGCGGCGCGGGCGCGGCGGGGGCGACCTGCTGCACGGCGGCGATGAGCCCGGCGAGCCTGGGCACGCCGAAGCCGGTCACGTAGTCGTAGCCGGTCTGCGCCGCGTTGAGGCCGTTGCTGCCCTGGGTGATGTCGAAGAACGACTGGCCGTAGAGCTTGGGGTCCTTGGCGACGCGGTAGATCGCCTCGTTGGCGAACCCGTAGCCCGGCGACCCCGCCGGCGCCGTGGAGGCCAGGCGCGCCCACATGCCGGCCCACAGCGGCGAGGACAGCGACGTGCCGCCTCCGCTGCCCTCGCTGCAGCCGGGCTGGGCGCCCAACGCCCCGCTGATGATCCCCGGGTTGCCGCACGACCAGATCGCGTAGCCGTTGGAGATCACGTCGCCGGAGATCGCCGCGACGTCGGGCACGGCGCGGCACAGCTCGCCGGTGTTCGTCGGCTGGCCGGACTGGTCGGTCACGCAGGTGCGGTCCAGGCCGGCGACGTCGTGCTGGTAGGCGGGCGCGGTCAGGAACGGGCTCGCGTTGCCGCCCGAGTGCGTCCACGCGTACTCGAGCGCGCGCTGCGCCGGCGAGCCGCCGTCCGAGTACAGGACGGTGCCGCCGACGCCGACCGCGTACGGGTTGTTCGCCGGGTCCTCGGTGAGCGGGACGCCGTAGTTGCCGACGCCGTTCGTGCCGGGGTAGATCGCCGTGCACGACGATCCGGCGTCGCCGGAGGCGGCGAACAGCGTGCGCCCTTCGAGCACCGCCTCGCGCAGCGCCTGCGTCTGCGCGGGCTCCGACGAGTTCGACAGCCCCTGCGAGACCGGGGCGGCGTTGGCGCTCTCGTTGCCGTTGAGCGGGTCGAGCGCCGGGCTGTTCAGGGTGTCGTTGAGCGGCGTGACCTCGCACTCGCCCAGCGAGGCGTTCATGATCGGCGGGCCGGCGGGGTCGTTGACCCAGCGCACCGTCGCCGCGACGAGGTCGGTGTCGCGCAGCGTTGGCGCGAAGTACAGGACCTCCTTGGTGATCTCGGGCGCCATGCCGTGGATCGCCTGCATGTCGATGTCCCACTCGCCATTGCCGGAGTCGTCGGAGAAGTCGCCGTCGGCGGGGGTGCGGATGACGTCCACGGGCAGGCGCGGCAGGTGGTTGTGGTCGTCGAAGGCGTGCAGGTCGTTGATGACCGCGTCGGTCGCGCCGTTGCCGAGGATGGCGACGGGCACGCCCGCGCCCGTGATCTCGGCCGGCTGCTGGTAGATCGACCACAGGTCCTGCGGCGTCTGGCTCCCGATGTTCGGCGCGGCGGCCGGCGCCTTCGCGGTCGGCCTGCCCGCCACGGTGGCGCCCTCCGACAGCGTCGTGTGGTGACGCTCGTAGGTGTTGAGCCCGGTGACCGTGAGGACGGGCAGCGCGGCCGGAACGCGGGGGGCCTGCTCGTTGGCCAGGAAGCGCTCGGCGGCGAAGCGGTACTCGCCGATCGTCACGTGCGTCAGGCGCTCGACCTGGGCGACCGTGCCGGTCGCCAGCAGGTAGTCGCCGGAGGCCGAGGCGTAGTCCACGTGCAGTCCGCCGGCCCGCAGCCAGCGGCGCGTCGCGGCCGTGTCCGCGCCGGCCACGCCGAAGCGCGCGCGGAACTGCGCGGGGCTCAGGAAGCGGTGGAAGCTCGGCGAGGCCGGGTCGTAGAGCGACCGGACGAGGGCGTCCTCGCCCGCGGCGTCCGGGCGCTCGAGCGCGACGCCGATGCGCATGGGCGTGCTCGGCGACGGCCGGCCGAGACGCGTCGCGCGGTCGAGGCGGTTCAGGCGCGCGAAGGAGAGCGCGCGCGTCCGGGCGGCGAGCGCCGGCGCCGGGGCGGCGAGCGCGGCGGCAAGGCCGAGCAGGGCGGCGAGGCGGAGGCGAGGCGTCATGAGGCGAGGGAGGTCCTGGTGGTCGCGTTGGGCCCCGACTGGAACGCCTCTTCGGGCGCAAACTTGCCGTCTGGCGGCGGACAGATCTCACCGACCCACTACGCTCTGGCGCCAGCAAGGGTCGCCGTACGCAGGAGGAACGTCACCGATGGCCAAGCAGCTCCGCATCCTGACGGGACAGGTCGCCGCGATCACGGGAGGCGGCCGCGGCATCGGCCGGGCGATGGCCGAGGCCTTCCTGCGCGAGGGCATGCGCGTCGCGATCGGCGACGTCGACGTGGTCACCGCGCAGCGCACGGCGGACGAGCTGGGGCGCGGCACGGTCGCGCTCGAGCTCGACGTCACCAAGCGCGAGTCGGTCGAGCAGTTCGCCGACGAGGTCGAGCGGCGGCTCGGGCCGATCGACGTCTTCGTCAACAACGCGGGGATCATGCCCGTCGGCCGCTTCGTCGACGAGGACGACGCCACCGCGCACCGCCAGGTCGACATCAACGTCCACGGCGTGATCTACGGCTGCAAGGTGGCCCTCGGCCGGATGCTCCCGCGCAACCGCGGCCACATCGTCAACGTCGCGTCGCAAGCGGGCAAGTTCGGCATCCCGGGGATCGCGACCTACGTGGCGACCAAGCACGCCGTCGTCGGCCTCAGCGAGGCGCTGCGCGGCGAGCTGCACAACATGGGCGCCGACGGGATCTCGGTCAGCGTGGTCATGCCCAACATCGTCGGCACGGAGCTCGGCACCGGCCTCAGCGCTTCGCGCGCCTCCAAGATCCTCACGCCCGAGCAGGTCGCCGAGGCGACGGTCGACGCGCTGCAGACCGGGCGCTTCGACGTCTGGGTCCCCAAGTCCGCGCAGTCGATCGCCACCGTCACCGGGGTGCTGCCGCGCCGCGGGCGTGAGGCCATCGCGCGCGCGTTCAAGGCGGACCGCGTCATCTGGGACGCCGACATGGGCGCGCGCCAGGGCTACGAGCTGCGCGCGGCGCACTCCGAGCCGGGCCTCGAGCCGGGCGAGGAGCCCGAGCAGCTGCCCGAGAAGACGGCTTCCTAGTGGACCCGGCCCACTAGCCGGCCGTCAGCCAGGCGGCGATCCGCTCGCCGATCTCCGGCCCGGCGTCCTCCTGGAGGAAGTGCGAGGCGTTCGCGACGACCTGCGGCGCCTCGCGGCCGATCGCCTCGGCGAACCGCTCGCCGGTCTTCAGCGTCAGCACCGGGTCGTTGTCGGCCCAGAGCATCAGCGTGGGGCGGCGGTCGGAGCGCAGCGCCTCGAGCACGCGCTGGCCGGCCTCGGCGCCTGGGGCGTCGGGCTGCAGCGGGATCAGCAGCGGGAAGGCGCGCGTACCGGCCTTCGCCTGCGCGTCGGGGTACGGCGCGTCGTAGGCCGCGGCCACCTCGTCGCCGGGATCGCGGAAGCACGCGCGGCGGACGAGCATCGAGATCGGCGGGTCCTCCGTGCGCTCGATGAAGTTGCGGAAGGCCATCCACGCGTCGGTCATGCGCTGGTGGCCGGTGAACAGGCCGGTGTCGAGGATCACCAGGCGGTCGAAGCGGTCTGCCAGCTCGACGGCGGTGCGCAGCCCGATCGGCCCGCCCCAGTCGTGGACGACGGCGGTCGCGCCACGCAGGTCGAGCGCCTCGGCGAGCGCCTTGGCCGCCTCGGTGTGGCGGTCGTACGAGTACCAGCCGACGTCGGCTGGCTTGTCCGAGCGGCCGAAGCCGGGCATGTCGGGGGCGATGCAGCGAAAGCCCGCGTCGCGGATCGGCGGCATGACCTTGCGCCACAGAAACGACCACGTGGGCTCGCCGTGGAAGAAGACGACGGGCGGCCCGTCGCCCTCGTCGACGTGCGCCAGACGCAGGCCGTCCCAGTCGCGGTAGCGGGCCTCGAACGGGAAGTCCGGAAGCCCGGCGAAACGCTCGTCCGGAGTGCGCACGACGTCCATTGCGGCGGAACGCTACCGGCCTCCGAACAGGGGTAGCCTCCGCGCATGACCACGACCGAGCAGCACGCCCCCGCGACGGTCGACATCGACCGCCTCTGCATCGACACCATCCGCACCCTGTCGATGGACGCGGTGGAGCAGGCCAACAGCGGCCACCCCGGCTTGCCGATGGCGATGGCCCCGGCCGCCTACCTCCTCTACACGCGGTTCATGCGCCACAACCCGAAGAACCCGGAGTGGCCCGACCGCGACCGCTTCGTGCTCTCCGCCGGGCACGGCTCGATGCTGCTCTACGCGACGCTCCACCTCGCCGGCTACGACCTGCCGATGGAGGAGATCAAGAACTTCCGCCAGCTCGGCTCCAAGACGCCGGGGCACCCCGAGCGCGACCCGCACAACGTCACGCCCGGCGTCGAGGTCACCACGGGCCCGCTCGGCCAGGGCTTCGCCAACGGCGTCGGCATGGCGATCGCCGAGCGCTTCCTGCGCGCTCACTTCGGCGCCGAGCTCCAGAGCCACCGCGTGTTCGCGATCTGCTCGGACGGCGACCTGCAGGAGGGCCTCTCCCACGAGGCCGCGTCGATGGCCGGCCACCTCAGGCTCGACCGGCTCATCTACCTCTACGACGACAACAACATCCAGCTCGACGGGCCGACCGCGGAGACGTTCTCCGACGACGTCACCAAGCGCTTCGAGGCCTACGGCTGGCACACGCTGAAGGTCGACGACGTCAACGACCTCGACGAGCTCTCGCGCGCGATCCAGGCGGCCATCGACGAGGAGGAGCGCCCGTCGCTCATCAAGGTGCGCAGCATCATCGGCTGGCCGGCGCCGCACAAGCAGGGCACGTCGAAGGCGCATGGCTCGCCGCTCGGCGAGGACGAGGTACGCGCGACCAAGGAGATCCTCGGCTGGGATCCCGACAAGACGTTCGTCGTTCCCGACGGCGTCTACGAGCACTTCGACCAGACCGAGCGCGGCGCGCGCCTGGAGGGCGAGTGGACCGAGCGCTTCGAGGCGTGGCGCAACACGCACGACGCCCGCGCCCGCGAGTGGGACGCGGTGTGGCTCGACAAGCCGAAGCCGATGCCCGGCGTCGGCGAGGCGCTGGAGAACATCGAGTGGGGCAAGGACAAGCTCGCCACCCGCGCGGCGGGCCAGAAGGTCATGGCGGCGTTCGAGGACTTCACGCCGACGATGATCGGGGGCGCCGCCGACCTGTCGGAGTCGACCAAGACCGAGTTCCCGAAGGCCGCGCTGTTCAACCCGACGACGCCGCACGGGCGCAACATCAAGTTCGGCGTGCGCGAGCACGGCATGGGCTCCGCCGTCAACGGGATGGCCGCGCACGGCGGGATCCTCTGCCCGTATGGCTCGACGTTCCTGCAGTTCGCCGACTACATGCGCCCGGCGCTGCGCCTGTCGGCGCTCAGCCACCTGCGCTGCGCGTGGGTGTACACCCACGACTCGGTCGGCCTCGGTGAGGACGGCCCGACGCACCAGCCGATCGAGCACTACGCGGCGCTGCGCGCCATCCCGGACCTGACCTTCATCCGCCCGGGCGACGCGTGGGAGACCGCGTACGCGTGGCAGGCGATCCTCGAGCACTGCACGGGGCCGGCGGCGCTGGCGCTGTCGCGCCAGGACCTGCCCGTACTCGAGTCCGCTCGCCGGCGCGGCAGAGACGGGGTGCGGCGCGGGGCCTACGTCCTCGAGGACGCCGACGGCGACCTGCAGCTGGTCCTCGTCGCGACCGGCTCGGAGCTGTCGCTGTGCGTGCGCGCGCGCGACGTCCTCCAGGGCGACGGCATCCCGACGCGCGTGGTGTCCATGCCGGCCTGGGAGCTGTTCGCCGAGCAGGACGAGGACTACCGCGCGAGCGTGCTGCCCGCGGGCGTGGCGAAGCTGTCGGTCGAGGCCGGCGTGGCGATGGGCTGGTCGAAGTGGGTCGACGCCTCCGTGTCGCTCGAGCGCTTCGGCGCCTCGGCGCCCGGGCTGGAGGTCCTCGAGGAGCTCGGCTTCAGCGTCGAGAACGTCGTCGCGCGCGCGAAGGACCTGCTCGAGGGCCGCGCGGTGCCCGGGGCGATGCCCGGCCAGAGCGAGCCGATGGGGACGCCGCAGGGCTGACCCGGCGCTACCCCGTCTGGACGCCCATCGGCTCCTCGAGCCGCTGGGCGTCGTGGGCGACCGTCACGTGGATTGCGCCGGGCTCGCGCACCCACGCGACGAGGTTCAGCGCGGTCAGCCGGTCGAGCACGAACTGGAAGGCGAGCGCCTGCGTGCGGCTCGCGTAGTCGCGCGCGACGTCGAACGCGTAGCCGGTCGTGTGCAGGCTGTAGCCGCTCGTCGCCTCGGGGTCTGAGGCGAGCAGCGCGCGCTGGTAGCGCTCGTCGCGCACCGTGCTCGTCACGCGCAGCGGCGCGCGCGCCCCGGAGATCCGCCGCACCTGCGTCCCGATGTACGCGAGCGTCGCGAGCGCCTCGCGGCGCAGCCCGCGGTAGAGCGCGGGGTCCGCGCCGACCGCGGCGGCGAGCGCGCCCATGCCGCGATCGATCGCCACGCCGTGGGCGCGCAGGTACGCGCCCGGGAGCGCCACGAGATCGCCGTCGTCGTAGGCGCTCTTCAGCGCGCCGGCGTCGGCGAAGACCTCGGTCTGGTCGGGCGGGTGCAGCAGCACCTCGGCGCTGTTGCGCGCCGTCTGCAGCCGCGCGCGGCGCTCGAGCTCGCCGCGGTCGTCGCGCAGCAGGCGCATGACCTCGCGCGCCGCCTCGACCCGCCACAGGTAGGTCGAGGAGTCGTCGCCCAGCCGGGCGAGGAACTGCTGGGCGGCCTCGTGGCGCAACGGCGTCGAGTCGAAGTACAGCTGCGCGTACGGGATGCCGCGCGGGACGCCGTAGAGGCTGAGCGCCTGGACCAGGTTGCCGATGCCCATGTGGTAGCTCGCGACGGCGAGGTCGTCGCGGCCCAGGCGCGCTCGCGCGATGCCGAGGTAGCGCGCCGTCGCGGCCAGCGCCTTGCGCGGGTCGAAGCGCTCGTCGACACGGCGCCGCGCGGCCCGCAGCCGCTGGGCGCGGCGAACGCGGCCGCGCGCGTCGGCGCGGGCGATCCGGCGGGTGAGCCGCGCGCTCGCGGCGACGTCGACGCGCAGCCCGAGGAGGTTGCGCCCCGTCTCGGCCAGGATCTGCGTGAGGCCGACCGCGCCGTCGAGCGACGGCGACGCCTGCGCCTCTGCGCGCCCGGCGCTCTCGAGCAGGACGATCGCCTCGAGCGTCGAGGCGTCCTGGCCGCTCGCGCGCGCCGCCGCGTCGATCAGCGGCCGCCAGCTCGCGGTCCGCTCGGCGCTCGCCACGAGGCCGGCCGGCGACTTGACGTAGAGCACGTGGGCCAGGCCCTCGACCGCGCGCCGGGCGTCGTCGGCCGAGCGCTCGGGCGTCCACGCCAGCGGGTCGCCGGCCGGCGGCCGCGCGGCGCCGGGCAGCAGTGCGGGCGGGGGAGGGCCGCCGCGCAGGACGGTGACCGCGATCACCGCGAGGGCGACGGCGGTCGCGGCGAGCGCCAGGCGCGCGCGCCTCGCCGTCGCGCGCCGGGCGCGGGTGCTGGTGGCGTCAGGCAATCACCGAGCGTATAAAGTCCGCCGCCGCTCAAACGGCGGCGTTCAGGAGGCGCGGGGTGGGAGGCACCAGCAGGGGATCGCTCGTTGTCGTGCTCGCGCTCGCGCTGCTCGCGCCGGCGGCGGCGCTCGCCCACGTCGAGCGCACGTCCTACTGGCCCGATCCGCGGCCGGACGCGAGCGTGAAGCCTCCCGCCGGCGGCGACGTGCCAAAGGCGCGCTCGCTCGCCTCCGCGCTGCAGCGCAAGCAGCGTGGGACGACGCGCGTCGTCTGCCTGCCGGACTCGCTGGCCACGGCCAAGGCCGACATCGCTGCCGCGCGCACGAAGGGCTATCAGCTGCGGCCGACCGCCCCCGTGCACCACATCACGCGCACGCAGGCCCGCACCCTGCTGTCGATCAACCGGCGCCTGTTCGCGCGCTGCGCCTTCCACGAGATCCAGCCTGCGGTCACGGCGTCGCGCAACAACGACCGCGTCGTGATCATGCCCGGCGTCTACACCGAGCCGACGGCGCGCGCCGTCCCCGCCTTCCCCAAGGAGTGCGACCAGTACCGGATCACCTCCGAGAACGGCAGCGGCGCGGTGTCCTACGCGTACCAGTTCCACTGCCCCAACGCGCAGTCGCTCGTCGGCCTCGCGGGCCACGCCCTCGGCCCCGGCCAGGATCCTCCCGTCACCCCGACCGGGCGGCCGGACCCGCACGGCATCCCCAACCTCGGGCCGTGCATCCGCTGCAACATGCAGATCGAGGGATCGGGCCCCTCGCCCGACGACGTGGTCCTCGACGCCGGGCGCGTCGAGTCGGGCAACGGCGCGCCGCTGGGCTCCAAGAAGGACGTCGGCCTGCGCGCCGATCGCGCCGACGGCATCGTCCTGCGCAACTTCACCGTCCGCCACGCCGCCGAGCACGACGTCTACATCCACGAGACCGACGGCTACCTCGTCGACCACATGAAGTTCTTCTACGCGGGCGAGTACGGGGAGCTGATGTTCGCCTCGGACCACGGGCTGACGCAGAACTGCGACGCCGTCGGCAGCGGCGACTCCGGCATCTATCCGGGCGGCGCCGCCGACACGGGGACCCTGCGCGACACGACGTTCTATCCCGAGTTCCGCCTCAACCAGACGATCACCCACTGCGACATCCACCACAACAACATGGGGACGTCGGGCACGATGGGCAACGCCGTCCACTACGTCGAGAACAACATCTACGGCAACGGGGCGGGCTTCGTCACCGACTCGTTCTACGCGGGCGGGCACCCTGGCTTCCCCCAGGACTCGACCGTCTACGAGCGCAACCGCGTCTACTCGAACAACTTCAACGTCTACGGCGCCGACTCGGACGTGAAGTCCGCCGTCGCCATCCCGATCGGCGTCGGCGCGCTCATCGCCGGCGGCGACGACAACGTCGTGCGCGACAACTACATCTACGACAACTGGCGGCGCGGGACGATGCTGCTCGCAGTGCCCGACGTGATCGCCTGCGCGCCGAGCCCGGACGAGGGCGCGCCGCCGTGCGCGCCGAAGGGCCTCACGCAGACCTCCAACGGCAACCGCTACTACAACAACGTCATGGGCCGCAGCCCCGACGGCGAGGTGATGCCCAACGGCGTCGACTTCTGGTGGGACCAGTTCCCCTCCAACACGGGCAACTGCTGGTACTCGAACATCGGCCCCGACGGGACGACCGGCAGCGTGACCGCCGATCCCCCGACGCCGCCGCAGGAGGGCACCTCGATCCCGGGCTTCCTGCCCGAGGACTGCGGCGCGCCGACGAACGTCGGAACGGGCAACCCGCAAAAGGAAGCGGTGCTCGTCGCCTGCGCGGCGAACTTCTCGAACTCGAGCAACGACGACCCGGTCTGCGACTGGTTCCAGCCGCCGGCCGAGCCGGGCTCGCCCGAGGCCGCGCGCCAGAAGGCGCAGCAGCAGGCTGCCGCGCAGCGCCTCGTCGGCCGGGCGCTCAACCTGCCGCGGTTCTGCGAGCTCGTCGGCGGCCAGGGCGGGACGCTGACGTGCGGCCCCTTCCGCGACCGCGTCTGATCCTCGTCGCAGGCGTCGCGCTCGCGACGGTGCTCGTGCTGACGCTGCCGGGCGGCGCCGGCCCGCGCCCGGCGGCCACCGCGCGGCCCGCGCTCATCGGCGGCGTCCCGCTCCAGCGCGCGCGCTGCGCGCAATGGCGCACGGGCGCGCCGGCGCAGCGGCTGGCCGTCGTGCGCACGCTGGCTCAGACGGTCGGCGGCCCGAGCGGGACCGCGCGCGGCACGACGCTGGGCGACGACGAGGCGCTTGCGCTGTTCGCGCGCGCGTGCGTGAGCCCGCTCGCCCGCCACTTC
>VAWY01000281.1 GCA_005888335.1 Actinomycetota bacterium
CCGCACACCGCGACGAAATGAGCGTGGCATCCCCGGTAGCCACGGTCGCGGGAGTACAGTAGGTCACCTATCGAGCAGTCGGACACGCGTACGGTGATTCCGCGCTCAGGAAGGTGTCGCCGCCCCGATGACCCATCCCGCGATCGAGCCGACCGGCAGACGTCATGCCAGATCGCCGACTGCCATCCCGCGCGACGACTACATCGCTGCGATGCGTTCCGGACCGGCGCTCGCTCTGCCGGCGATGCGCGGAGATGATCACACGTGTCTCGGGCTCCCCTCGCGGCCGTTCCTCCGTCGCCGGGGAGATACGCACGCACGCCTGCAGAGACGAACTAGGGGCGGGCGCGTATGAGCTCGAGACTCGTTGAGCGCGGCCCGACCATCAGCGCGACGCTCCGCGACGGCCCTCTGGAAGGCCGGTCAATCGAGGTCGGCGTCGTCGAGGCCCGACCGCCGAAGACGCTCGACGTGCCGGTCGACGACACGACCACGTATCGCTACTGCCTGGCGGAGTGGGGCCAGAGCGGTACGTCGGCTGTCTACACGTTCTTGTACCGCGCCTAGCAGTCCGCACGCCGCCTCCGTCGGTGCCGGCCAGCGGCTTGCGCACCCCGGGGAGCTTCCGCGGAGCGTTGGGCGTCGCCGGATCGCGATATCGGTGGCGGTAACGTCGAAGATTGGCCGCTCGGAGCGGTCGCGGCGCCTCGACGGAGCGCTGAGAGCCTGCGCGAGCGGTAGTCTGACCGGACCCAAAAGTGGAGTGCGCGGGTTCCGCCGAGCGGTCCCAAGGCGCGACACAGAGAAGCGAGGTGGACACTCTTGTCCACGCTCAAGCAGGTTCAGGCGGAGATCGCCTCCCGTATGCGTCATGGCGACGCCTTCGACACGGTCGAGGACGAGGTGATCAACGCTAGCGCGCTGTCCGAAGCCGAGAAGGCAGCGCTGTGGTTGTACGGCTGGTCCTTCGTGCACTGGCGCCGTCAGCGGCGCGAGGCCGTCTCGCACATCGATCGGCTCATCGATGGCGAAGCCTCGACCGCGCGCGCGGTCGGGCCCTTGCGGGTCGCCGACAGCGGCTTGGTCGGCTGAGTCGCCATGTCTCTGTCCTGCGAAGCGGACCGGCGGTCGGCGCGGGCGCGTTCGCACACGCTGCTGCGGCGGCTCCTCGCCGATCGTGCGGCGATTCTGCATCGCGACGAGCACAGGCTGCTCCTTGACGCCGCCGACGCGCTGTTGTTCGACGAGTCCGACGCGCTCGCCAAGCAAGCGTCTGGTCAACGTCTGCTGGCCGCGCTGGTCGACAACGACCGCTGGCTGCCCGATCCGGCCGCCGAGGTCCGCGCCGCGCTCGACGGATGTGCCGCCGCCGAGCCGGCGCTGCACGCACCGCGCGCAGAAGTTCGCGCGCGCGGGAAGGCCGGGTCACCGTGATGGCAGGCCCAGTGGTCCTGCTCTGTGATGACGCCCAGGCTTTCGCCTGATGCTCGGCACGTTGCTATCGGATGCCGGGTTCGACGTGTCCTTTGCGTCCACGTGGGATGACGCCGTGGCGTGCGCCACCGAGCAGCAGCCTGATGCCATCCTCGTCGACCTCTGGATGCCGACCTACGAATCCGCGCTGCTGCGCGGACTGCGCGCCTGCTCGTCGCGGAGCGTCGTCGTTGTGGTCAGCGCCCTTGCCGCGAAGGAATCAACGCGCTCCGTTGCCGGCATCGGCGGGATCTCCGCGATCGTCTCCAAGCGAGACCGACCCGAGGTCATCGTCGCCGCAGTCACCGACGCCCTGCCCGAATCGACACACCGCCGGCTCGTCCGGCCAGACGACGGCACGCCCAGCGCCGAGAAATCCCAGAACGGCAGGCGGGCCTCGCTCGAGCGGCTTCGCGCCGAAGCCGTCCACGCATCTGAGCGCCTGGCGGTCTATCGCCACACGATGCTGCTCGGGCGCGGCGATCACCGCGTCCTCGCCCAGCGCCAACGCGTATCGCGCGCCGCGACGGATCGCCTGCGCCGCGCCAGCCAACGCACGGCGTCGGCTGACGCCTGACGCCTGACGCCGGTCGTCGCCCACGCAGACAAAACGCCGGGGGCCCGGCGCGCTGCCACAACGAGCGCGACATCGGTCGCGCGCACTCGCCCGAGGTCCCGCCGGCTGCGCCCGACCACTACGGCAGCGGCGTTCCTGCTGCGCGTGCGCGAGTCCGTCGCGCCGCCTCGCGTGCGCGAGCAGCTACGAGCCGCTCCTTCGCTGCCTCGTCGTGTCTGCCGGCCTCCTCCGCCCGCCTGGCGTGGTCTTCGGCCAGAGCGGCGCTGTGCATCACGGCCTGAGCCGCCCGCTCGAGCGTCGCCAACACCCGCTGGGCGACTTCGGCTCTTCGCCGTTCCGCGGCGTTTGGCTCCACACCTCATCTACCGAGTGATACACCGGTGGCACGTCACCGGCCCCGCAGTCAAAACCAGTACCCCAGACCTCCCGCCTTGTGGCGCAGGTTGCGCCGTCGGTGGCAAGCGGGTCTGGGCTGAGCATCTCGGCCGCAGGGCCAGCGCATCCCGACACTACTCCGAACCCGGGCGCTATTCCCGAGCGTCGGATCAGGCTCTGAGTCCGACGGCTCGGCGCGGAGCTTGAGGCCATGATCGTGACCCCGCGGGGTCGGCCGTGAAAGCGGGCGGGCGTGACGACAACGGAGTAGAGTCGGCTTACAGGGCCACTTCACCGCTCCTGCGAAGCGACTTCGCGCAGAGCACCGCCGGCCAGGCGCCGAACGGCGACCTCCACGGACAGTTTCGTCCCTAGCGACGGAAGAGCCGTCCCCCAATGAGTAGTCGGACGCCGAGAACCGGCGACCCGCGCTCACAGGAAGGTCGCTCACATGCAAACCAAGCCCCAGACCGAGGCGACCGGCCGACGACGGAGCGTGCCGGCCAAGTTGCTGAGCGTCATCCGTGGCGACAAGTACATGGCCGACGCCTACCCCGCCGTCGCCCCACGAGGCGCCGTCTCGCCGGCGCCGTCTACGAAGAAGCGCTAGGTCATGCGCGATCGACATCTCCCACGCTTGTGCCGTCGTTGCCACGCACCGACGGCCCGCCAGGAAGCCGCGTGCTGGCGCTGCGGCACCCAGTGGGCGTCCGAGGTCGGCCCCCGCACCGCCTTGACGGTGATCGCCGGCGGGGCGGCAGAACAGGCGCGCCTAGACGCCGAACGGTGGATCGACGAGGGCGGCGCCGTCGTTTCTGAGACGTCCGATTCGGCGCCCGCCGCGGCCGCCGGCTGACCATGTGCGGATCGGGCGCCCTACACGAGCGAGCAGTCTGATCGTGCCCGTCTATGTCTACCGCCGTGAGGACGGCTCGACCTTCGAGGTCGCGCAGCGCATGAGCGCGGACGCGCTGGTCAGCTGCCCCACGACCGGCCGCGCAGTCGAGCGGGTTCTTCAACCCTTTGCCCCGCGTTTCAAGGGAACGGGGTTCTACGCGACCGACCACCGCAAGCAGCGCGGCGATGCCACGACGAGCGTTGAGCACCAAGCGGATACCGCAGTCGGGCCGAAGACCCACGCGGCGTAGAGCCCGCTCTAGGTCCACACGACCCGTCCGGAAGCCCGTGACCGAGCCTCTGGTTTGGCTCAGCGTCGGTTGAGAAGCTCGAGGAGCTCGCCGATCTTGCGCGTGTGGGCGAGCGGATCGGGGACCGGAAGGTCGGCCTCGATCGTGTAGCGGTTGCGGCGGCCGTGACGCTCGCGCGCCAGGTAGCCGGCGGCGGCGAGGTCGCTGACGATGCGGTGCGCGGCGCGCTCGGTGATCCCGATCGTCTCGCCGATCTCGCGCAAGCGAACGCCGGGGTCCTGGGCGATGCAGAGCATCACTTGGGCGTGGTTGGTCAGAAACGACCACGTCGGAGCGCCCTTGCGCGGCATCAACGCTAGACTATGAATTCTAGATTCATTTGTCATCTGTCTGTACGGATGCCACCGAGGCGAAAGGGGCCCGGATGCCCCATCTCAAATGCGAGCCCTGCGGGCAGCGGCGACCAGGTCGGCGATCTGTGCCCCGCTTGCGGGTCGCTGCTCGAGCCCGTCGGTCAGCTCGCCGAGCTCGTCGGCTTTCAACTGGCCGGGGCCGCCGGCTCGCACCAGCGACTCGCCGATCAGCTCGGCGACCTGATCGTCCGCCGCCACGCCGCGTACGCCGAAGGACGACCAGACTGATGGGCCACGAGCCCTCGCTGGAGGAGCTTCGCGCCGAAGCCCTCCACGCAGCGCAGCGCTTGGCGCTCTACCGCCGCAAGATCCTGCTCGGGCGAGGTGATGACCGGGTCCTGGCC
>VAWY01000282.1 GCA_005888335.1 Actinomycetota bacterium
GAGGGGACCAGTCAGATCCAGCGCCTCGTCATTGCCAAGGAGATCTTTCTCCCGAAGGAGTGACCGGGCGCAACCCGGTTGCATGCAACCGGGTTGCACTAGGGTCCCGGCATGGCGATCGAGATCGACCTCTCCGGGCGAGTTGCGCTCGTCACCGGCGGCTCCCGCGGGCTGGGTCGCGCCGACGCGCTGACGCTCGCGCGCGCCGGCGCCGACGTCGTCGTCGCCGACCTGCTCGTCGAGTCGCAGCTCTCCGAGGAGACCGACCGCTACGGCGCGCTCGCCACGGCGGCGCGCACGCAGGGAATGGGGCACACCGAGGAGACCGTCGACGAGATCCGGGGCATGGGCCGTCGCGCGCTCGCGGTCCGCTGCGACGTGACCAAGCGCGACGAGGTCGACGCGGCGGTCGCCCGCACGGTCGAGGAGCGCGGCTCGGTCCGCCCAGCTCCAGAACCAGTCGCCCGAGCTCTGGGAGCGCGACCTGCGCGTCAACCTCACCGGCGCGTTCAACTGCGCGCAGGCCGTGTGGCCGCACCTACGCGAGCGCGGCTGGGGGCGCGTGATCAACATGGCGTCCGTCGCAGGCACGCTCGGCGGCTTCGGCCAAGCGAGCTACTCGACGACGAAGGCCGGTCTGCTCGGCCTGACCCGGACGCTCGCGATGGAGGGCGCCCGCCACGGGATCACGTGCAACGCGATCGTCCCCGGCGTGATCGGCACCGAGGCCTTCAACCTGGCGAACCCCGAGATGAACGAGCGGATCGTCAACCGGACGGCGCTGCGGCGCCCCGGGGAGCCGCAGGAGATCGCGAACGCGATCGCATTCCTCTGCTCCGACCTCGCCTCGTATATCACCGGGATCGAGCTCAACGTCTCCGGCGGCGTCGAGCTCTTCGTCTTCTAACGCGGCTACTCTGGGGCGAGTGCGTCGCCGCCTCGTCTTTCTGCTGCTGTCGCTCGTGGCGACTGCCGTCGTGCTCGGGCTCGTCTTCGCCGGGTCGCCGACGACGCTCGCGGGCGGCGTGACGATCGACGGCATCGACGTCGGCGGCCTCGAGGCGGCCGACGCGCGGACGCTGCTGCAGCGGCGTTCCGCGGCGCTCGCCAACCGACCCGTGCTCTTCGTCGCGGGCGGCAAGCGCTTCCCGATCCGGCCGGTCGAGCTCGGCGTCGAACCCGACTGGAAGGCAGCGGTCGCCTCGGCGCAGCGCCAGGGCGACGGCTTCGGCCCGCTACGCGGCTTCAAACGGCTCGACGTCCAGGTGTTCGGCGCGGACGTGACGCCCCCGATCAGCGTGCTGAGCGGGGCTCTCGACTACCAGCTCGGCCTGATCGCGCAGGATGTGAACCGTCCGCCGCGGAACGCCGCGGTCGTCCGGCGCGGACTGAAGATCATCGTGGTGCCGGCAAGAGCCGGTCAGGTGCTCGACCGCCGGGCCGCCGCGCGGACGATCGTGCACGAGCTGGGCTCGCTCGAGCGCACCTCGGCGCATGTGGAGCTTCCCTTCCGCACCCGGCCGCCGCAGGTGCGTGCGGCCGCCCTCGCTCGCGCGGCCCGGCAGGCGCGCATCGCGCTCTCTGCGCCGGTCCGGCTCGAGCTCGGCAAGACCCGCTGGCTGATCCCCCGGGCGAAGCTCGCCCAGCTGCTCGAGCTGCCCGCCGGCGGGCGTACCGCCATCGAGCTCGGCGGCCCCGCCGCGCAGAGCTGGCTCGTCAAGCTCGGCAAGCGTGTCGAGAAGCCGGCCCGGAACGCGACCTTCATCGTCCACGGCTCGCACGTCAGCGTCGTGCCTGCGCAGCCGGGCACGCGCCTCGACGCGATCGGCGCGGCCGACGCCGTGCTCGCCGCAGCGCTCGCGCGCAGGCCGGCCTTGCGGGTCGCGCAGCTTCCGGTGGAGGAGCAGCCCGCCAAGCTTTCGACCGACGCGGCCCGCGCCATGCGGATCCGCAGCATCGTCGGCAGCTACACGACCGAGTACGGCGGGATCGCGAACCGGATCCACAACGTGCAACTCGTCGCGCATCTCGTCGACGGCGCGCTGATCGCTCCCGGAGCGACGTTCTCGTTCAACAAGACCACGGGCGACCGCAACGCGGCCAAGGGCTTTCTCGAAGCGCCGGTGATCGTCAACGGCGAGCTCACGACCGGTCTCGGCGGCGGCGTCTGCCAGGTCTCGACGACGGTGTTCAATGCGGCCTTCGAGGCCGGGCTGAAGATCACCGAGCGCACGAATCACGCGCTCTACATCAGCCACTATCCGCAGGGCCGCGATGCGACGGTCGACTACCCGAGCGTCGACCTGAAGTTCGTGAACGACACCGGCAACTGGCTCTTGCTGCGGACGTTCGTCAGCTCATCGTCGCTCAGCGTGAACCTGTACGGGAGCCCGGTGCAGCGAAGGGTCGAGAGCTCGACGGGCCCCCTCGTCTCGCACGGCGTGCCCCCGGTGAAGAAGACGGTCGATCCCACCTTGAAGCCGGGCCAGAAGGTCGTCGACGACCCCGGCGTGCCCGCGTTGTCGACGAGCGTGACCCGCGACGTCTACGCCGAGGACGGCAAGCTGCTCTACCACGACACGTGGTACTCGTTGTACCGCGCGGAGCCCAAGCTCGTCCGCCTGGGGCCGCCGAAGCACAAGCCGAAGCACCCGCCGAAGCCCGCTACGACGACGACGTCCGAGACGACGACTCAGCCGACGCAATAGCACTCCGGAGCCAATCGGGCACTCTGGTCGGCTTGAACGTCGCCGAGTCGACGCAGGCGTGACTCGTCCAACCCTCGGCGACCACCTCACCGTCGTCGCGGACGATCAGGTACTCGTAGCGAAAGCGAGCGCCCTTCACGTCGACGCAGCGCGTGTGCAGGTGCAGCAGATCGTCGAAGCGGGCCGGCACGCGGTAGCGGCAGAACGACTCGAGCACGAGCGCCTCGATTCCTCGGTCGCGCAGCGCCTGGTAGCCGCCGGCATGCTCGCGGAGGTACTCGACGCGGGCAACCTCGAACCAGACGAGGTACGAGGCGTTGTGGGCGACTCCCTGCGCATCGGTGTCCGCGAACCGCACCCGGACGTGGGTGGAGAATGTGTAGCCGGTCACCGCCCGAGTCTCGCACGAGCTTGACGTGTATAGCAAATTCGCTATATAAGGATATAGCAGACGTGCTATGACAGGCGACGGAAGGGGAAGCGACATGGAAGGCTCGGTCGAGACCCGCCTGCAGTACCTGGAAGAGCGAGTGAAGACGCTGGAAGGCTTGCTCGGCGTCGGCGCCGCGACCGCCGTGCCCGCGGCACCGGCTCCGGCGCAGCCGTCCCGTCGAGAGCCTTTCCCAAAGGCTGCGCCGCCTCGGGACGCAGCGCCCGCGCAGCGCCGTGACCCCATCGACCTCGAAGAGCTGCTCGGCGGGCGCGTGCTCGGCTGGGTCGGCGGCGTGGCGGTCGTCCTCGCCGCCGTGTTCTTCCTCGTCATGGCCGTGCACAACGGCTGGATCGACGAGGCGTCGCGGGTCGTCCTGGCCTTCGCCGGCTCGGTCGTGCTCCTCGCCGTCGGCGTGTGGCTGTACGAGCGCAAGGGCCAGACGCAGGCTGCGCGTGCGGCGGTCGCAGCCGGCTTCGCGGCGCTCTACGCGAGCGACACGACCGCCACCGCCGTCTACCACCTCGTCTCCGACGGTGCCGGCCTCGCGGTCGCGGGCCTGACCGGTGTCGCCGCGACGGTGGTCGCCGTACGCTGGGACTCGCGCGAGGTCGCGGGCATCGGCATCGTCGGCGCACTCCTGGCACCGGTGCTCGTGGACGCCGGCACGAGCACGGCCAGCCTGGTCTTCATGGCGCTCGCGCTCGCCGGCTCGATCGGTGTGCTGATCTGGCGCCGCTGGAGCTGGCTTGCCGTCCTCACGTACGTCGTGAGCGCGCCGCAGGCGGCAAGCTGGATCGAGAGCGAGCGCGACCGCCGGCTCGGGCTCGCGCTCGGGGTCACCGCCGCCTTCTGGGCCCTGTACGTCGTTGCGGCTCTCGGCTACGAGCTCCGGGTGCCGACGACGAAGCTCCGCCTGTCGTCGGCGTCGCTGCTCTTCACGAACGCTGCCCTGACAGCGGGCGGCGGCTGGGCGATGCTCGACTCGGCGGGTAACCACTTGGGCGCGACCGCCTGGGTACTCGCGGTCGCCGCCGTTCATGGAGGGCTCGGCGTCGCCGGCCGTCGCGGCCGCATCAGCAGCGAGGTCGGGGCGCTACTCGCCGGGGTGGGAGCCGCGCTCGCAGCCGTCGGCCTCGCCCTTGCCCTGGACGGCCCCGCCCTCGTCGCCGGCTGGGCCGCCGAAGGCGTGCTCCTCGCCTGGGTCGCGAAGCGAACGGGAGACAAGCGCGGTTACGTCGGGAGCATCGCGTTTCTCGGACTGGCCGCGGGGCACTCCTTGATCTTCGAGGCGCCGCCGAAGGCGCTCGCCTATGGCCTCGACTCCGTCGCGAGCGCGACCGTGGCGCT
>VAWY01000005.1 GCA_005888335.1 Actinomycetota bacterium
CGACGGGAGCACCAGGTGGTGGACGACACCCGAGCACGTCGGGTTCGTCGTCGTGCAGCCGAACGGACGGTTGGTCGCCGGCTTCAAGTCCGGGCTCCATCACGTGGAGCTCAACGACGACGCGACGGTGACGGCGTCGCGAATCGACCGGGTGGACGGTGACCGTCACGACGTCCGCTTCAACGACGCGACCGTCGACGACGAGGGGCGGATCTGGGCCTGCACGCTCGGAGGGACGCCGGAGGAGCCGCTCGGGACGTACTACTGCTACGACACCGACCTGACGCGACGCACCGTTGACGACGGCTATCTCGTCGCAAACGGTCCGGCGCTGAGCCCGGACGGTCGCCTCCTCTACACGGTCGAGACAAGCGGTCATCCCGCACGGGCGAAGGGCGTCTACGTGTCGAGCGTCACGCCGGACGGAGCGCTGGAAGAGCAGCGGCTGTTGATCGGCTGGGACGCGTACGACTCGTGGCCCGACGGCGTCGTCGCCGACGGCGAGGGAAACCTCTGGCTCGGCGAGTTCGGCGGCAACGTTCTCCGCTGCTTCAGCTCAGCGGGCGAGCAGATCGCAGCCGTGCCGTTGCCGGCCTGGAACGTCACCAAGCCGGCGCTCGGCGGCGAACGCGGCGAACTGCTCTACGTGACGAGCGCGCGAGTCGACGTGAACGAGGAAACGCTCGCGCGCTACCCGGAGACCGGCGGCGTGCTCGAGGTGATCGTCCGATGAAGATCACCTCGGTCGAGCCGCTCGTCGTCGACATCGAGTCGCGCAACTGGCTCTTCGTCCTTGTCGAGACGGACGAGGGTGTGAGCGGCGTCGGCGAGGGCAGCCTGCCGGGCCATCCGCTCGCAGTCGCCGCGGCCGTCGAGGAGTACCGGGAGTACGTCGTCGGCGAGGACCCGGCGCGGATCCAGCACCTCTGGCAGATGATGTACCGACGGCCGTTCTTCCGAAGCGGCGCGGTGACACTCTCCGCGATGAGCGCCATCGAGCAGGCGCTGTGGGACATCAAGGGCAAGGTTGCAGGACTGCCGGTCTTCGAGCTGCTCGGCGGCCGCTGCCACGACCGCATCAAGCTGTACGCCAACGGCCCGTGGGGCGCGACGCTCGAGGAGCTCGCGGACAGCGCCCGCTCGCTCGTCGCGCGCGGCTTCAAGGCGATGAAGACCGGCCTCGACTTGCCTGTCCTGCCTGTGCAGGGCGACGGCATCTTCAGTCGCGCCGCCGAGCATGCCGAGGCACTCCGCAGCGCCGTCGGCGAGGACGTCGAGATCGCCTGGGACGCGCACGGTCGGTACACGCCGGCGATGTCGATCAAGCTCGCTCGGGCCCTCGAGCCCTACAACATCTGGTTTCTCGAGGAGCCGGCGCTACCGGAGAACGCGAAAGGGCTGGCCCAGGTCGCAAGGGCCACGTCCATTCCGGTCGCAACCGGCGAGCGCCTGTTCACGAAGTGGGCCTTCCGGGAGGTGCTCGAGCTCGGGGGCGCGGCGCTCGTGCAACCGGACCTCTCTCATTGCGGCGGCGTGCTCGAGGCACAATCCTCTCGGTCCTATCAACACGATCGTCTCGGCCCAGGTTGCGATGGCTTCGCCGAACTTCGTCGCGCTCGAGATCTGCCTCTATCCGCCCGACTGGACGCGCGAGCTCCTCACCGAGCCGCTGGAGTACACGGACGGCTTCCTTGTACTGGCGGACCGGCCGGGCTGGGGCGTCGAGCTCGACGTCGAGCTCTGCCGCGGCCATCCCTACCAGCCGTACAAGCTGCCCATACTCGAGCATCCCGGCGGCGCGATTGCCGACTGGTAGCGCGTGACCGCAAAGATCCGGATCGGGTTCGTCGGTGCGGGCTTCATGGGACAGCTCGCGCACATCCGGAGCTACGCGCGACTTCGCGACGAGTGCGAGCTGGTCGCGCTCGCCGAGCCGCGGCAGCACACCGCCGAGCTCGTCGCCGCGCGCTACGGCATCGGCCGCGTCTATCGCGATCACGGCGAGCTGCTCGAGTCCGAGAAGCTCGACGGGATCGTTGCGCCGCAGAAGTACACCCACCACGCTGCGCTGCTCCCAGAGCTCTACGCGCACGTGCCTCATCTCTTCACCGAGAAGCCGCTCGCGCTCGGAGCAGCGACGGGCGACCGGCTCGCGAGCCTCGCGAGCGAGGCCGGCTGCGTGCACATGCTCGGCTACCACCGGCGGTCCGATCCGGCAACCGCCGAAGCGAGGCGAACGGTCGAGGCCTGGAAGCGGAGTGGCGAGATGGGTGCGCTCCGCTATCTACGCATCTGCTACTCGAGGGGTGACTGGATCGCCAACGCGCACGCCGGCTTGATCGACGCCGGCGACAAACCGCCTTCGCTCAGGACCGAGGAGCCGCCGCCCGAGTTCGCAGGCGACGACGACACGCTCTGGGCGCTCTCGAAAGGGGTGGACGAGCTCGTCCACCCGCTCAACCTGCTTCGGCACCTGCTCGGAGAGCCGTACCGAATCGTGTTCGTTCACGTCTCCGGCCGGCTCTGTGCGTTCGAAAGCGAGTCGGGCGTCCCTGCGACGATCGAGATCTCGCCGTACCGGGTGACGGTCGGGCTCGAGGAGGAGGCCCTCGTCGCGTTCGAGCGCGGCTATGTGCGCCTACGCCCTGCGCCTTCGTTGGCCGTCAACCGAAGCGGAACGCTCGAGATCTACCGTGACACCGGACGTGGCGTGATACCTGAGCGGATCTCTCCGCACCTTCCCTGGATCGATCCCATGCAGGCGCAGGCCGGCGACTTCCTGCGCGTCTGCCGCGGCGAAGCTCCGCCGACGACCGATGCCGCTGAGGCTGCCGCGGATCTGCACCTCGTCGCAGAGATTCTGCGTGTTCGGATCGAGCTGCCCGGGTCGCGTGCCGCCATCCGCGTCGAACGGGCCGAGCACCTCCGGGAGTGGGAGGAGCGCCTGAGCACGATGCCCGAGCTCGCAAGGCTGTTCGCGTGAGCCGCCGTGTCTCGTTGAACCCACCTTTTCGAGTGATGCGCGCGCCGCCCGGCGACACGATCGTGAGTGGCGGCGGCACGTATCGCTCGAGCAATCGATCTGCGGCGTTCTCTGACTCGGCCCCCCTCATCCCATTTCGGGCCCGGCACGCACGGGTTACGCGGCCTCCTGCCGCCAGACGTGGCGGGCTCGGCCACCGAGCGCCAGTTCGAGGCGCTGGTCGAGAACATCCCCGGCATCGTCGCCTACATGGACATCGTCCAGGTCGACGACCCGGCGCACTCGATCCCTCACTACATCAGCCCGCAGATCGAGGACCTGCTCGGGTATCCGCGAGAGGCATGGCTGACCGACGACGAGCTCTGGCTCCAGGTGCTCCATCCCGACGACGCCGAGAGGATGACGCGCGCGGACGAGCGAACACACAACACACTCTCGTCGCTCTTCGCCGAATACCGAATGATTGGACGTGACGGGCACGCTGTTCTGGCAGGGCGTGATGGTCGACATCACCGAGCGCAAGCGCGCCGAAGAGGCCCTTGAGACGAGCGAGCGGCAGTTTCGATCGATCTGCGACGCCGCTGCCATCGGCGTCATGACGCTCGATCTGGACGGCCGGATCCTGGAGGCCAACCCGACGTTGGAACAGGTATGCGACTAGGTCTCCGGCGCGCTCCACGGCCGGCCTCTGCGCGACTACCTCGAGCCGTCCGAGAGCTCCGGCATCGAGCTGCTCGGCGAGCTCGCCGCAGGTACCCGCGACCGTTGCCACCTCGAGCACCGCTTCCGCCGCAACGACGGTTCGCTGATGTGGTGTAGGACTGTGATGGCGCTCGTGCGTGACGGCGCCGGTCGCCCGGCTCACGTCACCGCGATGCTCGAGGACATCAGCGCCCGCAAGCAGGCCGAGGCGGAGCTCGTGCACCAGACGCTTCACGATCCGCTGACCGAGCTGCCGAATCGACAACGCTTTCTCGACCGGCTCGAGGAGACGCGCGCGCTGCGACTCGCCGGTGGCTCCGGCCTGGGGGTTGTCTTCATGGACCTGGACGGCTTCAAGGAGGTCAACGACTCGCTCGGCCACCACGCGGGCGACGAGTTGCTGATCGCCGTCGCGCGCCGGCTTCGGGCTGCCGTGCGTCCGACCGACATCCTGGCCCGGTTCGCCGGCGACGAGTTCCTGGTCCTCGCGGACGACCTCCGCTCGCTGGACGACCTCACTCAGCTTGCGGAACGGCTGATGGCCTGCCTGGACCGCCCGTTCCCGATCGCCGCTCGGAGGCTTCGGGTCACGGCCAGCATCGGCGTCGCGCACAGCGCGGACGCACAGGACCCGGCGGAAGACATGCTCCGAAAGGCGGACGCGGCGATGTACCTCGCGAAGCAGCGCGGACGCAACCGGGTGGAGGTGTTCGGGCAGCTGCAGAGCGAGCACGCTGCCGCCTGAAACGGCTTCGGAGCGCGCTCAGGCTTTAAGGCGCACCGAGCGTGTAGGAGCGATCGCCGACCGCCAGCTCGGCCGAGCCGGCGCCGCCTTCGTCGATCCACTCCTGGACGACGTCGACGACCTCGACGACCGCCCGAGATTCCCATTCCGAGCTGACCCGGACTTGCTTCGCGGTGGCGTCATAGGTCACCGCCGACGGCCCGAAGAGCTTGCGCAGCCGCCGCATCAGCGCATGGACGAGGACCGGGTCGGCGACGGCGACACTGATCTCGACCATCGGGTCCTCCAGCCTGGGTCTGGCCCGACGGCGTCACGGGTCGGGCATTTGTCTCCAACCCGGTTGCTGTGGGTGGACCTGTCGCGGGCACGGGCGGCTCGGGCACCGCGGGGCGCTGCGCCGGTCGATTTGGCGCAACGGTCGCAGGCTATACCGGCTCTCCTGTTCCTGCAACAGGGCGGGTAGAATCGGGACGTCGACGGGGTCTCGACGAGTGACTGAGAGCGAAAACAAGCACCTACGCGTACTCATCGCGAACGAGCGCCGCGATCGTTTGGAGGTGCTCGCGCGGGTGGTGAGCGGGCTGGGGCACGACGTGATCGCGCGGGAGATCTACGTCAAGGAGGTCGGCGCCGTCACCGCGCGCGAGCGGCCGGACGTCGCTCTCGTCGGCCTTGGGCTCAGCTCCGACCACGCGCTCGATCTGATCTCCGAGATCGTGCGAGAAGCCTTCTGCCCCGTGATCGCCCTGCTTTCGGCGAGGGATCCGAACTACGTGCGCGAGGCCGCGAAACGCGGCGTGTTCGCGTATGTCGTCGACGGCACGCCCGAAGAGCTGGAGAGCGCGATCGACATCACACTGCAGCGGTTCGCCGAATACCACAGCTTGCAAGGCGCTTTCGGGCGCCGCGCGCTGATCGAGCAGGCCAAGGGCGTCCTGATGGAGCGCCATGCGATCGCCGCCGACAGGGCGTTCGACCTGCTGCGCGAGCGTTCGCAGAACACCGGGCGGAAGCTTGTCGACGTCGCGGAGGCGATTGTCGACAGCCACCTCCTGCTGCCGGGGCAGGCTCCGGCGAGCGAACAGCCGGCCGATGGAGAACGAGTTCGTCCTTGACACGCCGACCGTGCGGGCCTTCGTGGCGGACGTCCGCGTTGCGATCGCCGGCGCGGCCTCGCCGGAGGAGGCCTGCGAGGCGATCAGGCCTCGGTTCGCCGACCTACTCGCCGATCCGGATTGGCTCCCTGGCGAGTACCGGGTGCCGGCGCCGGAAAGCGGGATGGGCGGCGGCATCGGCCAGTGGCTGCTCTACCGCGCCGGCGACGGATCGCTCTCGCTCTTCTCGCTCGTCGTGCCGTCCGGGTCGGAGACGCCGATCCACGACCACCTCGCCTGGGGTCTCGTCGGCCTCTACCGCGGCACCCAGGAAGAGGAGATCTATGCGCAGCGGCACGAAGCACTCGCGCTCGTCGAGCAGCGCTCCCTCGTCCCCGGTGACTTCTACGCACTCATCCCCCCGCGCGACGACATCCACCGGGTGCGAACCACCTCCGCTGAGACGTCCGTCTCGGTGCACCTGCTCACCAACGACACCGGCTGCGTGTGGAGGCATGCCTACGACGCGGCATCCGGCCGGGCGATGCCGTTCCGTTCCGGCTACGTGAACGTCGCCTGCCAGGACGAGCTCGGGCAGGGCTGACCGCCACAGCTCGTCGCGGGGAGATGGACGCCCCGAGGTCTCTGCAGCTAGCGTACGCCCGAGGTGGCCGCGCTTGCGACGACCGAATTCCGCACCGTCCTCCTGACGGAGCAGGGGTCGGCCACACGCGTGACGCTCAACCGGCTCGAGAAGCGAAATGCGCTCTCGCTCGAGCTGATGGAGGAGCTGGTCGCCGCACTCCGCACCATCGGCGCGAATCCTGATGTAAGGGCAATCGTGATCGCAGGAGCGGGCAGCGTCTTCTCGGCCGGCCACGACCTCGGCGAGATGGTGGGCCGGGACCTTCCCTTCTACCAGCGCCTCTTCGATGTCTGCACCGAGCTGATGGAGACGATCCACCGCGTCCCCCAGCCGGTGATCGCGAACGTGCACGGCGTCGCCACCGCCGCCGGCTGCCAGCTCGTCGCCGCCTGCGACCTCGCGGTCGCGGCCGACGATGCACGGTTTGCGACGCCCGGAGTGAAGATCGGGCTCTTCTGCTCCACGCCGATGGTGCCGCTCTCGCGCGCGATCGGGCGGAAGCGTGCGCTCGAGATGCTTCTGACCGGCGACTTCATCGGCGCAGCCACGCGTGGTTCCCGCCGAGCGGCTGGACGACACGGTCGCAGAGCTCGTCGAGAGGATCGCGCGCTCGAGCCCGCTCACGGTTGAGATCGGCAAGGAGGCCTTCTACGCCCAGGTCGAGCTCGACGAGCACCGGGCCTACGACCTGACGAAGTCGGTGATGGCGATGAACTCGCTGGCCGCGGACGCCCAGGAGGGCATCTGCGCCTTCCTCGAGAAGCGCCAGCCGACCTGGAAAGGCAACTAGCCGAAGCTGACATGCCCGACCTACCCGCACTCCGTGCCTCGGATGCCGACCGCGAACGCGTGATCGTGCTGCTCCGCGAGCACGCGGCGGCAGGGCGGCTGACCCTCGAGGAGTTCACAGACCGGATGTCGGCCGCATATCTCGCGCGGACGAACACCGAGCTCGAGGAGCTCGCGCGCGATCTCCCGGCAGAGCCGGCGCCGGTTGCGACGCGACGGCGGCCGACGCGCTTCCTGTTCTCGCTGTTCGGCTCGACCGTGCGCGAGGGACGCATCCGCGTGCAGGGACGCATCGCCTGCTTGATGGGGTTCGGCAACATCGATCTCGACCTTCGCCGCGCGACGCTAGAAGGGGACGTGATCACGATCCTCGCGCTCGGCGTGTTCGGCGCGATCGACGTCTACGTTCCCGAAGGCGTCGAGGTCGACCTGCACGGCTTGGCGCTCGGGGGCCACAAGCTCCCGCAACCGGGAACGCCGCTCGTGCGCATCTTCGCCGTCTCGATCTTCGCCGGCATCGACGTCTGGCGCGTCCCGATCGCGTGGACGCAGCAGAGCTTCGACGATGTGATCCGCGGCATTCGCTCCGGCAGGCACCAAGCGCTCGAGGAGTGATCCCGGGCAGCCAAACCGGAATCCGCCGCCTCCTGTCGGCCGTATGAGCGACCGACAGCTATCTGTGAGGGGGAGGCAATGAAGGGGTTGGGCTCTCTTCTGGTCGTCCTCGTGCTTGCCGGCATCGCACTGGCAACCGCAAGCGCGAAGACGGACAAGACGTCCGCGGTCTGCCACCGCACCGCGTCGAAGGCGAATCCCTACGTCAAGCTCAACGTCTCGGCGAAGCAGCTGAAGGGGCACCTCGGCCATCCCGCCGACATCGTTCCCGCGCCGAAGAGCGGGTGTCCGCGAACCGTGCTCACGGCCACGTCCGGAGGCACCGCATTTTCGGTTGCGCTAACCGGAGAGGCGGAGACGCCTGCCGGCGACCCCGTGGCAACGGGCGAGGCAACTGTTCGGCTGCGCGCCGGACAGGGGCAGGTCTGCTACCAGATCTCCGGCACGAACCTGCCGACAGCCGTGGCAGCTCACATCCACAGTGGTGCGGCAGGCGTCGCCGGCCCAGTGGTGATCCCGCTGCAAACACCGAACGCTGCAGGCAAGGGGCGATCCTCAAGGCGCCGGCGTCGTATTACGTCAACGTCCACACGGAGGAGTTTGCAGGTGGCGCAATCCGCGGCCAGCTCGCCGGGACGTCCACGAGCGCATTCGGCTGGGTCGTCGCCGTCGACCTCAAAGGCAGCACCGAGCCGAACGCGAAAGGCACCGCGGTCGTCAGGATCCGCAAGGACGCGGGCCAGGTGTGCTACCGGCTGCACGCCGAGAACATCACGCTGCCCGCCATCGCCGCGCACATCCATCGCGGCGCGGCAACGGTGAGCGGCCCCGTCGTCGTCCCGTTCACCGCACCGGCTGCGAACGGCAACTCGGACGGCTGCACGGCGGCCACCGCGGCGCTGATCGACGAGATCATCGCGAATCCGGCCGGGTTCTACGTCAACGTGCACACGACCGAACACCCCGGCGGCGCGATGCGCGCGCAGCTCGGGTAGCAGAGGCGTGGCCGGCCCCGAATCCGTTCGGGGCCGGCCCGCTCCCCGCCAAAGAACGAGTGAAGTTCGGGCGTTGAGCCGCCGATGAAGGAGGCATGGACGCCGACGCCGCCCGGCCGACCATTCGTCTGACGTGGATCGCCGCGGCCTTCGGGTGCGCGGCCACGGCGCTCGCCGCGGTCATCGGAGCCGACGCCCGCTGGCTCGCGGCGGTCGGAGCGGCGATCGTCGATGCGGGAAGCCTGCCGCACGCGATCCCCTACGCGGCCGCCCCGTCCGAGTGGCACGACGCCCCGGCTCTCGGCCAGCTCGTCTTCCACGGTCTCGAATCCGTGCTCGGGGACAAAGGCCTCCTCGTCGGACAGCTGGTGGCGGTCGCGATCGCACTCGGGGCGCTCGCGCTCGATCTACGCCGCGCAGGAGCCCGCGACGAGCTCGGCGCCGCGGTTCTCGTCGCGGTCGTCGTCGCCGCGCCCGCCGCGCTCCTCGTCGTTCGTGCACAGCTCTATTCGATCGCACTCTTCCCGCTGCTCGTCCTGCTCCTGCGGAGCGAAGCCGCGAGACCGTCGCGGCGCATCTGGCTGGCTGTGCCGATGGTCGCTCTGTGGGCGAACCTGCACGGAGGGGTCCTCGTCGGGTTCTGCATCCTCGCCGCGTACCTCGTGCTGAAGCGGCACCGGCGGATCGAGGCGGCCTGCGTGCTCGCGGCGTCGGCGGCAGCACTGCTCGCGACCCCCGCCCTCCTCCACACAGTCGGCTACTACGCCGCCGTGCTCGGCGGCGCTGCTTCCCAGACCCACTACGGGCTTTGGGCGCGCCTTTCGCTCAGCGATCCGCTGGACCTCCTCTACATCGCAATTGCCGTGCCGCTGCTGGCCGCCGCATTGCGGCGCCGGCCGGCCGGCTGGGAGCTCGTCGTGCTCATCGCGCTCGCCTCGATGTCGATCTCGAGCAGTCGCAACAGCATCTGGTTTCTGTTCTTCGCGGCCACGCCGGCAGCCCTGGGTCTACAGAGATCCGGCGCCCGCGGCCCCCTGCTGTCGCGCCGGACGGCGAGCGTCTGCGCCTGCGTTCCGGCGCTCATGATCGGACTCGGCCTCGCGCGCACCCCTGCGCCGACTGGACCGACCGCTCGCCTCCTCGGCGAGACGATCGCCGCTGCACACGGGCAGCCCATCCTCGCCGAGCCGCTCGACGCCGAGCAACTCGCCTTACAAGGGCAGCGCATCTGGATCGGCAATCCCATCGATGCGTTTGCGCGCGCCGATCAGCGCCTGTACCTCGCGTGGCTCCGTGGGACCCCGCAGGGAGACGCCATCCTCGACAAACCCGTCGGCGCAGTGCTCGTCCGGCGCGGCAGCGCTGCCGAGCGACGGCTCGCCGCGACGCACCTGCTGCGCGAGGTCGGACGCGACGCGCAGGCGATTCTCTACGCCGGCCGCGACTGAATCGCCGCGGCTGGAGCCTGAGCCGGCGTCTTGGCGTGCGGCGCCACCGTCGCCGCGTGTGCACCGTGAATGCAGAAGAAGTACGCGAGAGCGGCGAGGCCCTGCGCGAGGATGACCCGGGTGCGTGTCGGATCGCCGTTCATCAGTTCACTTCCAGTCGAAGCACATCGCCCGCGACCAGACCGACGCGCGCCGCCTCCCCCGCGGCGAGCTCGAGGACTGCACGCGAACGCTTCGCGGCGGCGGCACGCCAGGGCGGTACGCCTGCCGCCACCTTCAAAACGCGCTGATCGGCGTCGAGAAAGACGGCGTCGATCGGAAAGCGCATGAAGAACGTGTGGATGGAGCCCGCCGGCTGAAGCAGCAAGCCTTCGCCCGCCGCGAGACCTCGCCGACCAAGCAGTCCGCGCATGCGCGTCAGCGGATTGCGTGCGACCGTGCACCGCTCGCACACGACTGCACCGTCTTCGCTGTGAAGCTTCCCCTTCATACCGTGCACCTCGGAGAGTCGGTTCGAACTTGAGGCGCCGGGGCCGCAAACGCGGCGCGTTGTTTGCTGCTTGCACAGGATCGACGCGAAGTGGCACCTGCGTCGTCACCCCTGCGAGTGAATTCGCGCGCTAATCCTTCGTTCGGGGGATAGGTGCGCGACGTCTGCGCTCGATGATAGGCGCACATCGAACGCACAACACGGCGGTTTGCGGCCATGCCGGGAAGGACTGGAGGAATCACACCGTGGCCGGTAGCAGCGCCGAGATGCAGCAGTTCGAACAGATCGGTGAGTCACACACCTCCAGCAGGCCCAAGCCGCTTGCGTCGACTTCTGCCAGCGCCGATTCGCTCGAAGGGAGGTGAACCGACAATGACGTTTTCCGAGTGGTTCGAGTTCGCGAAGGCGAACTTCCGCAAGGAGGAGGGCCAGACGATGGCTGAGTACGGCGTAGTTCTCGCCGTGATCACGCTCGGCATCGTGGCAACGCTCGTCGCTCTCTCCGGGGGCATCAATGGTGCCCTGAACAGCGTGATCGGCAAGCTCTAAAGCCGCGCCGCGATTTCAGAAACACGATCGAAGTGAGGTAGCCGCAAATGACGTTTTCCGAGTGGATCGAGTTCGCGAAGGCGAACGTCCGCAAGGAGGAGGGCCAGACGATGGCCGAGTACGGCGTGGTTCTCGCCGTGATCACGCTCGGCATCGTGGCGACGCTCGTCGCTCTCTCCGGGGGCATCGATGGCGCTCTGAACAGCGTCATCGGCAAGCTCTAAGCCCCAACGCCAGTACCGCAAGAACGATCGAAGTGAGGGGGAAAAGTGACGTCAAGAATTCGGACGCTCGCACGTGAGGAAGCCCAGACGATGGCCGAGTATTCGGTCGTCCTGGCCGTCATCACACTCGCCATCGTCACCAGCTTCGGGCTGCTGTCGGGGTCGATCCAGAGCATCTTCGGACAACTGACGAGAGTCTTTTCCTGAATGACGTCCGCGCGGGGTGGGCCGAAGAATCGGCCCGCCCCGAGCGGAGAGGGACACCGATGAAGAGACGCATCCGCACACGTGACGACAACGGTCAGACGATGGTGGAGTTCATCCTCGTCCTGCCCGTGCTGCTCATCGTGCTGTTCGGCATCGTCCAGTTCGGCATCACCTTCAAGGATTACGTGACGCTGACCGACGCCGTGCGCGCCGGCGCGCGCACCGCCGCAGTCTCACGCAACTCTGCAAACCCGGCCGCGGACACGATCGCACGCGTGAAGAGCGCGTCCGATCTCACTCCCGCGAGCGTCGCCGTAACAGTCACGTCGACATGGGTGCACGGAGACGACGTCGTCGTCACAGGCAAATACCCGTACTCGATCAGTCTGTTCGGGGTCGTCGTGGCATCGGGGCAGCTCTCGACCACGACCACCGAACGCGTCGAATGAAAATAGAAATGCGAGGGGGAAATGAACACCACCAATAGACTCTGGCACGTCGTGGCGGCGGTGGGACTCGCGCTGCTCGCCGCGATGCTGACGACGTTCTACGTCAGCAACTACAAGCGCAATGTCCAACATTCCGAGGCGCAGGTCACCGTGGTCGTTGCGTCCAAGGACATTCCCGTCGATACGACGGGGTCCGAGATTCTGGCGCAGCACCTGCTGACGAAGGTGAGCGTTCCCCGCCGCCAGGTCGTGCCGGGCGCGTACACGCGTCCCGAGGACGTCCGGCAGCTGATCGCCACACAGCCGGTCTTCGCGGGCGAACAGGCGACCAACAAGCGCTTCGGCACGCCTGCAGAGCGCGGCGTGCGCGCCCAGATCACGGGCAAGCAGCGCGCGATCGAGGTTGACGGCGACCAGCATCAGCTGCTCGCCGGCACGCTCCGCGTCGGCGATCACGTCGACGTCGTCGGCGCGTGGGAAGCGTCTGACGGACTGAACCCGAATCCGAACACGACCACAGGCAAGGGGGGCAAGGTCTCCCGCGTGATCCTCCGCGATCTGCTCGTGGTCTCTGCTCCGACCACGCCGAGCAAGGGCGGCGGCGGAGGAATCGCGCAGAACGGCGGTTTCGCCGTCCAGCTCGTCCTCACCGACGCCGAATCGCAGCGCCTCGAGTGGATCAAGGCGTACGGCCAGGAGTGGCGCCTCGAGATCCGCCCGCCGGCGGACTCGGCCAACAGCCCGCGCTGGTACGACAACTCCGAGACGCTGCTCAAGGATGGAGTTGGTATCCGATGAGCGAGGGAATCCGCATCTATCTGACGGGCTCGTGCGAAGGATTCGAGAAGCTCCGCGAAGCTCTTGCACAGCAGCCCGGGATCGAGGTCGTTGGTTCCGCCCAGCAGGTCGCCGATGCATCCGGCGCCCTGCAGGGCGGGCACCTCGACTGCGTCCTGCACGGCACGAGCTCGTCGACGCTGCCCGCGCACGAGATCACCGCAATCCGCGAGCTCACTCGCGTACCGTTGCTCGTGCTCGCGTCCGGCGAGGCGTCGGCATTGCTCGACGACGCGCTGGGGGCCGACGTCGCCGACGTCGTGCTGCTCCCCGCGCTGACGGAGAACGTCGTCTTCGCGATCAGAAAGGCGACTCACGCTCCGCGGCGCACCGCAGCCGCAGGCAATCGCGACGGCCGCATCATCACGGTGTTCTCGCCGAAAGGCGGGACGGGCAAGACGGTGATCGCGACGAACCTCTCCGCCGCGCTCGCGAAGACCGCCGGGCGGCGAACGCTGCTCCTCGATCTCGACCTGCAGTTCGGCGACGCTGCGATCATGCTCGGAATCGAGCCGGAGAAGACGATCTTCGATCTCGTCTCCGCTCCGGGAGAGCTCGATCCGGACAAGCTCGCCGGCTACACGACGAAGCACAAGTCGGGTGTCGACATCCTCCCCGCGCCGCTTCGGCCCGAGGATGCCGAGCTCGTGACCGAGGCGAAGCTCGGCCGGCTGATCGAGGTCGCACGCCTCTGCTACGACGCGATCGTCGTCGACACGTCGCCGTTCTTCCACGGCCCGATGCTCGCGACCCTCGACCGTACGGACGAGCTGCTGCTGGTCTGCAGCCTCGACGTGCCGACGCTCAAGAACGTCCGCCTCGCGCTCGGGACGCTCGAGATGCTCTCGTTCCCGCCGGCCCGCATCGGGATCGTGCTCAATCGCGCCAACACGAAGGTCGGGATGAAGCAGCGTGAGGTCGAGGCAGCCCTCGAGCAGAAGGTGCGCTACGAGGTCCCCTCGGACCGCGCGGTCCCGCTCACGGTCAACCGCGGCGCCGCCGCAGTGCTGGCCGAGCCCGGCTCGGACTTCTCGAAGTCGATCGAGTCGATGGCGAAGGGCGTCTTCCCGACGGAGGAGCCGAAGCGCGGCCTACGCCTGCGCCCCAGCTTCGCTAGGGCGGCGTAGCCATGGGCCTCCACGACCGCCTCAACCGCAGCGACACCTCTGCGGCGCCAGACCTGCGCCTCGCGGGCGGCGACGTGCCGGGCTTCGCGCCGGCGCTGGACCCGTACGCGGAGCTTAAGACGCGCATCCACCACGCGGTGATCGCGACTCTCGGGGCGGAGCTGTTCAAGCAGGAAGCGAATCAGGACCTCTCCGAGCGCGTGCTCCGAGCGGTGACCGAGCAGCTGACGCTCGATCGCACGCCGCTGACGCGCGAGGAGCGCCGCCAGCTCGTCCGCGAGATCACGGACGACATCCTCGGCTACGGCCCGCTCGAGCCGTTCCTCCGTGACGACAGCGTCACGGAGGTGATGGTCAACGCGCACGACCGGATCTACGTCGAGCGCCACGGCAAGCTCGAGCGGACGCCGGCCGCATTCGTGGACAACGCGCATCTGATGCGCATCATCGACAAGATCGTCTCGCAGGTTGGACGCCGCGTCGACGAGTCGTCCCCGATGGTCGACGCACGCCTGCCCGACGGATCGCGCGTGAACGCGATCATCCCGCCGCTCGCGCTCCGCGGGCCGACGCTGACCGTACGGAAGTTCGCGCGCGACCCGTACACGATGAGCGACCTGATCGGCTTCGGCACGATCACCGGCAAGGCGGCACAGTTCGTCTCTGCCTGCGTGCGCGGGAAGCTGAACATCCTCATCTCCGGCGGTACCGGCACCGGTAAGACGACGACACTCAATGCGCTCTCTGCGTTCGTTCCGAACGACGAGCGCATCGTCACGATCGAGGATGCGGCCGAGCTCCAGCTCCAGCAGGAGCACGTGATCGTGCTCGAGTCGCGCCCGCCGAACATCGAGGGCCAGGGCGAGGTGCGGATCCGCGAGCTCGTGCGGAACGCACTGCGCATGCGCCCCGACCGGATCATCGTCGGCGAGGTCCGCGGCGCGGAGACCCTGGACATGCTCCAGGCGATGAACACGGGCCACGAGGGCTCGCTCACGACGATCCATGCAAACTCCCCACGCGATGCGCTGTCGCGCCTCGAGACGCTCGTGCTCACCGCCGGGGTCGACCTTCCGCTCCGCGCGATTCGCGAACAGATCTCGAGCGCGTTCGATCTGCTGATCCAGATCTCGCGTCTCGTCGACGGCTCCCGCCGCATCACGCACGTCACCGAGGTGCTGCGGATGGAGTCGGATGTGATCACGCTCCAGGACATCTTCGTCGCACGTCCGCCGGACGAGGAGCACAACCCGAGTGCCGGGCGCACTCGACTGCTCTCGCCGCTCGGCGCAACAGGGCTGAAGCCGCATTTCCTCGAGAAGCTCGCGATAAACGGCGTCGTCCTGCCGCCAAGCTTCTTCGGCAATGACGAGAACGGCGAGGCGCCCCGCCCCGCGTTCTCTGCGACGAACTTCGACGGAGCGTTCCAGTGAGGCGGTGCAGGTCCCTCGCAGCCGCCTTGGCGGGGATGATGGTTGCGCTCGCCGCTTCGGCGGCGAGCGCGGCCCCCCACGCGCCGCTGCAGGTCGGAGGGTTCAGCGCGGGCGACTACCCGCGCCTCGTCGTCAACGTCGTCACGGACCGGCCCGTCGTAACGGCGCCGCGCCTGACCGAGAACGGCAAGCCGGTGACCGGGGTCGAAGCAGTCAACCTCGGTGCTGCGAAGAGCGTCGTGATTGCGATCGACACGTCGCGATCGATGGGTTCAGTCGGCCTCGCGAGCGCGGGCTCCGCAGCACGCACGTTCGTCCGGCACAAGCGCCCCGACGACCGCGTCGCCGTCGTCGCGTTCGGTCGCAGCGCACTCAAGCTTTCGGACTTCACGACCTCCACTGCCGACATCGAGTCGGTGCTGAGCGGGCTCACGATCGACGCCCGCTCCGGCACAGCTCTGTATGACGGAATCGTCGAGTCGGCGAACGCGCTCCGCACGAGCAGTCTCTCCGGCCGCGTCATCGTTCTGCTCACCGACGGCCGGGACGTGTCGAGCAACGCATCCCTCGACGAGGCGATCACCGCCGCGCGAAGGGCCGGCGCATCCGTGTACTCGATCGGCATCGAGAGCCCCGATTTTCGCTCGACTGCCTTGCGCTCGATCGCCGGCGAGACGAACGGCAACTACTACGCCGCCGCTTCCACCCAGTCGCTCGAACAGGTGTACAGCTCGATCGCAGCCGAGCTCGACCGGACGTGGCGGGTCGCGTACGACACGTCGGCGCGGCCCGGAGACACGCTTCGCCTGCACGCCACGCTGCCCGGTCTCGGCTCAGCCGACAAGTCGGTTCAGGTGCCGGCAGCGTTCGCGACGTCGGCGCCGCCACCGGCGTCGACCCTGCTCCCGGAGATCCTCTACTCGCCGCTCGGGACGCTCATCGTCGGGGTGCTGGTCGGCGTGCTCGCGCTCCTCGCGCTGATGATCTTCGCGCGCATGGGCCGTGGCAGCTGGGTGAAGCAGCGTCTCGCCGCGCACGTGGGCGAGGCCCGCCGCCGGCGGCTTCGCCGCAGCGAACGACTGTCGTTCCTCGCCGCGCTCTTCCGAGCGACGGAAGGCCTCCTCGGTCGAAGACGGCAATGGCGGCTGATCGAAAAGATGCTGATCCGCGGCGACGTGCCGCTGCGTCCGGCCGAGTTCTTCTGGGCGAGCCTCGGCTGCGGCGCGCTCGCAGGCGTCGTGGCCGTGATCGCCTCGCTGCCTTCAGTCGTGGCCCTGATCGCGATGGGCGGCGGTGGTGCGCTGCCGTTCCTGTTCGTCAGCTTCCGGGTCCGCAGGCGTGCAAAGGCCTTCGAGGATCAGCTGCCCGATCTGCTGACGACGATCGCCGCCTCGCTGAAGGCCGGTCACTCGTTCAAGCACGGGCTTCAGGCCGTCGTTGACGAATCCCAGCCGCCCGCGAGCATCGAGCTGAAGCGCGCGCTCACGGAGGCCGGGCTCGGCCGCCCCATGGACGACGCGCTGCGCGACATGGCCGACCGCGTCGGCTCGGAGAACTTCGACTTCGCGATCACGGCGGTGACGATCCAGCGTCAGGTCGGAGGGTCGCTTGCGTCCCTGTTCGACATGGTCTCGGAGACCGTTCGGAACCGCCAGCAGTTCGCCCGCAAGATCCGCTCGCTCACGGCGATGGGACGCATGTCGGCCTACACGCTCGTCGGCATCCCGTTCTTCATCGCTGCGGCGATCTCCCTGATCAACCCCGGCTACATGCATCCGCTGTTCCACTCCCACATGGGCCACCTTCTGCTGTTCCTCGGCCTCGGAATGATGGCCGTCGGCTCAGCGATCCTGAAAAAGATCGTCTCGTTCAAAGGGTGATTGCATGCTGATTTTGATCGTCGCCTCCGCCTGCCTCGCCGGCGCGGCACTCGTCATGACCCGCGTCGCCACCCAGCCGGAACGGGACCGGCGCTCCCTCGTTCGCCACGCCGCGCGCTACGGGGCCGTTCGCATTCCCTCCGCGCGCGACGACCGTCCGTCGCTGCGCGAACGCGTGCTGATTCCGGCCACCGCCCGGATCGCCGGCGTGATGCTCCGCGTCAACCGCCGCGAAGGGATCGATCAGGTACAGCAGCGGCTCCTCGCCGCCGGGATGAACACCGTGTCGCCGAGCGGCTTCCTCGCCGGCAAGGGGTTCCTCGCCGCCTTGGGCGCGCTCGTCGGGCTCATGGGGTGGATCTCGATCGGTGGCATGACGGGCTTCTCGCTCACGCTCGGGTTCGGGGCGGCCGGCTGGATCGCACCGGGATACGTCGTGGGCGCCCGGGCGAAGCGGCGTCGCGACGCAGTTCAAGCGGCGTTGCCGGACGCGCTCGACCTGCTCGCCGTCAGCGTCGAGGCCGGGCTCGGCTTCGACGCGGCGATCTCGAAGCTGATCGAGCACATGCACGGCCCTCTGATCGACGAGTTCGGGCTTGCGCTGGCCGAGATGCGGGTCGGCGAGGGCCGCCAGGAGGCGCTGAAGAAGCTGTCGGCGCGGGTGGACTCGCCTGAGCTCGCATCGTTCGTACGCGCGCTCATCCAGGCCGACCAGCTCGGCATCTCGCTCGGGAAGATCCTCCGCGTCCAGGCCGTCGACACGCGGCTCAAGCGTCAGGCGGCGGCAGAAGAGAAGGCAACGAAGGCGCCGATCAAGATGCTCTTCCCGACCGTCATCTTCATCTTCCCGGCGATGTTCATCGTCGTGCTCGGCCCAGCCATGCTCCAACTCGGAAAGCTGTTCAACTTCTGATGTCCGGCTCGACCGAAAAAGGGTTCGGCACGGGCCTCCGCGCCCAGCTCGAGCGCAAGCAGAACGGCGGCGGGGACACCGCTCCGGACGCGGCCGAGTCGACGTCGCCGGAGGAGGCGCGCTCCGTCAGCGAGGCAATCCACGTCGCGACGCTGCATGCAGAGGGTGTCTCGGAGCTGCGCGCCGAGCTCGACGCCTCGCTCGTGCGCGAGCGCGAGCTGCGGGCGTCGCTCTCCACGCAGGTCGACGCGGCGGACCTCGAACACCAGAGCCTGCGGCGCGTCGAAGAGCTCGACGAGCGCGATGCGCAGCTCGCGGCAGCAGAAGCTGCCGTTGCCGCGCGCGAGCGGTCGGCGGCGGAGCAGCTGGCAGAGGCGGAGGCGCTCCGAGCGCGGGTCGCCGAACAGCACGGAGCTCTCGCCGACACGGAAACGCGCCGGTTGGAGCACGAACGCCAGATCGAGCAGAAGGCGCAGGAGCTCAAGGCCGCGGATGCGGCCCGCGCGGAGGCCGTCGCCGCGCTCAACGAACAGGCGGCGGCGCTGGCGGAGCAGGAGCGGGCCGCGAAGCACGCGCAGGCCGAGCTCAAGGACCGGCAGGCAGAGCTCGAGGCCGGGCTCGCCCGCCTCACGGAGCTCGACCAGCGCGAGAGCACGATCGGACAGGCGCAGGCAGAGCTCGAGCGGCGCGAGGCGGAGCTGAAGATCGGCGTCGAGCAGCTCGCGCAGCTCGAGGAGCGCGAGGCCGCTCTCGCGGCGCGCCAGACGCACATCGACGAGCGGGAGCCGGTCGCGCTGGAGGCGCAGGAGAAGCTCGCCCGCAGGCACACCGAGCTCGACGCGAAGCTCGCAAAGCTCGCCGAGCTCGAGCAGCGTGAAGCGGCGATGGCCCGAACGCAAACGGATCTCGAGCGCCGCACGGCCGAGCTGAAGAACGGTCTCGAGCAGCTGACGCAGCTCGAGCAGCGCGAGGCGGCGCTCGTTGCCCGCCAGGCGCACGTCGACGAGTCAGAGACGGCGTACGCACGGCGCGCGGCGGAGCTCGCGATCGGGCTCGAGCGGTTCGCGGACATGGAGGAGCGCGAGGTCGCCCTGCTGGCGCGCGAGGACGAGCTCCGCGCACAGGAGGACCGCGTCAAGTACGCGCTTGCCAGCCAGAGCGAGGGTCTCAGCCGTCTCGCAGAGGTGCAGGAACGCGAGATCGCGGTCGCGGCGCGCGAAGCCGAGGTGCTCGCGCGCGAGCAGCTGCTGCACAAGCAAGGCGAGCGTGAAGCGGGCTCCTACACGGCGCGCTCACGCGATCTCGACCGGCGCGAGCTCGACCTCGCCGCGCGCGAGGCGGAGCTCCACCGCGCGCAGTCCGCGCTGAATCGGGCCGGGACCGCCGAAGGCAACGAGGACTTCGAGGAGGCGCAGCGCCAGTTCGCCGAGCGCGAGCGCTTCCTCACCGCGCGGGAAGGCGCGCTCGCCGAGCGCGAGCGGGCGGCTCAGGCAGCTCCGGCCGCCTCGGGCCAACCGGTCCCGATCGACGTCGTCGCGCGAGCGCGAGCGCTCGAAGAGCAGGAGCGTGAGCTGCTGCTCCGCGAAGCACGCCTCGAAGCCGACCACGAGATCCGCGAGATGAAGCTCGAGACGCGGGAAGAAGATGTCTCGAGCCGCGAAGAGAAGCTCCTCCGCCGCGAGAGCGACCTCGGCGAATACGTCGCCCAGGTGCAGACCGACTTCGACCGGCGTGACCGCGAGTGGTGGGGCAAGCAGCTCGGCGAGCCGGTCTCGGCGTCGCCGGCGGCCTAGTAGTAGCAGTCCCCGTTCCTACGAGAGCGGGACGCCGGGGAAGATCGAAAGCTCGATCTTCTCGCGCCGCAGCGGCGCATCGGTGTCGCGCTCGGTGAGCCGAGACGCGCGCGCCGCGGCGGCCTCGAGGTCGCGGGTGAGCCCGGCGAAGGGCTGCCACCCCTCTTCTTCCCAGGCAAACGCGCCGCACATCGGACACCGCTCCGGGGCGTGCCGGGTGCTGGCCCCGTAGCCGCAGCCTCCGCACCTGAAGCGAAGCAACGGGAGAGCCGAGACGCGGCCCTCTGAGTGCGACTCGTTCGACAGCGTGAACCCCCTCGAAATCGGCGGCCAGAGGTTACTCCTCGAGCATGTCTCGCCCGCGCCCCAGAATCAAGGGTTGTATAGCGATCTAAAGACGACCCTTACGCTTCGGCCTCGTGGAGCCGCACCTGCTCGGCCTCGCCCTCGGTCCGGCGCAGGACGAGGCCGCCCACGACGAGGAGGAGCACCTCGACGACCGTGATCGCGACCCGGTTGAGGACGGTGGCCCCGAGCGCCGCACCCTGGCCGGCGACCGCGAGCATCAGGCCGTACATGGACGCCTCGCGCGGACCGAGGCCGGACGGGGCGAAAACCGCGAGGACGGCCACGATCGCGCCGACGGCGGCCGTCCCGCCGAGGTAGACGATCGACTCGGCACCCGGGTGGGCGCCCACGGACCGGAGCAGGAGCCAGAGCGCCGCGCCGCCGATCACCCACGTGCCGCAATAGAAGAGGAGAAGGAAGAGCATCGTCGAGGTTCGGAAGGGCGGCAGCTCGGGATGACCGAGCTTCCGCAGGACGCGAGCAGCGAGCGGCCGGAAGACCCTCGGGTGGAGAAGCACCGTCACGACGACCCCGAAGGCGATGAGGGGCGCGATCGGCGCATCCACCCCGTCCACCCACGCGAGCGAGACCACGAAGACGAGCACGCCGGCGACGGCCGAGAGGCCTGCCTCGACAAGGATCGAGAACGTCACGAGCGGCGCGTTGGTGATGCCGGCGCGGCGGGCGGCGACAACACGCGCGGCCGGCGTCCAGACTCCGCCCGGCACGTACTTCGCGAGCATCGACACCATCTCTGCCCTGAGCGCGGCCGGGTAGGAGATCGAGATGCCCCAATCGGCGAGGATCCTGATCCAGCCGTAGACGAAGACGAGGTAGTAGACCGCGAGCGTCACGGCGGCGAGCGTGAAGAGCAGGGGATTGGCGTTCCGCAGGTCGTCGCCCGCATCCCGGAAGGAGCCGCGCATCGCCCAGCCGACCGAGACGAAGAAGATCGTCAGCACGACGAGCTGGACGGTGATCACCGCCCGGGGATGAGCCCGGAAGAACGAGACGACGTGGCGCAGTGCCTTCACTCGAGCCATCGTACGTCGGTAGATTCGGGCTATGGAGCAGACGCTTCCATACAGCTGGTACACCGACCCCGACGTTCTGCGGCGCGAGCAGGAGCGGATCTTCCGCTCGGCGTGGCAGTACGTGGGCCACTCGGGCGAGCTGCCCGAGCCGGGAACGTTCGTGTCGGCCCGGGCCGGACGAACGCCGGTGGTGTTGACGCGGGCGCGGGACGGCGAGCTGCGAGCATTTCTCAACGTCTGCCGCCACCGGGGGTTTCCGCTCGCCGAAGGGTCCGGCAAGCGGGAGACGCTCCAGTGCTCGACGGAGCCCTTCGCGCCGCGCCGCGCTCCGACGAGCTGACCGACTTTCCGAAGAGCGAGCTCGGGCTCTGCCAGGTCGCCGTCGACTCGTGGGGGCCCTTCCTGTTCGTCAACACCGGTCCCGACCCAGAGCCACTGGCCGAAGCGCTCGGCTCGATGCCGGCGCAGGTCGCTGAGCTCGGGCTCGACGTGGACGAGCTCGTCTTCTACACACGCTGGCAGGCCGAGCTGGACGCGAACTGGAAGATCGTCTGCGAGAACTTCCTCGAGTGCTACCACTGCTCCGTCGCGCACCCGCAGCTCTCCGAGCTGATCGACGTCTCCGCCGAGGCGTACGCGCTCTCCACCGAAGGACGCCTCTCGAGCCAGCGCGGCCCGGTCCGTGAGGGCGGCGGCGGCACCCGGATGCACCTGGACGGCGAGCTGCCACGCGGCCAGTTCCACTTCCTCTGGCCGAACCTCGGCGTGAACATCTTCCCGGGCAGGCCGAACATCTCGATCGGGCCGATGGTGCCGCTGACGCCCGACCGGACGTACCGCTGCCTCGACTACTTCTTCGGGATCGGGGTGGACCAGGCGTGGATCGACGAGCTGATGGCCTTCGACGACCAGGTCGGAGCCGAGGACAAGGCGCTCGTCGAGGGCGTCCACCGCGGCGTCGCGTCCGGCTCCCTCGAGCACGGCTTCCTGATGAGCTCGAGCGAGCAGCTGATCGGCCACTTCCAGCAGCTGACGCGCGCCGCTCTCTCCTAGTCGCATCCGCCGAACCGCGCTAGATTCACTGCTTCCAGCTCCAAACTCACAGGAGGGCAGCTCGTGAAGCGTTTTCTCCCGCTCCTCGCCGTGGCGGCGCTCATCGCCGTGCCGGCGGCCGCAGCCGGGAAGGCCGCTCCCCCCACGCTCCAGTCGGGCAAGCTGATCGTCGCGTTCGGCGACCCGGCACCCGGATTCGCGAGCGGAACGGTCCGCGGCAACACGGTCACCAACCCACGCGGCTATGAGGTCGATCTCGCGAAGGCGATCGCCTCGAAGCTCGGGCTAACGCCCGTCTGGATGTTCTCGCCGTGGAACAGCCTGTTCGCGCCGGGCACGAAGAAGTTCGACATCTCCTTCCAGGAGGCGACGATCACGTCGCAGCGGAAGCGGACGGTCGACTTCACCACGTCGTACCTGAACGCGAACCAGGGCGTGCTGATCTCGAAGCAGGCAACGGCACCGACGAGTCTCGCCGACCTGAAGCAGATGCAGACGTGCGCCCAGACGAACACGACGGGCCTCGACTGGATCAAGACGCAGCTGCATCCGGCGAAGGCACCGCTCGCGTTCCCGACGACGACCGCCGCCTATCAGGCGGTGCAGATCAACCGGTGCGATGCACTGATCCTCGACGTGCCGCTCGTGAGCCTGCAGAAGAAGCAGAAGCCCGCCGCGTACGGCCCCGTCGCGGGCCAGGTCGTCACGCACGAGCAGTACGGCGCGGTCCTGCAGAAGGGGTCGAAGCTGCTGGCCGTCGTGAACACCACGATGAAGGGCCTGATCAAGGACGGCACACTCGGGAAGCTCCAGAAGAAGTGGTTCAACATCGACTTCTCGAAGATCCCGGCTCTGAAGTAAGGACGTAACCATGCACGCGCTGCACGAGGTTCTCCACGCATTCCTCAACCTGCACACGTTCACGCTGGCGATGCCCGACGTCTGGGCCGGTTTCCAGGTGAACCTCAGGATGATGGTCGTCGCGGAGGTGCTCGTCCTCGTGCTCGCGCTCATGATCGCCGTCGTGCGCGGTCTGCCGGGGCGCGGAGCGAAGCCGCTTCGCGCCCTGGCGATCGCCTACACGGACTTCTTCCGCGGCACGCCAATCATCATCGTGGCGTTCTTCATCGGCTTCGGGCTCCCCGGGTTGCAACTGGGCTTCATCTCGAACCGGTCGTTCACGACGTACGGCATCATCACGCTGACGCTCGTCTACACGGCGTACGTCACCGAGGTGTATCGAGCAGGCATCGAATCGGTGCACGCGAGTCAGCGTGCAGCCGCGCGGTCGCTCGGCCTCTCGTACGGGCAGACCATGTGGTACGTGATCATCCCGCAGGCGGTGCGCCGCGTGATTCCGCCGCTCCTCAACGACTTCATCGGGCTGCAGAAGGACACCGCGATCGTGTCGGTGATCGGCGTCGCCGAGGCCGCCTCCCTCTCCCAGCAGTTCTCGACGCAGAACGGCGACTTCGGCTCGTATCTCGTCGCTGCGGTCTTCTTCATCCTCATCACGATCCCGCTCGCGCGGTTCACGGACCACCTCGTCGCGCAACGCGAGGGCCGCGAGCGCGCACAGGCATTTTGAGCACCAACGGCAACGCATCGGCGTCGTTCGTCCAGATGCGCGGCGTGTCGAAATGGTTCGGCGAGCTGCAGGTGCTCGATTCGATCGATCTCGACGTCGCGGAGCACAACGTCGTCTGCCTGATCGGTGCGTCCGGCTCCGGCAAGTCGACCCTGCTGCGCTGCCTCAACCTGCTCGAGCGCGTCGAGGAAGGCGAGATCGTGATCGACGGGCAGAGCATCACGCACGAGAGGGTCGACGTGAACGTGCTTCGCAAGAAGATCGGGATCGTCTTCCAGGCGTACAACCTCTTCCCGCACATGACCGTGCTTCAGAACGTCATGCTCGCGCCGCGGAAGGCTCGCGGCATGTCCCGCGATGACGCCGAGGGTCGTGCGCGTCAGCTTCTCCATCGCATCGGTCTCGAAGCCAAGGCGGACGAGTTTCCGGATCGCCTGAGTGGCGGCCAGCAACAGCGTGTCGCCATCGTTCGTGCACTCGCGATGGAACCGAAGCTGATGCTCCTCGACGAGATCACGAGTGCGCTCGACCCACAGCTCGTCTCAGACGTCATGAACCTCGTGCGCGAGCTCGCGGACAGCGGCATGACGATGATCCTCGCGACGCATGAGATGGGCTTCGCGCGCGAATGCGCGGACACGGTGTGCTTCCTCGACGGAGGCGTCATCCTCGAGGAGGGCCCGCCCGGGCAGATCTTCACGAGTCCCCGCGAGCCGAGGACCCGCGAGTTCCTCGCGCGCGTGCTCGAGGCGGAGAAGCTCGCATGACCGGACGGCTCACCACCGACATCCAGAGGCGAGGCTTCTTCGGGTACCCGCTGGCCGCGATGCTCCCGCGCGGCCGGAGCCGGGCGCCGCTCGCGATCGCCGCCTTCATCGCGATCCCGCTGTTCTTCTCCTCTCTCATGGCCTCGACGCTCGCTCTCGAGAAGCCGCTGAAGTTCGAGTGGATGCGGGGCGGAAAGCTGCTCACCACGTGGCACGACCCTACGCGGGGCAACGTCGCGGCGATCTGGCTGTGGGCGCTCGTGCCGCCGCTCGTGCTCATCGTGATCGGCCTGATCGCCATGCGGCTGCCGCTCGGCTTCTACGTCCCCTGCGCGGCGGCGATCGTGATCGCAATCGCCGTGGTGCACAAGACCTCCGTCTGGGAACGGCATCACACCGCCCGCTATCCGGTCGGCGTCGACCTCATCCCGCCGGCGAACGCCGGCTCCGACAAGTTCGATCGGGGGCAATGGGAGCACATTGCGCGGGAGACCGCGCTCAGCCTCCAGCACTGGACGATCGGGCTTGCGCTCGCGTCGGCCCTCGTCATGGCCGGGCTGTTCGTGCGACGCCGCTTCTTCGCCCGGAAGCCGGTGCCCGCTCACGCCCCGCTCGAGGCCGTCCACGCGCCCGACGCGACGACGCCGAGCCTGAGCGACACGACATAGCGCGTAGAAAGGGCGAAAAATGGTAAGAAGCCTGGTCTAGACGGGAGGCCAGGGTGGCAGGAGTTACGTTCGACGGCGTCACCAAGACGTATCCGGACGGTACGACGGCCGTCAACTCGCTCGACCTCGAGGTCGTTGACGGGGAGTTCATGGTGCTCGTCGGCCCGTCGGGCTGCGGCAAGACGACGGCCTTGCGGATGGTCGCGGGGCTCGAGGACATCTCGCGCGGGCAGCTGCTGATCGGCGAACGCGTCGTCAACCACGTCCCTTCGCGCGATCGCGACATCGCGATGGTGTTTCAGAGCTACGCGCTCTATCCGCACCTGACGGTCTACGACAACATCGCGTTCGGGCTGAAGATCAAGAAGATTCCCAAGGACGAGATCGACCAGCGGGTGCAAAAGGCGGCGGCGATCCTCGGCCTCGACCCGTACTTGCACCGCAAGCCGCGCGCGCTTTCGGGCGGCCAGCGGCAGCGCGTCGCGATGGGCCGTGCGATCGTGCGCGAGCCCGCGGCGTTCCTGATGGACGAGCCGCTCTCGAACCTCGACGCGAAGCTGCGCGTGCAGACACGTGCCGAAATCGCGAAGCTCCAGCACGACCTCGGCGTGACAACGCTATACGTCACGCACGATCAGGTCGAGGCCATGACGATGGGCAGCCGCGTCGCCGTGATGCGCAAGGGCGAGCTCCAGCAGGTCGCGGACCCGCAAACGCTCTACGACGAGCCCGTCAACCTGTTCGTCGGCGGTTTCATCGGCTCCCCGTCGATGAACATGCTCGAGGCAACGCTCGAGCGGTCGAACGGGACGCTCACGGCGGTCGCCGGATCGCAGCGGGTTCATCTGGACAACGAGACGCTCAGCGCGCGCCCGGGCCTCAAGGCGTACGAGGGCAAGCGTGTGATCCTCGGCATCAGGCCCGAGGACCTGGAAGACGCCGCACTCGTGCGCGACGCGCCGGCGAACAAGCGACTCAAGGGGAGCGTCGAGCTTCGCGAGGCGCTCGGCTCGGAGATCATGGTGCACTTCCGCGTCGATGCCGCGCCGGCGGAGACGGAGGACACGAAAGAGCTCGCGGAGGACGTCCACGGCGACGCGGCGGCCGCACCGCCGCCGCCGGAGGGCGGCGAGGCGATCATCGTCGGCCGGTTCGGAGCCCGGTCGCGGATCAAGGAAGGCGAGACGATCGAGGCCGCCGTCGACACACGCGCATTGCATTTCTTCGATCCGGACACGGGTCTCGGGGTTTACGACGGGAAAGGAGCAGGATGAGGATCAAGAGGGTCACAGCGCTTGTCGCGCTGACAGCGCTCGCGGTCGCCGCGCTCGTTGCAACGAGCACCGCAGGCGCGAAGACGAAGCACCGGGGGGTCTCCGGCAGCATCGCGGTCACCGGGGTCTGGACCGGCCAGGAGGAACAGAACTTCCAGGCGGTGATCGACGGCTTCACGAAGGCGAACCCGGACGTCAAGGTCAAGTACACGTCATCCGGCGACCAGACCCCGACCGTTCTCTCGACGGCCGTCGCCGGCGGTAATCCGCCGGACCTCGCAGCCGTCAGCCAGCCGGGCCTGATGAAGGACTTCGCGAGTCGCGGCGCGCTCAAGCCGATCGACTTCGCGAAAGGCGTGATCGCGAAGAACTACACGCCGAGCTGGAGCACGCTCGGGTCGGTGAAGGGCCACCTGTACGGCCTGTTCTTCAAGGGCGCCAACAAGTCGACCGTCTGGTACAACGTCAAGGCGTTCAAGAACGCCGGCGTCAAGCCGCCGGCGACGTGGCCGGCGCTGCTTAAGGCAGCGAAGACGCTCCGCGCATCGGGCACGCCCGCGTACGCAATCGGCGGTGCCGACGGTTGGACGCTCACCGACCTGTTCGAGAACATCTACCTCCGCTCGGCGGGCGCAGCGAAGTACGACCTGCTGACGAACCACAAGATCAAGTGGACGGACGCCTCGGTGAAGGCCGCGCTGAAGCTCATGGCCCAGGTCCTGAGCGACACCGGCAACATCCCGGGCGGCAAGCCGGGCGCACTCCAGACGGACTTCGCGACGTCGGTCGACGAGGTCCTGAACGCGACGCCCAAGGCCGCGATGATCTTCGAGGGTGACTTCGTCCCCGGCGTCTCGAAGAGCGGGTCGAAGGCGCTGACCGACTACAACGTGTTCGCGTTCCCGAAGATCGGTGCCTCTCCGCCGTCGGTGGTCGGCGGCGGCGACATCGTGATGATGTTCAAGGACACGCCGGCCGCGCGGGCGTTCGTCTCGTACCTCGCAACGTCGGAGGCCGCCTCGATCTGGGCTGCGAAGGGCGGCTTCTCCTCGCCGAACAAGAACGTCAAAGCGTCGACGTACACCGATCCGCTGAACCGCAGCACGGCGATCGCGCTGTCGCACGCGAGCACGTTCCGCTTCGATCTCTCCGACCTGCAGCCGGCGGCGTTCGGCGGCACGGTCGGCCAGGGGGAGTTCAAGATCTTCCAGGACTTCCTGAAAAACCCGAAGAACGTCAACGGCATCGCCGCAGCGCTCGAGAAGTCGGCGGCGGCCGCGTACAAGAAGAAGTAGGTAGGTGTCCGGCGGCGGCAGCCTGACTGCGGAGCCTCCCGTCAGGGAGGCTCCGCCCTCCGCCGAGCCCGGCCGCCTGCGCGGGCAAGCGGTCACGCTCGCGTTCCTGCTGCCGGCCGGGATCCTGCTCGGCGTGTGGGTGGTCTACCCCGCGGTCTACACGGTCTTCCGAAGCTTCTTCAACGCGACGGGCAAGAAGTTCGTCGGCATCGACAACTACACGGCGTTGTGGAGCGACGAACTCATCCACAAGTCGATCGTCAACAACGTCTACTGGGTGCTCGTCGTGCCGGCGCTCATCACCGCGATCGGCCTCGTCTTCGCCGTGCTCACCGAGCGCATCAGCTGGGCCGTGGCGTTCAAGACCGCGGTCTTCATGCCGATGGCGATCTCCCTCTTCGCCGCCGGCGTGATCTGGCGGATCATGGATCAGCAGGAGCCGAGCCGCGGCGCCCTCAACGGCTTGATCGGAGCCGTGCACGACGCCTTCTCGCCGCCGGGCGTCCTCGCGGACGCGTCCCCGTCGATCCCGTCCCTGCAGGGCTCACCGTCGACGGGCATCGTGCTCAAGACGCCGCTCGGCTCCGGCAGCGAGGCGCTGCTCGGCTTGACCGGCATCCCGCCCGAGGGCATGCCGAGCGGCGCGAAGCAGGCCGTCGCGCCGCAGCCTGCCAGCGGCAAGATCGTCGGCGTCGTCTGGCGCGACTTCAAGCCGGGCGGCGGGGTGCCGGGAAAGGTCGAGCCGGGTGAGGACGGGATTCCCGGCGTCAAGGTGGCGCTGAAGGATCCCAAGGGAGGAACGTTCGCGACGACGACGAGCGCCGACGACGGGTCGTTCAGCTTCGACGGCGTCAAGGGGACGGGGTACAAGGCCGCGATCAGCGCCGACACGTTCCGCAAGCCGTTCGGCGGCGTCTCGTGGCTCGGCCCGAGGCTCGTCACGCCGGCGGTGATGATCGCCTACATCTGGGTGTGGGCCGGCTTCGCCATGGTGGTGATCGCGGCCGGGCTGTCGGCGATCCCACGAGACGTGCTGGAGGCGGCGCGAACCGACGGCGGGACGGAGTGGCAGGTGTTCCGGCGCGTCACCGTGCCTCTGCTCGCACCGGTGCTCAGTGTCGTCTTCATCACGATGCTGATCAACGTCCTGAAGGTGTTCGACATCGTGCTGTCCGTCGCGCCTGGTTCGACCCAGACGGACGCGAGCGTGATCGCGCTCGCGATGTGGCGCACGTCGTTCGGCGGCGTCAACGACTTCGGCCTCGGCTCGGCGATCGCGGTGTTCCTGTTCGTGCTCGTGATCCCGATCCTCTTGCTCAACGTTCGCCGCTTCAAGAGGGAGGCGTAATGGCCGCGATCGCAGCCGAAGCACCTGCTCAGGCCGAGAGCTTCGCCACAAAGCTGCTGCGTGTGCTCTCGAAGTCTCCGGTGCACATCGTGCTGCTCGTGGTCGGGCTCCTCTGGCTCGTGCCGACGTTCGGCCTCTTCGTCACGTCGCTGATGGCGCCCGCCGACTACAACAACTTCGGCTGGTGGAAGGTGCTCAGCCACCCGAGCATCGCGACCTGGCAGAACTACAGCCAGCTCCTCCACCACACCGACATCCCGCACGCCCTGTGGACGACGGTGCAGATCGCGGTCGGCGGAACCGTCCTCCCGATCATCATCGCCGCCCTCGCGGGCTACGCCTTTGCCTGGCTCGACTTCCCGGGTCGCGACTGGATCTTCATCGGCGTGATCGCGATGCTCGTCGTGCCGCTGCAGATGGCGCTGATCCCGATCTTCTCGCTCTACAACCACCTCGGGATCTTCGACACCGTCCTGTCGCTGATCCTCTTCCACACGGCGTTCGGGCTGCCGTTCGCGATCTTCCTGCTGCGAAACTTCTTCATCGGGATCCCGAAAGACATCCTCGAATCGGCGCGCATCGACGGCGCGTCCGAGCTCCGGATCTTCGTGCGCTTGATCCTGCCGCTCGGGCTGCCCGCGATCGCCTCGCTCGCGATCTTCCAGTTCCTCTGGACGTGGAACGACCTGCTCGTCGCGCTGACGTTCGGGCGCAACACGCAGCCGATCACGGTCGCGATCTACTCGAACATGCGGCAGTTCGGGTCGAACATCGACCTGATCGCGCCGGCGGCGTTCCTCTCGCTCATCGTGCCGCTCGCCGTGTTCTTCGCCTTCCAGCGCTACTTCGTGCAGGGGCTGCTGGCGGGCTCGGTGAAGTGATCCGAGTCGCCGTTGTCGGCGGTGGGTTGGCGGGATTCTCCGCGTACCAGACACTGCGTCGCGGCGGGCTCGCGCCGGACGAGATCGCCGTCTTCGACGACGAGGCCGATCCTGCGGCTGCCTGGACGCGGCGCGCGCGGGCGATCCGGCAGAGCCACATGCGCTCCGAGAGCGACGGGCACTGCCTGCCGACGTCGTTCCCGGGGCTCGCGGTACGCGAGGCGATGCGCCGAGGCAGCGTGGCGCCGCTGCTGCGGAGCCTGACGAACACCTACAACCCGACGGTCGAGCAGTTCCTCGCCCACGTCTCGGAGCTGCGCGAGCGCAGCGGCTGGGACGAGAGCGTGCGGCGGCACCGCGTCGGGCACATCGGCGTCTCCGCTGCAGGCTTCTCGGTCGGCGGTGTCGACGTGCCGCACGTGCTCGTCGCAACGGGGTATCCAGGGCTCTGCGTCCCCGAGGAGTTGCGCGGCGACCCGCGCGTCGTGCACGCGTACGAGCCGCACGAGTATGCAACCGAGGTGACGGTGATCGGTGCTGGGCTCGCCGCCGCGACGGAATGGGTGAACGCGCTGGCAGCCGGCGCAACCGTCGTATCGGTCAGGAGGCGCGAGCCAGTGCGGCGCCGGCTGAACGTGCCGCGGGAGTGGTTCTCTCGGCGCGCGCTCGACGGCTATCACCGCACCGCGGCGCCGGAGCGTGCAGCGATCCTCCGCAAGCTGCTCGCCCCGTCGTTCCCGCCGGGTCGCCGCTGGGACGAGCCGCTCGCGCGTGCCGGCGAGCGCTTTCGGGTGGAGCAGTCGCTGAACGGCAGCGAGCAGGTGATCTGCGCGACCGGCTTCCGCCGCGGCTTCCAGCACGACCCGCTGCTCCGCAGGCTCGCCGAGGAGCAGGACGTGGAGACGTTCCAGGACTGGATCGTGCTCGACCGCGACTCCACCGTTCCCGCGCTGACCGACGACCGGCGGACACTGGCGCTGGCGGGCGCAGCGGCGCAATGGGCCTTCCCCGCAGCCGACACGCTCGTCGGCGCGAAGTACGCAGCACGCGGCCTGCTCGCGAGGGTGAGATGTCGTACACGCTGAGAGGCCGGGTCGAGTCGCGGCTTGCGGCGCTGCTCCTGCCGCTCGCTGCGTGCTGCGTGCTCACCGCGGCGCACCACCGGTGGTGGCCGCTCGAGCTGTGCGGGCTGATGGCTGCGGTCGGCGTCGCGCTCGACCTGCAGCTCTATCACCGACTCCTGCGCTATCAGCCGGGCTGGGCGGCGCTGCCGCTCGGGCTGCTCGAGCTCGGGCTGATGCTCGTCCTCGTGCGCGCGCTCGGCCTCGAGGCACCGCTCGTCCCGGCGCTCGCGCTCTACGGCGGCGCGTGGGCCGTGACGCAGGTGCTCGGCCAGGCCGGGTTCCCACTGCTGCGGCTGTCGTATGCGACGGACGGCGGCGAGCTCGGTCGGCTCGGCGTCGTGTCGGCGCTCGCGGTCGTCGCGACCCTGGCGAGCGCCGGCGCGTTCTGGTGGCTCCGGCTGCCGCCGACCGTGCACCTGGCGGCCGGCGTGCACCAGGGACCGCTCGTGATCGACCGGCGCGAACGGGTCGTCGGCGAGCGTGGCGCGATCGTCCGCGGCGGAATCGTCGTGCGCGCGCACGGCGTGACGGTGAAGAACGTAACCGTGATCGGCGGCGAGGACGGGATCGTCGTGGACGGCGTCAACGACGTCGTGCTGGAGGGCATCACGGTGTCGGGCTTCCAGCTCGACGGGATCCACGTCCGGCGCGCGGCGGTCACGATCAAGAACTGCTCGATCGACTCGCTCGGCAACCCGTACGCCCAGGGCATCGACATCTCGTACGCCTTCGACAAGGAAACGAGCCACGTGATGGGCTGCACCATCGTCGGCGGCCAGGAGGGCATCGCCGCGCATTTCGTCAACGTCGACCTGATGGACAACCACGTCAGCCGGACGAGGCTGCGCGGGATCTCGATGACCGAGATGTCGATGGGGATGATCGAGTCGAACGACGTCCGGAGCGCGACCGGCGTCGGGATCCTCTGCAACGACCACTCGATGTGCATGATCGAGAAGAACACGGTCGTCGGCACGCGGGCGGTTCCCGGCGGCGCCTGGACGGGCGGCTACGGCGTCCTCGTGGCCTACAGCTCCGAGGCCGACCTGCGCGACAACGCTCTGGCCGCGAACCCGCACCCAGCCGGTGCGATCGTGGACTCGACCATTCGCACGCGCTAACCCATCCGGGGGATCTTCGCGCTCAAGCGCAACCTCCGAGGCTGCGATACGTCTTGTAGTCAAGGCACCGAATTGCGGCTTCGGACCATCCCCCTACTCGTGATCATCATCGCGGCCGTCGCGGGCCTCGGCGCCTGGACCGACAAGCCGAAGGTCAGGGTCCGCGAGGCGCCACGGGTCGTAGAGGCCACGAAGCCGTGGAACGCGATCATCGAGGTCAGCCGGCGCGGGCGGCCGCTCGACGGCTACAAGGCGGTCTTGACGGTGATCGGTCCGCGCGGCATGGAGCGGATCAAGGCGAAGGAACTGGGCGGCGGCCGCTACCGCGTCCGCGTCCGCATGCCGCAGGGCGGCTTCTACACCTACACCCTCGTCGTCGGCGATCGCATCGCCGCGCGGGGAACTGTGTATTCAATCCCGAAATAGCTGCGCTATTTCGGGATGGGCAAACCGGCACGCGTGCCGGGAGCGCTCTTGCGCTCCCGGCGAGAGCGCGGTCTCGCCTCCGCGCGCCGGCGCCGGCGCACCAAGGGCGGGCTTTCAGCTATCGTTAACGTGGTTAACGATATGGTTAAGACCACGCTTGACACCGCTGCAATCGCCGACCGCTTGCGGCCGGTGCTGTTGCGGGTGGGACGCGAGCTCCGCCGGGAGGCTCGCGAGGTCGGAGTCTCACCCGAGCAGGTATCGCTGCTCGTCGCGATCAAGTACGCGCCGGGCATCGGTGTCCGGGAACTGGCGGCGCGTGAGCGCGTCTCGCCGCCCGCGCTGTCGAACCATGTCGATCGACTCGAGCGCGACGGACTCGTCGTCCGCACGCCGAGCGCCGACGACCGCCGCCGCGTCGGCCTGACTCTCACCGAGGAGGGCCGGCGCCTCCTGCGTCGCGTCCGCTCGCGCCGCACTGCCTGGCTCTCGTCCCGGCTCGGCAGCCTGACCGAGGCGGAGCTCGCCGCCGTCGAGGCGGCGCTCGAGCCGCTCTCGCGGCTGTTGCCGGAAGCCGAGCGGCCGTGAAGCGCACCTTCTCGAGCCTGCGCTACCGCAACTACCGCCTCTTCTTCACCGGCCAGGCGATCTCGCAGACCGGCTCCTGGATGCAGCGCATCGCGCTCGGCTGGTACGTCCTCCAGCTGACCCATGACCCGTTCGCCGTCGGCGTGATGGCGCTCGCGCAGTTCCTGCCGTTCACGATCTTCGGACTCTTCGCGGGCGTAATCACGGACCGGCTCGACGCGCGCCGCCTCGTGATCGGCACGCAGATCGCGCAGGTCGCCACCGCGATCGTCCTCACGTGGATCGCGCTCGGCGGGTTCGCTCGGCCGTGGATGCTCTATTCGATCGCGTTCCTGAACGGGCTCGTGCTCGTGCTCGACGTCCCGTCGCGCCAGCAGCTCACGTACCGGATGGTGGGCCGCGACGCGCTGCCGAACGCGATCGCCCTCAACTCGAGCCTCTTCAACGCCTCGCGGATCTTCGGCCCCTCGGTCGCCGGAGTGGTCTACGGCTTCGGCGGCGCCGGAGTCTGCTTCCTCGTCAACTCGATCAGTTTCTTCGCCGTGCTCGTCAGCCTGCTCGCGATGCGCGTGCGCGACTTCTTCCCGCTCGAAGAGTTCGAGCGGCCGTCGATTTTCCGCGGCACACGCGACGGTCTGGCGTATCTCCGCGGCCAGCCGCGCATGCTCGTCGTGATTGCGCTCACGCTTGCCCTCAGCACGTTCTGCTTCAACTTCAACGTCACGCTGCCGGTGCTCGCCGGAGAGACGCTGCATTCGTCAGCCGTCGTCTACGGACTGCTGTCGGCCGTTTTCGGCGCGGGCGCTCTCGTCGGTGCTCTCGCCGCCGCCTCACGCGGCCGCGCGTCGGCGAGGGTGATGATCGGCGGCTCGCTCGTCTTCAGCGGCTCGGAGCTCCTGCTCGCCCCTGTGCGGACGCCGTTGCTCGCCGGCGTGCTGCTCTTCTTCGTCGGCGCCGGCTTCGCCGCCTGGTCCGCCAACTCGAACGCGACGATACAGCTCGCCGCACCCGACCGGCTGCGCGGCCGCATGATCGGTATCTCCTGCTCGCCGGCTGGCTCTGCGCCAAGGGCGGAACGGAGCTCGCGTTCGTCGTCGCCGGCATCGCGGGCCTGGCCGCGACGGGGCTGGCCGCACGACGCCTCGGCTCCGTAGACTGGCGACTGCGCGCCAGGGCGCACCCCGTCCGCGACAAGGGACGCTCCCACCTCGCCACGCAGGCCAAATCCAGCTGACGACCTCTCTTCGGCGGAAGCCGAGAACCGTTAGGAGTGCGGCCCGGCAATTCCGCCGCGGGCGAGCTGTACTACCTCGTGCACTTCCCGTCGTGAGCGGCGGCGCCTCCAGTCGCCTTACCGCGTCGCAGCGAGATGCGCTTGATGTCCTTCTTGGAGATCACGTCGAGGACACGACAGGTGTACGTCGCGCCGACGCTCGGTGCGAGAAAGATCTCGTCACTGTCCCTGCCGATGTAAAAGCCACGCTCGGGCGGGCCGTGTACGAACGAGACGACTGCGTAGTCGAAGTGCACCGGCGGGTGCATCGCGTGTTCGTAGGCGAGGGCGAGCCCGACGACGAGCATGCAGCCGAGCGCGGCGAGGTGCGGATGCGTAAGCCATCGCCACCGTCTGTTCGCGAACCATGCAGCTCCCGCGACGAGCACGCCCGCCGCCGTGAGCAGGACGTGTTCGACGCGGAGGCGGCCATGCGGCACTGCGACGAAGACGATCGCGCCGACGACGATGCCCGCCACGCCTGCCGCGGCGAGCGAGCGCTGCACCGTTCCGCTGCTGCGCTCGGTCGTGCGCGGCCCAGCAACGGAGGCAAGAAAGCCTGCGGCAGTCGTCGCGATCGCGACGCCGACCGGCACGAGCAGGGACCGAACGCCGACCACGAGCAGGAGGTCGTGCGGCATGGCCGAGACCGGCTGATCGGCCGGGAGGCCGAGGGTCTTCAGCCTGCGGAACTCGAAAAGCACGCCGACGAGGTACAGCGCGAACGTGACGCCGGCGACCGTTCCGAGGACGCCGAGGACGGTCATCGCGAGGCGCGACGGTTGCCGCTCGCCACTTGGACTCGACGTCACAGACGTCGATCGTCCCACCTCGGGCTCGCCGAAGCCAGTGCTCGCGCCGGTGGCGCATCGGCGACGGAGCGGTGTCCCTGCCGGCCGCCCCGGCGGGCCGGGCTACGAGGCGATCGTGCGCCGAGTCGCCGACGCTCGCCCTCTATCAGGACGTCCTGGAACTCGAGGGGTAGCAGCCCCGGGTCGGCGGCGGGTCAATACGGCAAGGCCGCGCAAGATTCCCGCGGCCGCGGCGTCCTTGTCTCAGAGAGGGGGGCCGGGCGGTGGGCCGCAGCCCGACCCGGCCCCCTTTTCTGTCCTCTAGTGTCCTGGGATGTTCGGCCGGCTGGACGTCGACGGGTTGGGCATGCACTACGTCGACGAGGGCGACGGCGCGCCCGTGCTCTTGCTGCACGGGGAGCCGACGTCGTCATATCTCTGGCGCAAGATCATCCCGCAGCTTCCGGGCCGGAAGGTCGCCCCCGACCTGATCGGCTTCGGCCGCTCGGACAAGCCGGAGGACCTCGGCTGGTACTCGTACGACCGGCACGTCGACTCGATCGTGCGGCTCGTAGCGGAGCTCGACCTGAGCGGGCTGACGCTCGTCGTGCACGACTGGGGAGGCCCGATCGGGATGCGCTTCGCCGTCGAGCAGCCGGAGCGCGTCGAGCGGCTCGTCATCCTCAACACCGGGATCGGAGGCGGCCGCCCGCCCAGCGACACGTGGCTTCGCTTCCGCGACGTCGTGCGCGACCTCGGCGGCGCACTCGACATCGGCCGGCTCGTCGAAGCGGGCACGGCGCAAGGTCTGTCCGACGAGGTGCGGGCGGCCTACGACGCACCGTTCCCCACGCCCGAGTCGAAAGCCGGCGCCCTCGCCTTCCCCGAGCTCGTGCCGACGGAGCCGGGGCATCCGAACGCGGAGCCGATGAATCGCGTGCTCGCAGCGCTGCGGGAATGGACGAAGCCGACGCTCGTGGTCTGGGGCGCCGAGGACACCGTGCTGCCGCCGCACTTCGCGGAGCGCTTCGTCGAGCTGATCCCGGGGGCGCAGGGCCCCGTGCTGATCGAAGGGGCGTCGCATTTCCTCCAGGAGGACCGGCCGGACGAGGTCGCGGAGGCGATCCGGCGCTTCATGGCTTGGTGAGGCAACACCACAACGTCACGCTCGCGATCCTCGCGCTCGCGTGCACGGCGTTCGCGCTGCAGCAGACGATGGTCGTGCCCGCGCTGCCGATCCTCCAGCGCGACCTCGGTACGACGACGACGTGGGTCACCTGGGTGCTCACCGTCTTTCTGCTCGTCGCCGCTGTCGCAACGCCGATCATCGGGAGGCTCGGCGACCAGTACGGGAAGGGGCGCCTGCTCGCGATCTCGCTGGCGCTCTTCCTCGCCGGCTGCATCGGCTGCGCGGCCGCCTGGAATATCTGGTCGCTGATCGCTTTCCGCGCGGTTGCCGGTGCGGGGGCCGGCGTGTTCCCGCTCTCGTTCGCGATCATCCGGGACGAGTTCCCGCCCGACCGCGTCGGGGTCGGCATCGGGCTCGTGTCAGCTGTCTTCGGCGTCGGCGGCGGGTTCGGCGTCGTGTTCGCAGGGCTGATCGTCGACAACCTCAGCTGGCGCTGGCTGTTCCTCGCCGGCTCTGCGCTCACAGCCGTCGCGCTCGTCCTCGTGCACCGCTTCGTGCCGGAGTCGCCGATCAAGACGCCGTCGCGGGTCGACGTCCCCGGCGCGGCGCTGCTGTCGCTCGCCCTGATCGCGCTGCTCGTGGCGTTGAGCGAGGCGCATTCCTGGGGCTGGACGTCGAGCCGGATCCTGGGGCTCTTCGGTGTCGCTCTCGCCGCCGCGATCGAGTGGGGAATCGTCGAGACACAAGTCGCGGATCCGCTTGTCGACATGCGCATGCTCGCGCACCGACCGATCCTCTTCACGAACGTCACCGCGGCAATCGCAGGCTTCGCGATGTTCGGGACCTTCGTTTTGATCCCGAACTTCGTCGAGATGCCGCACGGCCTGTCTGCGGCCAGCGCGCGACTCGTCGACTACGGCTTCAATGCGAACGCGACGAAGGCCGGCCTCTACCTCCTCCCCGGCTCGGTGATGCTGCTGTTCGCAGGGCCTGTCGCGGGCCGTCTCGGCAGCCGGATCGGCTTCAAGTGGCCGCTCGCGATGGGACTCGCGCTCGTGGCGGCGTCGGCGTCCGGACTGGCGGCGTGCCACGACCGCCCCTGGCAGATCTGGGTCAGCCAGGGCGTGCCCGGCATCGGCATCGGCTTCGCGTTCGCATCGATGGCCACGCTGATCGCGGAGAACGTCCGGCCGGAGGAAACGGGCGTCGCGTCAGGAATGAACACGGTCATGCGTGCGATCGGCGGCGTCATCGGCGCTCAGACCGGCGCGGCGCTGCTCGCTGCCTACACGATCGGCAACTCCGGGCTCCCCGCCGAGCGCGCCTACGTGATCACCTTCGCAATCGGCGCCGGCGCGGCCGTCATCGGTGCGGGCCTGGCGTGCTTGACACCGGAGCCGCGGCGCCACTTCAGCCTCTGACCGCACTAAAGTAAACATGAGGCCCGTGCGCGCGTATCGCATCTATCTCGCAGCCGGTCTGCCGGCGATCGCGGTCTATTTCGCGTTCCCCTCGGGCGGGAGCGCACAGGCCGCCTTCTACGACGTGATCGGCGGCAGCGCGGTGCTCGCGATCTTGCTCGCGGTCCGCCTCCACCGGCCGCAGCGCTGGCTGTCGTGGGTGCTCTTCGCCCTCGGCAACGGGTTCTTCGTGCTGGGTGACATCATCAGCGGGGTCCAGGGAGACGTTCCGCCGCCGACCGTGGCCGACGGCTTCTATCTCGTCGGCTACCCGCTGATCGCCGTGGGCCTCCTGCTGTTCGTGCTCTCGGCCGGCCGTCGGAACAGGCTGGCCGCCCTTGGAGATGCGGCGATCTTCACCGTCGCGTTCGCGCTCTTCCAGTGGATCTTCGTGATGGGCCCGGCGGTGCGTGAAGGCGGCAGCACTGCCGAGCACGTCGTCGCCGGCCTCTACCCGGCGATGGACGTGGTGCTGCTCGGCGGCTTCACCGGCTTCTTCGTCTCGGCGGCGTGGCGAACCCCGGCGTTCCGGCTACTCGTGGCCGGCGTGCTCGCGCTGCTCGCCGCGGACGAGATCTACGGCCTCAACACGTCCGCCTACACGGGCGGCGACTGGATCGACGCCCTCTGGCTCCTGTCGTACGTGCTCTGGGCGACGGCAGCGCTGCATCCCTCGATGCGGGAGCTCACGGAGCCGCGCGTCGAGCCCACGCTCCGGATCCGGCTCGGGCGGATCGCGGTGCTCTCGGCGGCATTGCTCAGCGTGCCCGCCATTCTGTTCGTCCAGGAGTTGCGCGACCGTCCGCTCGAGACGTACGTCGTCGCAGGCGTCGGCAGCGCGATCGCCCTGCTCGTGATCGGACGGCTCACGGGCATCCTGCGGGCGCTGGAGCGCATTCGGCTGCGCGAGCGCGCGGCACGTTCCCTTGCCGAGGCGACGCAACACCAGCTCGCGCTTCAGAACGAACGACTCGTCGAAGCCGATCGGCTGAAGGACGAGTTCGTCGCGCTCATCTCGCACGACCTGCGTACGCCGCTCACGTCGATCATGGGCTACGTGGAGCTGGCGCTGGACGAGGACATCGAGCCGGAGCTCGACGAGGAGCGACGCTCCTACCTCAAGGTCGTCGCGCGCAGCTCGGAGCGGCTCCTCCGCCTGGTCGACGATCTGCTGTTCGTGGCAAAGCTCCAGGCCGGTACGCTCGTACTCTCACCGGCCGAACTCGACCTCTGCGGTATTGCGGGGCAAGCGGTCGAGGAAGCGCGTCCGCGAGCGGAGTCGAAGGAGCTCGCGCTTTCGTTCCTCGGCAGCAGCCCGGTTGTCGTCGAGGCGGACAAGGGGCGCGTCTTCCAGTTGCTCGACAATCTCATCTCGAACGCGATCAAGTTCACGCCGGAGGGCGGCCGCATAGACGTTCGGGTGGTGCCGGCACTCGACGGTGCGGTGCTCGAGGTCAGCGACACAGGCGTCGGGCTTGGACCGGGTGAGGCCGAGCTCGTGTTCGACCGCTTCTTCCGATCCTCCCACGCGGACACGCAGGGGATTCCGGGCACCGGGCTCGGCCTGTTCATTGCACGCGCGATTGCTGAGGCGCACGGCGGCAGGATCTCAGCGTCGGCGCGTCAGGGCGGAGGCACGACGTTCCGGATCGAGCTGCCGTCGAAGCTCCCGGGCCGGCCCGAGACGGCGCATCAGGAGCTCGTCGCATGACCGAGCTCGTGCTCGTCGCGGATGACGACGACGACATTCTCCTGCTCGTCACGACGCGTCTGCGCCGCGACGGCTTCGAGGTCGTGCAGGCGAGCAGCGGCGACGAGGCACTCCGGCTCGCGCGTGAGAAGCGGCCGCGGCTTGCGGTGCTCGACATCGGCATGCCGGGCCTCGACGGGCTCGAGGTGCTCGAGCAGATCCGTGCAGACGACGAGCTGCGCAACATGCGTGTGCTGCTGCTCACCGCGAAGGCGCAGGAGTCGGATGTCCGGCGCGGCTTCGACACGGGCGCGGATGCGTACGTCAAGAAGCCGTTTTCACCGGCCGATCTCTCAGCCCGCGTGCGCGAGCTGCTCGACGGCGCTTAAGGCGCGCGGTAGCGGTAGCCGAAGCCGCGCACGGTCTCGATCGGAGCCACATCGGGCTCGTCGGGCTCGAGCTTGCGGCGGAGATAGCCGACGTAGAGCTTGACCTGGTCGCCGCCGACGCCGTATGCATCGCCCCAGACGAGGTCGAGCAGCTGCTCGCGGCTCAGCACCTGGCGCGGGTTGCGTACGAATGTGGAGAGAAGCCGGAACTCGAGCGGCGTCAGCTGCACCTCGCGGTCGCCGACCGTGACACGCGCCTGCGTCCAGTCGATGGCGAGATAGGCGTCGGCGTACGACTGCTCCTCGCCGCGCGTGGCGCGCGTGGCCCGGCGGAGGAGCGCCTGCACCCGCGCGACGATCTCCTGCTTGCCGAACGGCTTGACGACGTAGTCGTCGGCGCCGGCCTGAAGCCCGCGGACGCGCTCGAGCTCGTCGCCGCGGGCGGTGAGCATGAGGACCGGGACGTCCGACATGTCGCGGATCCGGTCGAGGACGTTCCAGCCGTCCAGCTCGGGCATGTTCACGTCGAGGACGACGAGGTCCGGCCGCCAGGAGTGGAACTCCCGGAGGGCTTCGCGGCCGTTCGGGGCCTCATGGACGTCGATCCCGCCGCGCTCGAGCAGCGTGCGGACGAGCGAGCGGATGTCGTCATCGTCGTCGACCACGAGCACCCGCGAACTGGTCATACCGATCTCATACCACGCGCATCCGCGGTTCCCTCGCCCGGAGCCGAGATTGTGCCTGTGGCGACCATTCTCATCGTCGATCCAGACACGGCGAACCGGTCGCTGCTCGAGCTTCTCTGCCTGCGGCTCGGTCACAGACCGATCGGCTCACGCGAGTGGGTCGAGGGCGAGGAGCCGGATCTGCTGCTGTTGGAACCTGCCTCGCGTCCGGGCTTGCGGCTGGCCCGGGGCGTGCGGCGGCGATTTCCGCAGCTGCCGATCCTGTGCGTGAGCATCGACGGCCCGAGCCAGGAGACCAGTGCGCTCGGGTGCGTCGGCCACGTGATGAAGCCGTTCCGCCGTTCGCAGCTCGAGGGTGCGCTCGAGCAGGCGCTCCTCCCCGCGGCGAACGCGCTCTAACGGCATAGGCCGGGTGCAGAGCGGCGAGCGCCCGGCCTGCCTTCTCCGCGTTTGCGCAACGCCCAGGTGTACTACGCTCGAGCCGTGCTCGTGCTGACGGAAGAGGCGCAAGGGGCGATCCGCAGCATCGTCGAGGAGGCCGGCGTCGGCCCGAACGGCGGCCTGCGGATCTCGGGTGCCAACGAAGGGAACGGCGAGACCGCGCTCGAGTTCGACGTAGCCCACGGCCCCGCCGACGGCGACGAGGTCGTCACGGACGGCGGCGCGACCGTCTTCCTGGACGAAACCGCTTCAGCGCTTCTGACCGACAAGCTGCTCGACGTGCACGCGCACGGCGATCACTTCCACTTCTCGATCGACGAGCAGTCGGGTTAGTCGGAAATCGTCCAGGTCTCGCCGCTGTGCAACAGCGCCTCGAGATCGCCGGCTCCGCGCATCTCCGTCGCCGTGGCAATCTGCCCGGCCATCAGCTCGTCGTAGACCGGCCGCTCGACGTTCCGGAACACGCCGACCGGCGTGCCGCCGTGCGACTCCTGCGTCACGCGTGACAGCGCGAACGCGAGCGACGGCGCCACGGCCGAGGCGTCGTGCACGAGCACGTCCTGGTCACTTGCGGCGCACACCTCGATCGAGCCGTCGCTTCGCTGGCGCAGCGCCTTCTCGAGGTCCGCGCCCCAGCGGATGGGCTCGCCGTCATGCAGGATGATCCGGTTCACGCCTTCCTTGTCGTCCCGCACGAAGTCGAAGGCGTCGTCGTTGAAGATCGGACAGTTCTGGAAGATCTCGACGAACGCGCTGCCGCGATGCTCCGCCGCGGCGCGCAGCACCTCGGTCAGCCCTGCCTTGTCCGTGTCGATCGCGCGCGCGACGAACGTCGCCTCGGCGCCGATCACGAGCGACAGCGGGTTGAACGGCCAGTCCAGCGAGCCCATCGGCGTCGACTTCGTGACCGTGCCGAGGTCGCTCGTCGGCGAGTACTGGCCCTTCGTCAGCCCGTAGATCTTGTTGTTGAACAGCAGGATCTTGAAGTTCACGTTGCGGCGCAGCGCGTGGATCAGGTGATTGCCGCCGATCGAGAGCGCGTCCCCGTCGCCCGTGACTATCCATACGGAGAGATCGGGGCGCGACGAGGCGAGGCCGGTCGCGATCGCAGGCGCGCGGCCGTGGATCGAGTGCATGCCGTAGGTGTTCATGTAGTACGGGAACCGCGCGGCGCAGCCGATCCCGGAGACGAAGACCGTGCGCTCCCGCTCGATGCCGAGCTCCGGCATGAACTGCTGCATCGCGGCGAGGATCGCGTAGTCGCCGCAGCCCGGGCACCAGCGCACTTCCTGGTCGGTGCGGAACTCCTTCGCCGTCAGCTTCAGCTTGCTGCCGTTGCCGTCGCTCATCTGCCTCCTATGGTAGACGCCGCGCCCGCGGCCACCGGGCCGCGGGCGCGCTCCGAGTGGCTACTTGCCGCACGGATTCGAGACCTTCGCGCAGTCGAGCCCGTGCTGCTGGCCGGCCCTCGCCGAGAACACGGCGAGCGTCGAGAACGCAACGGCGACGATGACGGCGACGGCGGCTGCGGTGATGGCGATCGTGTGCTTCATCTCTGCCTCCTCGTGACCCCGGTTGACCCGGCGAACGTAGGCCCTGGACCCACCGCTGCACATCGATGAAATCCCCGAACTGCAGCCGAATCAGGGTTTTCATCTAGTCGTCGAGGGCCGCGCATGCGACGATTGCCACGTGCGTCTCCGCGCCCTTCTGGCGGCACTCGGCGCCACGCTCGGGGGCTGGGCGATCGCGCTCGCGGTCTGGAAGCCCGGCGAGTTGACGCTCCCGGTTCCCGTGCACCTGGCGATCGGCTGGTCGTTCGTCGCGGCCGGACTCGTCGCAATGGCGCGCCGCCCCGAGAACCGCACCGGCCTCCTGATGACGCTCGCCGGGATCGTCTGGTTCGGCCGCGACTTCGACGGGCTCGGATTCTCCCCGGCCACCCGCCTGAGCGAGCTCTCCCAGAACGTCTTTCTCGCCCTGCTCGCCCACCAGGTGATCGTCTTTCCCGACGGCGTCCCGGGCGCGCGGCGAGAGCGTCTGCTCGTGGGCGCGATCTACACGCTCGCCGTTCCCGGGTACGCCGTCAGCCAGATCGGCCCGACCGTGAACGACGTGCTCTCCGCGATCGGCATCGTCCTCGCGGTTGCCGCAGTCGCAGTCGTCGTCGACCGCTGGCGTACGGCGTCCGCGCCGCGCCGCCGGGCACTCGAGCCGTTGCTCTGGACCGGGCCGCCCGCGCTCGCCGTCGTCGCGGCGTCGATCGCAAAGGATTACCTCGACGTCTCCGTCTCCGCGACCGGGGACGCGGTCCTCGACTGGTGCTCACTCGCGTACACCTTGATACCCGCGGCGTTTCTCGCCGGCGTCCTGCGCACTCGCCTGCATCGCGGCGCGTTGGCCGGGCTCGTCCTCGAGCTGAGCGATGCCACGCCCGCGCATGCCCGCGACGCGCTCGCGCGGAGCCTTGGCGACCCGTCGCTCGAGCTCGCGTTCTGGATCCCGGAACGGAAGCGCTACGTTGAGGCAGGCGGCAAGCCGTTCGACCTGCCAGAGGACCGTGCGGTGACCGAGCTGGACGGCGTGGCCGCGCTCGTGTACGACCCGTCGCTGCTCGACGATCCCGAGCTCGTGCGCGCAGCCGGCGCGGCGGCCCGCCTGTCGCTTGAGAATGCGCGCCTCCAGGCGAAGCTCCACTCCGCCGTCGACGAGCCGGCAACCGCGCCCGAGGCACTCGCCGAGCTCACCTCACGCGAGCTCGAGGTGCTGGCGCTGATCGCGGAGGGTCGGACCGACCGCGGGATCGCGCAGGCGCTCTACGTGAGCCCGAAGACGGTCGAGGCGCATGTGCGCAGCATCTTTAGGAAGCTTGGACTGCCGTCGGACACGACCGAGAACCGTCGCGTCCACGCGGTACTCGCCTTCCTGCGCGCGCGTCCGCTATGAGTCGACGAGCGCTTCGATCGCCGCCGCCACCTCGGCGGCGCGCAGCGGCAACCCGCGCACGCGGTTGTAGCCGACCGCGTCGACGAGGAACTCGGCGCGCACGAGCTTCAGCAGCTGGCCGAGGTTCATCTCCGGCACGAGCACCTTGTCGTAGCGGCGCAGCACCTCGCCGGTGTTCCGCGGGAACGGATTGAGGTGGCGAAGATGCGCATGCGCGACCACGCGACCGGTCTTGCGCACGCGGCGGCAGCCTGCGGCGATCGGCCCATACGTGCCGCCCCAGCCGAGCACGAGCACCGAGGCGTCGCCGTCGGGATCGTCGACCTCCAGCTCCGGGATGTCCGCCGCAATGCCTGCGACCTTCTGTGCGCGCAGCCGCGTCATCAGGTCGTGGTTGTCGGGGTCGTACGAGATGTTCCCCGTGCGATCGGCCTTCTCGAGCCCGTGCTCGTCGCGCAGATACGGCAGGAACTCGCCTTCGGCGTTCGGTTCGGTCGTGAACGGCACCGAGATGTCCGGCAGCGTCGAGACGTCCGGGAGCAGCCACGGCTCCGAGCCGTTCGCGAGGTACGCATCCGAGAGCAGATAGACCGGAGTGCGGTACTTCAAGGCAATGCGGCACGCTTCGATCGCAGCGCCGAAACAGTCCGACGGGGACATCGCGGCGACGACCGGGACCGGCGATTCCGAGTTGCGGCCGAACAGCACCATCAACAGGTCGCCCTGCTCCGGCTTCGTCGGCATCCCGGTCGACGGGCCTGCGCGCTGGATGTCGCAGATCAGAAGCGGCAGCTCGAGCTGGATCGCGAGCCCGATCGTCTCCTGCTTGAGCACGATGCCGGGGCCCGCGGACGTCGTCACGCCGAGCGAGCCGCCGAACGCCGCGCCGAGCGCAGCGCCGGCCGCGGCGATCTCGTCCTCCGCCTGGAACGTGCGAACGCCGAAGTGCTTGTAGCCCGCGAGCTCCTCGAGGATCGACGACGCAGGCGTGATCGGATAGGCGCCGAGGAAGAGCGGTAGCCCGGACAGCTTCGACGCCGCGATCAGCCCGTACGAGAGCGCCTGGTTGCCCGTGATGTTGCGGTAGGTCCCGGGCGCGAGCTTCGCCGGCTTCACCTCGTAGTGCACCGCAAACGTCTCGGTCGTCTCGCCGAACGCATAGCCGGCCTGAATCGCCTTCACGTTCGCAAGTGCGATCTCCGGCCGCTTCGCGAACTTCGTGTTCAGGAAGTCGATCGTCGCGTCGACCGAGCGCCCGTACAGCCACGACATCAGGCCGAGGGCGAACATGTTCTTCGAGCGCTCCGCCTCACGCGGCGTCACGCCTTCGATTCCCTTCAGTGCGCCGACGGTCAATGCGGTCAACGGCACCGGATGGAGCTGGTACTCGTCGAGCGATCCGTCCTCGAGCGGGTTGGCTGCGTAGCCGGCCTTCTGCAGGTTGCGCTCGTTGAAGGCGTCCGAGTTGACGATCAGCGTCCCGCCCCTCGGCAGGTCCTTGACGTTCGTCTTCAGCGCGGCCGGGTTCATCGCCACCAACACGTTCGGCGCGTCGCCGGGGGTGAGGATGTCGTGGTCTGCGAAGTGGAGCTGGAACCCCGAGACGCCGGGTAGCGACCCCGCAGGCGCGCGAATCTCGGCCGGGAAGTCGGGCAGCGTCGAGATGTCGTTCCCGAGCAATGCCGTCTCCGAGGTGAACTGCGAGCCCGTCAGCTGCATGCCGTCGCCCGAGTCGCCCGCGAAGCGGACGATCACCTGGGAGAGCTGCTCGACGGGCTTGCTGCTCATTGCCTCGTCACAGGTATAGCGGATCGACCTGCCGTTCAGATTACCGCTTCGGAGTTGCGAGCAGCAGCGCGTTCTGCGACGGATCGCGCACGAGGACGCCGTCGCTCCGCGTCTCGGGTTCCTGGCCCGAGCTCGCGACCCGGCCCGCGACCCGTTCCAGCTCATCCGAGTCCGGCACCACGATGGTTGCGTGGCGCAACGTCGCAGAACCAGGCGGCGCGGGTTGGGCGCCGCGGCTCTCCCACGTGTTCCCGCCGATGTGATGGTGGTAGCCGCCGGCGCTGAGGAAGGCGGCCATCGGGCCGAGCTGCGCCATCAGGCCCATGCCGAGCACGTCGCGGTAGAACTCGACGGTGGACGGCACGTCGGCGACGCGGAGGTGCACGTGCCCCACCGTCGTCCCGTCCGGCAGCCCTTCGAACGGCTCGCTCGCGGGATCGTCGAGCTCGCCGAGCAGGCCGTCGACGTCGAGCGGCATCGTCGTCATCTGCTCGAAGACCCTTCCCTCCCACAGCTCGCGTGGCCGGTCGGCGTAGATCTCGATGCCGTGCCGGTCGGGATCGCGCAGGTAGATCGCTTCGCTCACCGCATGATCCGACAGTCCTTCGAGCTGAATGCGATCGCGTGCGGCATGTGCAAGCCAGCGCGCGAGGCTCGCCCGGTCGGGAAGCAGGAGCGCGACGTGATAGAGCCCTGTATGACCGTCCACCGGCTTGGCCCCCTGCTCCTCGACGAAGCGGACGACCTCAGAGTCGGCTCCGAGCGAGGCACGCCCGTCGTCGCGCTCGAGCACCCGGAGCCCGACGACGTTCAGCCAGTAGTCGAGCGAGCGGTCGAGGTCGGAGACGGAGAGCTCGACCGGTCCCATGCGCGTCGCAGGAGCGATCTCCATCAGCTCGACGATAGCGCCGTCACCCTGCACTGTGCTTGAGCTCCGACTCCTTCCCCTGCGCCTCTGCCAGGCTCAGCGAGCCGTCGCACACCTGCCGGTTCAGGTCGTTCTCGATCGAGTCGACCTTCGACGCCCGCGGGTACGGCTCCGGCCAGAGGTTGCGCGCATCGGTCGGATGGCCGCCGAGCTCGAGGCTGATCAGATGATCCTCCTGATAGTCCGCCGGCGACCCCGACAGTCTGTACGCGCGCATCTGCTTCAGCTTCAGCGCGTTCGTGTACTCCGTCGACGGCCGGATCGTGCGCGTCCAGCCGCGCGCGCAGATCGTCGAGCCGATCGTGGCCTGCGTCACGTCGGGATTGAGGATGCCGGGCGTGCGCTTCGGGTCGGCGACAACGGCTGCCTCCTGCTGCTGCTGCAGCCGCAGCACGAGGGCGACGACGGCAAGCGCGAACGCTGCCGCGAGCAGCCACCGATAGGTCGTCACTTAGCGCGACGGTACGGCGCGTAGACGCACGCGCGCAAGACGCTCGTGAGGACGTGTCAACAACGCACCTGCCAACGCCCACATGCAGTACGCAAGCCAGGGATCTCCGATCACGTCGGTCTGCACGGCGAGCGCGAGCACCGCCGCGAACGCCGCCGCGACGCCTGCCGCCCAGGGGTCGTCGCGACCGGCATACGCGAGCTCGACCAGCACCACGAGCCCCCACGCGATCCAGAGCACCGACCCGAGCACGCCGAGCTCGACTCCGAGCTCCGTGTAGTTCGATTCGCCCGCCTTCAGCGGCGTGTTCGTGCGCGACGCGGTCTGACCGACGTTGCCGAGCCCGTAGCCCTGCGGGTGATGCACCATCGTGCGCACGCCGTCCTTGAGGCTTTCCCAGTGCTGGTGCAGCGACGGCTCGTTGGGGCTCGTCGCGCTGAAGCCGGTCGGGCCGCCCGCGCCGAGGCGCTGCTGGTAGCGCAGATCGACCTGCGTCCAGTTCCCGGTCGGGCCGATCTTCGGGAACAGGTGCGCCCAGCCGAAGGCCAGGCCGAGAACCGCGACTGCCGCGGCGAGCCCGACCGCCCGCCGCCGCACGAGCGCGAGCACGACGAGCCCGGCGGCGAGCGCGACGAGCGACGAGCGCGAGAACGTCCAGAGCAGTCCCGCGGCTGTGACGACCCCGAGCACGAGAACGGCCCGCCGCCGCAGCGCCGCGGCCGCGACGAGCAACGCGACGACGAAGAGATAACCGCTCGCGAGCGGGCTCAGGAACGTCGACACGAGCCGGCGCAGGAACGGCTTGTCGCCGCCGACGTTGTAGACGAAGTTCTCCGGCAGGCCGTAGACCGATCCGTCCGGCTCGAGCCGCGTCCCCGTCCCGTGGTAGTCGTAACCGAGGTGGCGGTGGAAGTAGTCGACGACCGCGCTCGATCGCCACCAGCCGATCGAGACCGCGTACGCGTCGACGAGGCCCACCCCGGCGACGAGGGCCGCGACGCCGAGCAAGGTCCAGCCGAGCCGGCGAAGCTCTTCGAGCCCGAGCTGCAGCGAGCGTCCGAGGAAGAAGGCCGCGACCGGGACGACGTCGTGGCGGAGGCCGAGCGCCACCGCTTTGTGGCCTGCCTGTCCACCGAGCGCCGACTGCGGTACGAGGGCGTAGACGACCGCAAGCGCCGCAAATGCAACGGCCAGCCAGTCGACCGTCCCGGGCCGAAACGGCAGCGCACGGGCGCGCCAAGCGTCCGAGGCAACCCGCAGCAGAGCGACCGCGAGCAGGATTTCCTTCCAGGCCGTGATCGCGGTCAGCACGTCGCCGCGTACGCCCGCCCCGTAGAGGGCGGCCATCGCCGCGTTGTGGAGCGCGAGCCCGACGAGGAAGAGATAGAGCGCCACGACCGGCCGCCGCCAGACGACGATCGCGGCGACGGCGAGGAGCGCTCCGTAGAGCCCGAGCTCGACGACCGTCACGAGGGCGAGGGTACAGCGGGCGGGGGCCGGAGCCCCCGCCCACCGAATCGGCCTAGTTCGGCCCCCAGGGCTCGCCGCCCAGAGCGACTGACAGCGCTGCCAGAACCAGCAGCAGCAGAACGGCCTTGACGTACAGGGCGTTGCTGGACATTGCTCCTCCTTGGAGCTCGGGAGTCCCTCGATCGAGGGACTCGGGACGCAGGCACCGAAACAAGCCCGCTAACTGTTGTCAAGTCAGCACTCGATTTGACGCTCTCGTGACAACCGATCAGAATCGGAGCGAATGCATCCCGATCAGTCGCCAGCCGCGGGCGAGACGATCGGGCAGCGACTGAAGCGCCTGCGGCTCGAGAGGGGTCTTTCTCAGCGCGAACTCGCTGCTCCGGGCGTCTCGTACGCATATATCTCGCGCATCGAAGCGGGGACGCGCCAGCCCTCGGTCAAGGCGCTCCGCAAGCTTGCGACCAAGCTCGGGATCTCCGCCGACTACCTCGAAACCGGATCCGATCTCGATCCCGAAGCAGCACGCGAGCTGAAGCTCGCCGATCTCGAGCTCGCGATCCGCCTCGGCGCCGCCGCCGATACGGAGGCCCCTCTGCGCGATCTGATCGCCGAGGCCGATGCGGCGGGAGATCGAGCGTCCGCGTTGCGCGCGCGCGTAGCGCTCGCCGCTCTCGCGCAGGATCGCGGCGAGTACGCGGCCGCGGTGACGCTGTTCGAGACGGCGCTGGAGGGTCATGCGTTCGACCCGGTGTCGTTCTTCGACGTCTACGCGCAGCTCGCACGCGCGTACCACGGCGCCGGCAAGACGCGAATGGCGGTCGAGCTGCTCGAGCGCTGCCTCGCAGAGGTCGCTGACGGAGAAGATGCTGCGCTCGAGGCGCGCTACGCGACGCTGCTCAGCTACGCGCTGAGCGACGTCGGAGAGATCGCGAGAGCCGAGGAAGTCGTCCAGCGCGCACTCGACCGCGTGAAGGACACGGAGGACCCGTATACCCGCGTTCGCCTCTACTGGTCGATGGCGCGCCTCGCGCACGCCGAAGGCCGCGCGGGCTTCGCGCTCACCAACGTCCGCAAGGCGATCGCCTTGCTGCAGGCGACGGAGGACACCGTGCACCTGGCCCGCGCACACGTTCTGGCGGCGAGCATCACGCTGTCGCGCAATGACGCCGACGCCGCCCAACGCCACCTCGACCAGGCCGAGCAGTTCCTCGGCTCGTCCGCGGCGGCAGAAGACACGATCGAGATCAAGATCAGGCGCTCCAGGATCGCGACGCTGCAGGGCCGCGCCGACGACGCCGTGACGCTCGCGCGTGAGGCGCTCGCCCTCTTCCCCGACGCCAACCCTTACGATCAAGGGCTCGGCTACTCCGTGCTGGCCGACGGGCTTGCGCTACGCGGCGAGATCGATGCGGCCGACGAGGCGTACTCTCGAGCGGTGGAGCTGCTCGAGACCCAGGGCCGCTGGCGTGACGCGACGAACGCGTGCCGGGCATGGGCGCACATGCTCCGCGAGCAAGGCCGCGACCAGCAAGCCCTCGACGTCCTCGACCGCGCCGCCGAGCTGGCCGTGCGCGCGTCACCGGACGCCACTCGCGTCGAGCGTTGACGACCGAGCTCACGGTCGTACCGCGTGGGCCGTACTCGCTGGCGTTCTCGGCGCGCCTGTCGAGCGATGCGACACGGACGTTCCGCGACGGCGTCATGACGGCGCTGCTCGCCGTCGAGGGACGGCACGAGCTCGCACGCGCCTGGCAGTCGCCCGACGGCACGGTCACGATCCGGGCCGAGTCGCCTGCCGGAGCCGCACGCCTGCGCTGGATCCTTGCGCTCGACCACGACCACTCCGGGTTCCTCCGCCACGTCCGCGACGACCCTCTGCTCGGTCGGGCGTCCCGGCAGCTCCGCGGCTTGCGCCCGGTACGGCTGCCGACGGTCGCACACGCGCTGCTCCGCGCCTACTGCGGCCAGTTGATCGAGGCGAAACGCGCCCGGCAGCTCGAGCGGACGATCGTGCGGACGATCTGCGAGGCCGGCGACGAGCGCCTGTACGTGTCGCCGACCACGCGGGATCTCGCGGCGCTCGCTCCCTCCCGGCTGCGTGCGCTCGGCTTGCACGCCAAGCGCGCCGCGTCACTCGTGCGGCTCTGCCGGACGATCGAGCTCGAGCGTCTGCACGACCACACGACCGACGTCGTCGCGCAACGCCTCGACCGCGAGCGCGGTCTCGGACCCTGGTCGGTCGGCGTCGTCTGCCTCGAAGGGCTGGGACGCTACGACTACGGGCTCGTCGGCGACCTCGGGCTCGTGAAGCTGTTGTGCGCGCTGCGCGGCCGGCCGGTGGACGGCTGGGAGACGGCGGAGCTGCTCGAGCCGTACGGCGAGTGGGCCGGTCTCGCGAGCATGTACTTGCTGGCAGGCTTTTCACGCGGGCTGCTGCCGGTCGGCGCCGTACGCGCCGCATAGGCAGACTCCGCGCATGGCGGAACGGCGGATCGCGATCATCGGCGGCGGGCGCATCGGCGAAGCGCTGCTCGCCGGGCTGCTGAGCTCCGGCTGGACGGAGATCGTCATCACGAGCAGGCGCGAAGAGCGCGTCGCAGAGTTGCGGGAGCTGCACGGTGTCGAGGCGACGACGTCGAACCCGGACGCGGTGCGAGGAGCGGCCCTCGTCGTCATCGCGGTGAAGCCGCAGGACATCGACGCGCTCCTCACGGAGATCGGGTCCCTCCTCTCGCCCGAGCAGACCGTCCTCTCGATCGCCGCCGCGATCCCCACCGCGCACATCGAGGCGCGCATCGCCGACGGTGTACCGGTCGTGCGTGCGATGCCGAACGCTCCGTCGACCGTGCACGAGGGAATGGCGGGAATCTCGGCCGGCGCGCACGCCGGTGACGGGCAACTCGCGCTCGCCGAGGACGTGCTGTCCCACCTCGGCCGCGTCGTCCGCGTTTCCGAGCAGGCGATGGACGCTGTCACCGCGGTCTCCGGCTCGGGGCCTGCGTACTTCGCGCTGCTCGCGGAGGCGATGATCGAAGCGGGGATCCTGCTCGGTCTTTCGAGGGAGATCTCGACGACGCTCGTCGTACAGACGATGCTCGGCACGGCCACCCTGCTGCGGGACGAACGCATGCATCCGGTCGAGCTGCGCGAGTCCGTGACGTCGCCGGGAGGCACGACGATCGCTGCGATCCGCGAGCTCGAGCAGGCGGGAGTACGGGCCGCGTTCCTGAACGCGATCCAGGCGGCGATGCAGCGCTCCAAGGAGCTCGCCGAAGGTGGCTAGCGAGCTCGAGCTCGTCGTCGCCGACGATCCGGTGCGGGAGGTCGGTGAGCGGCTCGCCGCTGCCGCCCGGGCCGGCGGTCACCTTGTCCTCACCGGCGGCAGGACGCCGCGCGGCGCATACGAAATCGCCGCCGCGCTCGAGCCGGACTGGACGCGCGTCGAGGTGTGGTGGGGGGACGAGCGCTGCGTGCCGGCGGACGACGAACGTTCGAATTACCGGCTCGCGAAGGAGTCGCTGCTCGATCGCGTCTCGCTCGGTACGGTGCACCGCATCCACGGCGAGCTGGGCCGCGAACAGGGTGCGGAGCTCTTCGAGCAAGAGCTCAGCTCGCTCGATCGCTTCGACCTCGTACTGCTCGGCCTCGGTTCCGACGGCCACGTCGCATCGCTCTTTCCAAACGAGCCGACCCTCGACGTCACCGACCGGCGCGCGGTCGGCGCCGAAGCAAAGCTCGAGCCGTTCGTCGACCGGATCACGCTGACGCTGCCGCCGCTCTGCGCCGCGCGCCAGGTGGTGTTCCTCGTCACGGGCGAGGACAAGGCGGAGGCGGCCAAGCGCGCCTTCGCCGCTGCGCCGTCACCCGCAACGCCCGGCAGCCTCGTCCGCGGCGAAGCGACGACGGCCGTGCTCGACGCCGCAGCCGCAGCGCAGCTCTAACCGTCCAAGTGACAACTTGTTACTTGGGCAGAAGCGGCGACGGCGGCAGGTCGGCCGCCACGTCGCGCGCCGCGGCGAGCACCTGCAGGACGAGCACCGTGTCGGCGACCGGTGTGTCCTCGAGGAAGTCGGTGCGCTGCTCGAACGACTCGAGGATGTCCTCGACCGCGAGCAGGTAGCCGGCCCGGTCGGCGGCGGCGATCGTGACGACCGCGTCGGCGACCGCCTGCGGGAAGTCGTCGCGGGCACGCAAGGTCGAGCCGAGCGCCCGCGCGTCGACGTCCTCGCCCAGCACGAGCAGCGCGAGCGATCCCGCGTAGCGCCCGATCGGCGACTCGGCGTCGGCGGCGCCCGCGTCGAGCGCCCAGCGCGCTGCCTCCGACGCGTCGTCGCCCGCCAGCAGCAGCGCCTTCATCGCCGCGATCGGGCGGCCCCACGAGTCCGGCGGCGCGCCGGCCGCCCAGCTCTCCCGGTAGCGCTCCGCGGCGCGGCGAAGCCACTCGGCGGCCTCGTCGTGGCGGCCGTCCATCAGCAGCGAGAGGCCGGCGGCCCAGGCGGCGTTCCCGAGCTGCGTCAGCTGGCGCTGGTCGAGGTCGCGCGTCTCGCCGCTCCGGTAGCGCTCGCTCGCCGCCTCGGCCCGCTCCGCCCAGGTCATCGGCCGGAGTCTACGGCCGCCTGATTGACCGGTCAGTCAAAGACGCTATCGTGCCCGGTGATGCGCGAGGCACGCGAGGTCTTCTTCGTCGACGGGGTCCGCACGCCGTTCGGGAAGGCGGGGCCGAAGGGCCAGTACTGGCGGACGCGGGCCGATGACATGGGTGTGAAGGTCGTCCGCGAGCTGCTCCGCCGGAACCCGGCGATCCCCGCGGAGCGGATCGGCGACGTCGTGCTCGCGGCGACGGCGCAGGTGGGCGACCAGGGCCTGACGCTCGGGCGCGACGTCGCGCTGCTCGCGGGCATTCCCGACTCGGTCCCGGGCTTCGCCGTCGACCGGATGTGCGCCGGCGCGCTCACCGCGGTCACGGCGGCGGCGGGCGAGATCGCGCTCGGCGCGGTCGATGTCGCGCTCGCCGGCGGGATCGAGCACATGGGCCATCACCCGATGGGCGCCGACGTCGACTTCAACCCGCGCTTCGTCTCGGAGCGGCTGATCGACGAGTCCGCCGCATCGATGGGCCAGACCGCCGAGAACCTGCACGACCGCTTTCCGGCGATCACGAAGGAGCGCGCCGATGCGTTCGCGGTTCAGTCGCAGCAGCGCGCCGCCGCCGCCTGGGAGAACGGCGTCATGCAGGAGACGGTTGTCCCGATGGCGGTCTTCACCGACGACGGCTGGAAGGTCGCCGAGCGCGACGAGTTCCTGCGCGCCGACACGTCGCTCGAAGGGCTCGCCTCCCTGAAGCCCGCGTTCCGGGCCGGCGGCCGCGTCACGGCGGGCAACTCGGCCGGGCTCACGGACGGCGCGACCGCCGCATTCCTCGCAGCGGAGGACACGATCGCGGAGCTCGGCGTGACGCCGAAGCTGCGGCTCGTCGGCTACGCGTACGCCGGGGTCGAGCCTCATCTGATGGGCTACGGCCCGGTGCCCGCGACCAGGCGCGTGCTGGACCAGGCCGGCATCACGATCGACGACGTCGACCTGTTCGAGCTCAACGAGCCTTTCGCGGTGCAGGTCCTGACCTGGTGCGACGAGCTCGGGATCGCCGCCGACGACCCGCGCTTGAACCCGTACGGCGGCGCGATCGCCTGCGGGCATCCGCTCGCGGCGACGGGCGTGCGCCTGATCGCGCAGCTTGCATACGGGCTGCGCGAGCGCGGCGGCCGCTACGGGCTCACCGCGCTCTGCATCGGCATGGGCATGGGCTGCGCGATCCTCTGGGAGAACGTTTCGTGAGCGACACGGTCTTCAAGCTCAACCGCGTGGGCCGGGTCGCACTCATCACGATCGACAACGGCGAGGACCATCGCAAGCCGACGACGCTCGGCCGCTCCGCGTTCGAGTCGGCGGTCCAGGTGCTCGACGAGCTCGAGCACGGCGACTGGACGGCCGCGGTCTTCACCGGCAAGCCGTTCGTCTTCTGCGTCGGAGCCGACATCGACGAGTTCGCCAAGGCCCGTTCCGCGGCCGACGCGCGCGAGGGCATCCGCGCAGGTCATGGGCTCTTCGCCCGCATCCGCGCGCTGCCGTTCCCGACCGTCGCCGCGATCAACGGCGCCGCCCTGGGGGGCGGACTCGAGCTGGCGCTGCACTGCTCCGCCCGGACGCTCGCGACAAACGTGCGCCACATCGGCTTTCCGGAGGTGGCGCTGTCGATCATCCCGGCCTGGGGCGGCACGCAGCTCCTGCCGCAACTGGTCGGCCCGGAGACTGCGGCGAAGGTGATCGTCCTCAACCCGCTGCGCCAGAACAAGCTCCTGACCGCGCCCGAAGCCTTCGAGCTCGGTCTAGCCGACAGGCTGCTCGAGCCGGTCGAGTTCGTCGACGAGTCGCTTCAGTTCGCCCGCGACCTCGCCGGGATCGAACGGCCCGAACCGGACTGGTCCGAGCTCGAAACCGTCCTCCGCAAGACGCGCGCGCGTGTCGACGACGCCGTTCACGGCGCCACCCGCGCGCCCTACGTCGCGCTCGACCTGATCGCCGGGGCGAAGGACTGGCCGATCGACGAAGGCTACGCAGCCGAGGAGAGTGCGATGGCGGAGCTCCTCGTCAGCCCGCAGGCACAGGCGTCCGCCTATGCGTTCACCGTCGTCGAGCGCCGCTCGAAGCGGCCGCCCGAGCTGCCGGAGGCGAAGCCGCGCACGGTCCAGAAGGTCGGCATCGTCGGCGCCGGCCTGATGGCGACACAACTCGCGACCCTGTTCCTGCGCCGGCTCGAGGTTCCGGTCGTCCTCCGGGACCTCGACGAGGCTCGCGTCGACGAGGCGCTCGCGACGATTCGCGAGGAGGTCGCTGCGAAGAAGCCGTTCCTCGCGACGATCGTCGACGGCGGCACCGGCTGGGACCAGTTCGCCGGCTGCGACCTCGTGCTCGAGGCGGTCTTCGAGGAGCTCGAGGTGAAGCGCGGGGTCTTCGCTGCGGCGCGCGAGGTCGCACCCGGCGCGATCCTCGCGACGAACACGTCCTCGCTCTCCGTCGAGGAGATGGGAGCCAACGTCGGACTGCATTTCTTCAACCCCGTCGCGGTGATGCCGCTGGTGGAGATCGTTCACACGCCGCAGACCACGGACGAGGAGCTGGCGACCGCGTGGGACATCGTCAAGAAGCTGAAGAAGCGTGGCGTCCTCGTCGCCGATGCGCCCGGCTTCGTCGTCAACCGCGTCTTGACCCGACTGACCCGCGTACTGCTCGACGCGCTCGAAAACGGCAACACGGTCGAGGAGACGGACGAGGCGATGCTCTCGCTCGGACTGCCGATGGCGCCGTCCGTCGTCCTGCAGATGGTCGGTCCGCGCGTCGCGAACCACGTGCTCGAGACCATGCACGACGCGTATC
>VAWY01000277.1 GCA_005888335.1 Actinomycetota bacterium
GGAACTTGACGCAAGCCTGCTGTTGATGACGCTCATGGAGTACGGCGAGCCGGATTCCCCTCGCCACGTCGCGACCATCGATGCCCTTCGCCGCGAGCTGGGCGACGGACCACTGCTCCTGCGTTACACCGGAGAAGACGGGCTCGACGGGCGCGAAGGATCCTTCGTGTGCTGCTCGTTCTGGCTCGCGGATGCGCTGGCGCGCGTGGGCCGCGTGGATGAGGCCGCCGCTCTGATGGCCGACCTCGTCGAGCTGGCGAACGACGTCGGCCTCTACGCGGAGGAGATCGACCCGAGGACCGGAGCGTTCCTGGGGAATTTGCCGCAGGGACTCGTGCACCTCGCGCTGGTCAACGCCGCGGTCTCATGTGAGCGGGCGGGGATCCGGTGAGCGTATGGGGGGCGATCGCGGGCGGCTTCGTCGGGACGCTGGTCTTGACGACCGCGCTGCGTGCCGGCAGCGAGTTCGGACTGACGCGCATGGACCTGCCCTTCCTGCTCGGGACGGCGTTCTCCGCGGATCGCATCCGGGCCAAGGCGATCGGCTACGTCCTGCACTTCGTCGCGGGCCAGGCGTTCGCGCTCGTCTACTACGCGGTCTTCGTCGCGATCGACCACAGCGGGTGGTGGCTGGGAGCGATCTTCGGACTGGTGCACGGCACGTTCGCCGGAACCGCGCTGATCGGGACGCTGCTCCCGCTCGTCCATCCGCGCATGGGCACGCCGTCTACCACCGCGGACAGGCGCGCGCTGCTGGAGCCGCCGGGGTTCCTGATGGTCAACTACGGCAAGCGCACGCCGCTCGTCAGTGTGGTCGCCCACGTCGCGTACGGGACGATCGTCGGCGGGTTCGTGTCGCTCGCGACGTAAGGAGTCGTGAACGGGTGCCGCTAAGGGCGTGATGGCACCAGCGTCCACGAGGAGACAGGAATGAACAGCACGCGCTACCCCGGCCGCCGCATCGCGGTGGCCCTCACCGGCATGATCGCCCTGACGGGCGTCGCCCTCGTGATCTCAGGAACACGCCCCGGTGAGGCCGCGACCGGCCCCATGCATCACCACGCCGTCGCCGCGCAGACGAGCAAGCAGCTCGTCCTGCACGACGGGATGCGCAAGCTGTGGGAGGACCACATCACCTGGACGCGGCTCGCGATCATCAGCTTCGCCGGCGATCTGCCGGATCTCCCGGCGACCGAGGCGCGGCTTCTGCGCAACCAGGTCGATATCGGCAATGCGATCAAGCCGTTCTATGGCAATGCCGCCGGCAACCAGCTGACGCGGCTGTTGAAGGAGCACATCACCGGCGCGGTCGCGCTTCTGCAGGCCGCCAAGGGTGGCGACGCCGCGCAGGTCGATACGGCCAAGGCGGCCTGGTATCGCAACGGCAACGAGATCGCCGACTTCCTCAGCCACGCCAACGCGGCGAACTGGCCGCGGAGCACGATGCGCTCGATGATGAAGGGCCACCTCGACCAGACCCTGCAGGAGGGCGTGGACCGTCTCCAGGGCGACTACGCGGCCGACATCCGCGACTACGACGCCATCCACCACCACATCCTGGCCATGGCCGACGCGCTGAGCAGCGGGATCATCAAGCAGTTCCCCCGGCGCTTCCGCTGATCCGTTTGGAGCTCGGCGACGGCGCGGCCGTCGCCGAGCACTCACGGCTCGATGAGCCCGCGGCGGATCGCGTACCGCGTCAGCTCCACGCGGTCGCTCATGCCGAGCTTCTCGAGCATGTTCGCGCGGTGGCGCTCGACGGTCTTCTTGCTGATCACCAGCATCTCGGCGATCTCGTCGTTGGTGTGCGCCTCGGCGATGAGCTTGACGATCTCCAGCTCGCGCGGGGTTAGCGGCTCTTGCGACGCCAGCGTCTCCCCCTGTCGAGCGCGCTCGAGGTAGTCGCGCACGAGCGCGCGGACCGCGCCGGGATACAGAAACGGCTCGCCGCGCATCGCCGCGCGGCAGGCGTTGACGACGTCGCGGTCGGCTGCGGTCTTGAGGACGTAGCCCGAGGCGCCGGCCTCGAGCGCCTCGAAGAAGTAGCGCTCGTTGTCGTGCATCGAGAGCATCAGCACACGGATCTCGGGGTTGCGGCGCGTGATCTCGCGCGCCGCCTGCAGCCCCGTCATCCGCGGCATGCTCACGTCCAGTAAGACGAGCTGCACGTCGCCTGCATCGCTCAGCGCGCGCTGCACCGCTTCGGCGCCGTCGGACGCCTCGTCGACCACCCGCAGGTCGGCCTCCCGATCGAGCACCTGGCGAAGGCCCTTCCGGTAAAGCGGATGGTCGTCGGCGAGCAGGACCTTCGTGACTAGGGGAACCGGCATCGGTCATTCCTTCCGGGGCACGCGTAGCAGGACCTCTGTGCCGTGCGGCCGCATCGGCTCGAAGCTCACGCTGGCGCCGATGAGCAAGGCGCGTTCGCGCATGCCGCGGATGCCATACGACGACAGGCGCGCAGAGGGATCGAACCCCCGCCCATCGTCACGGACGCACAGCACCACCGCCCCCTCGCCGTCACGTCCGAGCTCCAGCTCGGCGCGGGTCGCCTGGGCGTGACGAGCGATGTTCGTCAGCGCCTCCTGGGCGACGCGGTAGATGACGAGCTCGTCCTGCGCGCTGAGCGGCAGGTCGTGCTCGATGCGGCGCGTCAGCTGCAGGCCGGTCTGGTCGGCGAACATGTCCGACAGCGCCAGCAGCGCGCTCTGCAGCCCGAGTTCCTCGAGCGCTTCGGGCCGCAGGCGCTGGGCGATCCGGCGTACGTCCTCCGCGCCGCTGCGTGCTGTCTCGCGCAGCTCGTCGAGGTGCGCGCGCAGCGCGTCCGGGGCGTCGACGTAGAAGCTCTCAATCTGTAGCAACATCGCGGTGAGGGTCTGGCCAACCTCATCGTGCAGCTCGCGGGCGATCCGTTGACGCTCGCCCTCCTGCACGGTGAGGGCCATGTGGGCGCTCTCGCGTCGCTCGGTCTCCAGCCGTTCGAGCATCGCGTTGAACGCCGCGGCCAGCCGTCGCACGTCGCTGCCGGCGTTGGGGATCTCGACCCGGCGGCCCGGCAGGAGCGGATCGACATGACCCATCGTGTCAGTGAGCGCCCGCAACGGCCGGAGCGTGCGCCGCAGGAACACGAGGTTCAGCGCCAGCATCAACAGGAGCCCCGTGAGCAGCACCAGGAGCTCGTTGAAGGTGACCGGCACGGACACCTTGATCGGCGCGAGCGCGAGAACCAACGTCGCTCCCACCAGTACCGCCGCGTTTGCGAGGAACACCCGCCAGAACAACGGCAGCGCGCGGAAGCGACCTGACACGGTCATGTGCATCGACCATAGGCGAGCGGAGCGCGGAGCCTCAAGGATCCGGGTCGGCCGACGGGCTCCCGAGGCCATCGAATGCGGGAGCTCTCGGCTGCGCTCTTGAGCTAGCGCCCGCTCCACCAGCTCGGCGGATCGCTCGCGGGGAAGGACGCGTCGCCGCAGTCGTCGACGCAGTCATAGGGCGCCACAGCGACCGTCGGCTGGGCCGTGGACCTGTCTGCGGCCAGCGCCGCCACGCGCTCTACGTCGCGCCGGCTTCCTGAGGGCTTCTCGAACATGTCCCGATGGTCGCGGGCAGCCCCGCGTCCGGCCATGGGGTCCTGATCCCATTCGCCGCGCCGGGGGTGCCGGCGCGGCGCGTTGTCGTCCGGGGTGTTAGTGGTTGGTGCGGGCGCGCCAGCGTTCGGCGGCGGCGGCCCCGAGCGGCGGGTCGTAGACGGAGGCCAGGCGGGCGAGGGTCAGGGCGGCGAGCATGAGCCCGAAGTCGCGCAGGGCGATGTCGTAAAAGCCGGAGTAGGTCAGCAGGTTGATGATGATGCCGGCCAGCCAGGCGGCGACGATGTAGGCGCCGTAGCGCGGCTTGAGGGCGACGATGACGCCGGCGAGGATCTCGGTGGCGCCGACGAAGTACATGAACTCCTGGCCGCTGCCGGGGGCGATGTCGTTGATCCACGGCGCCAGGTAGTTGGGCCAGTCGACCATGACGTTGGCGAACTTGTCGATGCCGAAGGCGATCGGCGCGACGGTGAACGTC
>VAWY01000278.1 GCA_005888335.1 Actinomycetota bacterium
GCACAACGCGTGCACCGGTCGCCTCGGCGAACTCCATCGCGAAGTCGTTCCACGCTTGCCAAGACGTCAGGTCGGCGTCTACGAGGACCCGGAGCTTGCGCGCCTGAACGGTCTTGTCCGTGCGCCCGGCAGCGGTGACGGCGTCGAGCGGTTCGGGCCAGAGCAGGCGGAAGTCCAGTCGATCATCGCGCGAGCCGGCCCACGCGACAGCCGCGTCGAGCCCGCCGTCGAGGACGCGCCCGATCTGAACGTGGCTGGGCATGACCCACTCGTCGACGCGGATGTGCAAGGCCGCCGAATCGGGAAGCTCATCGGGAAGCCAGCTGACGTAGCCGATCCGCAGCGCACCGGTCGCTCCCGCCAGCCGGCGCCGCGCGCCCGCGCTGAGCTCGAGGATCTCGCGCGCGTCGGGTAGCAGCATTCTCCCGGCCGCCGTCAGCTCGACATGGCGGCGATCGCGGACGAACAGCGGCGTGCCGACGCTGGCCTCGAGCGACTTGATCTGCTGCGACAGCGACGGCGCGGCGATGTTCAGCCGCTCTGCCGCACGGCCGAAGTGAAGCTCCTCGGCGACCGCCACGAAATACCGGAGCAGCCTCAGCTCCATGCGCCGAACGATACGCCGAGTGTTAGCCGGCGCCTAACAGGATGAGCCAACCGGTCGTGGCCAAAAGCACGCGCGGGCTGCACGCTCTGCCGCATGGAGTTGCTCGCCGCCCACTGTGTCCCGAGCGCCCGCAGCCGTGGGCGGTCGCAGCGTCAGGCGCTGGCGCTGGCTGCGATCTCCGCCGGGTTCTTGATGATCACGCTCGACGCGACGATCGTGAACGTCGCGCTGCGGGCCATCGGCGCCGACCTCGGCAGTGCGCCCTCGACCGCGCAGTGGGTCGTCGACGGATATACCGTCGCGTTCGCTTCGCTGCTCCTGCTCGCCGGCTCGTTGGCCGACCGCAGCGGCGCGCGCACGGGCTTTCTCGTCGGACTGACGGTGTTCGTCGTGGCCAGCGCGGCATGCGCCGTCGCCGGCTCCGTCGCGTTCCTGGTCGCGGCGCGAGTCGCGCAGGGCGTGGGTGCCGCTTGGTTGATGCCGAGCTCGCTCGCCTTGATCACCCACACCTTCGCCGAGCCCCCGGCGGCCTCGGTCGACTGCGCGGGTTGGACGCGCTGGCCACGGGTCTTGCGCTGCTGCCGATGACGATCGTCACGGCGGCGATGGCGCTGTCCGCCGGGCGCCTCGTTCCCCGCTTCGGCGAGTGGTCGGTCGTCGCCGCCGGGCTGACATCCGGCGCGGTCGGCGCCACGCTCGTCGCCCTAAACGGGAGCCACGCCCACCTCGCGCTCCTGCTGCTCTGCACCGTGCCGATCGGTGTCACCGCCCACGCGATGCCGGCCATGACGGGCCTCGCCATGGCGAGCGGACCGAGGCTCCGCCAGGGCCTCTCCGCGGGCGTCTTCAACGCCTCACGGCAGGCCGGCGGAGCGTTGGGCGTGGCGGTGCTCGGAACCCTCCTCACCTCGGGCCCCGGCGCATCGGTCTCGTTGCGCCGCCCGTTCCTGCTGACCGCCGGCGCCTATGGCCTGGCGGTCGCGCTCGCCACCTTGCCCAGCCACGAGAGGACCACATGATGTCCACGACCACGACCGTCGCGCCGGTGCTCGAGCCCGCCGCCCAGGCGTTCGCCGACGCGACCGCCACCCCGCCGTTCCTGTCCGATCTGCCGCCGTCCGAGGGCCGCGCGGTCGTCGACGAGGTGCAGTCGGGAGAGATCGCGAAGCCCGACGTCGACGAGCAGTGGATCACCATCGCCGGCGGCCCGACCGGCGAGGTGAAGGTCCGGATCGTCAAGCCGCGCGGCGCCACCGGAACGCTGCCGGTCGTCCTCTACATCCACGGCGCGGGCTGGGTGTTCGGTGACGCGCACACCCACGACCGACTCGTCCGCGAGCTCGCGGTCGGCGCCGGCGCCGCCGTCGTCTTCCCCGAGTACGACCGCTCCCCGGAAGCCCGCTATCCGGTCGCCATCGAGCAGAACTACGCCGCCGCGCAGTGGGTCGTCGAGGACGGCGCCGGCAAGGGCCTCGACCCGGCTCGCTTCGCCGTCGCCGGCGACTCGGTCGGCGGCAACATGGCCGCCGCGCTGACGCTGATGGCGAAGGACCGCAGCGGCCCGAAGCTCGCCGCACAGGTGCTCTTCTACCCCGTCACCGACGCCAACTTCGACACCCCCTCCTACGAGCAGTTCGCCGAGGGCTACTACCTGCGCCGCGACGCCATGCCGTGGTTCTGGGACCAGTACACCACCGACAAGGCGCAGCGCAACGAGATCACCGCCTCACCCCTGCGCGCGACCCGCGAGCAGCTCGCCGGGCTGCCGCCCGCGCTGGTGATCACCGCCGAAGCCGACGTCCTCCGCGACGAGGGCGAGGCGTACGCGAACAAGCTGCGCGACGCCGGCGTCCCGGTCACCGCCGTCCGCTACCAGGGGATCATCCACGACTTCGTGATGCTCAACGCCCTGCGCGAGACCCACGCCGCCGACGCGGCGATCCGCCAGGCGATCGCGTTCCTCAGCCAAACGCTCGCCGCTCGCTGAGAAAGGACATCGTGAGCACCGCCCGCCGGCCACCGGCGATCGGGCCCGGACCATTGACAAGCAACACAACCAGGAGGTTGCAATGAGCACCACCGAAGGCCAGACCGCGGGCCCCGACGCGAGAGTCGGGAAGGTCGAGATGAAGCTCGAGGTCCACGTCATCCCCGTGTCCGACGTCGACCGATCCAAGCACTTCTACGAACGCTTGGGTTGGAGGCTGGACGACGACGTCGCCCCGCTGGACGGCCTTCGCAATGTCCAGTTCACGCCCCCGGGCTCCGGGACCTCGGTCACATTCGGCAAGGGACTCACCGCGGCCGCGCCGGGCTCGGCGCTGGCGGGGCTGATCGTCTCCGACATCGAAGCGGCCCATGGCGAACTCGTCGGCCGTGACATCGACGCGAGTGACGTGTGGCACGGTCCGCCGTTCCCCCCCGAGGCCCGGCAACCCGGCGTCGATCCCGAGCGCACCAGCTATGGGTCGTTCTTCTCCTTCAACGATCCCGACGGCAATGTGTGGCTGGTCCAGGAGGTCACGACGCGGCTACCCGGCCGGGTCGACGCCGCTGGCAGGGCGTTCGCGTCGACCGCGGATCTGGAGGGTGCGCTTCGGCGTGCCGAGGCCGCCCACGGCGAGCACGAGCAGCGCACGGGGCATCGGCTCGAGGCGGAACCGGCAGAGCGGGTGCGAGACGAGGACTGGGCCGCCTGGTACGCCTCGTACATGGTGGCGGAGCAGGCCGGGACGGACCTGCCTACCTGACCGACTTCGCGGTTGCCGAGGGTGTCGCCGCCGCCGCAGCTGCGGCGGACTTCTGACAGCGAGCCCGGAAGCCGGTGGGCCGTGTGTTCACGGCCCACCGGCCGGCGAGAGAGAGGAGGGCATCATGGAGTTCCTGGTCGAGTTCGAGATCAGGGTGCCGGACGGCACGCCGGCGTCTGAGGTTCGCGAGCGCGAGCGAGCCGAGGCGGCCGCCGCCGAGAAGCTGGTGGAAGAGGGCCATCTCCTGCGCCTCTGGACCCGGGACACCCCGAGCAGCGGCACCACGGTCCTTGGGCTGTACCGCGCCGACGGCCGCGCCGAACTCGACCGTCGGCTGGGCGCTCTCCCGCTGCACGAGTGGATGAAGATCACGGTCACGCCCCTCGGCCCGCACCCCAACGACCCGGCCAACGCGCCGGCGACGGCCCTGCGCTCGTGACCGACCGGCTGCCGGCGCCGCGACTGACGCCGGTCTACCGCCTCGAGGCCGCGCTCGGCGAACCGCTCGACCTAGGGATGACCGCCGGCGGCCGGCGGCGGATCGTGCCATTGGCCGGCGGGACGTTCACCGGGTCGCAGCTGAGCGGCACGCTCCTGCCGGGCGCGAGCGCGGACTGGCAGATCGTCCTGCCCGACGGCACGGCGCTGGGCGACATCCGCTACACGCTGCGCACCGACGCCGG
>VAWY01000024.1 GCA_005888335.1 Actinomycetota bacterium
CGGGAAGACCATCCGCACGGCGGTCCCGCGGCCGTCGTCGCCGTCGCTGATGGCCAGGTGGCGGGCGAGCGTCGTCATGAGCGGCAGTCCCAGGCCGAGGCCGGCCGAGTCGGGCCGCGGCACCATGCCGCGCCCGATGTCCGAGACGATCACCTCCATCGCGCGGTCGACGACGCGAGCCTCGAGGATGAGCGGCCCCGTCTCCCCCGGCGGATAGGCGTGCAGGACCACGTTGCCGCACGCCTCGCCGACCGCGAGGGCGACGTCGCCGGCGACGCGCGGCGAGGCCCCGGCGCGATCGGCGAGCTCGGCCACCGCGTGACGCAGCGGTGCGATGTTCTCGGCCACGGCCGGCACGGAGCGCGCGACGGCGAGGCCGCTCATCCGCGACCGCTCGCGTAGGCCCTGGCGATCCCGATCCGCTCCACTGTCGACGGATGGGTACCAAACAGGGCGTGCAGCAGTCGCGGTGGATCGGGATCGGCGACGTTGCGAACCGTGATCCGCCGCTCGAAGGAGACGAACGGCTCCGGCGCCTCGGTCAGGCGCAGGGAGAAGGCGTCGGCGCGCGCCTCGACGCGGCGCGACAGCGCGTTGGCGACGACGCCGACGGGCGCCGAGACCGCGCCGGCGGCCAGCGCGAGCCCCGGCAGCGCGGCCGCCCCGGAGCGGCGCGGCGCCAGGACGGCCACCGCGAAGGCGCCGAACGGCGCGACGAGCGCGGTGAAGGCCAGCCCGCGGTGGACGTCGCGGAAGCGCACGTGCGCCAGCTCGTGGGCCACGACGAGGCGCGTCTCGTCGGGCGTGAAGTGCTCCAGCAGCGTGTCGAAGAGGACCACGCGCTTGGTCGCCCCCAGCCCGGTGACGTAGGCGTTGGCCGCCGTCGTGCGCCGGCTCGCGTCGACCACGTAGACCTCCCCCACGCGGACGCCGGCCCGCTCGGCGAGCTCGAGGATGTCGCGGCGCAGCGGGCCCTCGGGCAGCGGCCGGAAGCGGTTGAACAGCGGGTCGAGCAGGACCGGGGCGGCGAAGACGACGGCGCCGGTGGCGGCGACGACCACGCCGGCGCCCGGCAGCCACCAGGCCCGCGGCGCGCGCCGGCGCAACGCGTCGCCCAGCGCCGCGCCGCCCGCGGCGACCGCCGCCCCGATCGCGCCGGACTTGGCCAGGTCACCGGCCCAGCCGAGCCACGACTGCGTCACCAGGCCGACCTCGATCGCCCGCCGGCGCGCGGCCGCGCGCACCGGCAGCGGCGCGAGCGCCATCGCCACCGACAGCGCCGCTCCGGCGGTCGCCGGCCGCGCGCGGGCCAGGCGGCGCGGCGGCCGCGCCGCCAGCGCGGCGAGCAGGCCGCCCTCGACGCCCATCGCCGCGAGGGCGAGCCGCCGCTGCCCGCGGCGGTAGGCGCGGGCGCGCTCGAGCTCGTCCGCGCTGAAGTGCTCCTCGGCGCGGACGGGCGCCGGCGCGATGAGCCCCTCGCGCGGCCGCAGGAGCAGCGCAGCGCCCTGCGCAGCCGCCACCGCGAGAGCCACGGCGGCGACCCCCGCTCGGCTCCCGGCGGGCGCGTGCGCAAGCATGCCGCACATTCATGCACGTCGCGGTCGTCTCCGACATCCACGGCAACCGCCACGCCTTCGAGGCCGTCCTCGAGGCCATCGACGCCTCGGAGGCCGAGCAGATCTGGTGCCTCGGCGACCTCGTCGGCTACGGCGCCGAGCCCGACGCCTGCGTCGAGCTCGCCCTCGACCGCTGCGACGTCGTGCTGGCCGGAAACCACGACCTGGCGGTCACCGGCGCGCTCTCGCTCGAGGAGTTCTCGCCCGGCGCGGCGGCCGCCGCGCGCTGGACACGCGAGACGATCGCCGAGCGCAACCTCGAGGCGCTTCGGCCGTTGCCGCCACAGGACCTCGACCACGCCGTCGGCCTCTTCCACGCCAGCCCCCGCGATCCCATCTGGGAATACGTCCTCAGCACGCTGCAGGCCGAGCTCTGCCTCGACGCGCAGCGCCACCGCGTCTGCCTCGTCGGGCACTCGCACGTCGCCCTGGCCTTCGTGCGCCGCGGCGACGGCGTGGCCGGCACCGCCTGCCCCGACCGCTCGGCCGCCGACCTGACGCAGGGCAGCTGGATCATCAACCCGGGCTCGGTCGGGCAGCCGCGCGACGGCGACCCGCGCGCAGCCTGGATGCTGCTCGATCTCGAGGCCTGGACGGCCTCCTGGCGGCGCGTGCCGTATGACATCGCCGGCGCCCAGGCGGCCATCCGCGCCGCGAAGCTCCCCGAGGCCCTCGCCGAGCGCCTCGGCTACGGTCAATGAGGATGCGCCGCCCGCTGACCCTCCTGCTCGCCCTGGCGCTGGGCGTGGCCTGCGCCGCGCTGGTCGCCTGCGGCTCGGGGAGCAACCCCCACCTGCTCTCGTCGTCGCGCGCCGACCGCCTCAACGGCGAGCTCGACGCCGTGCGCGCGGCCGTCGACGCCCAGGACTGCGAGCAGGCGACGAAGGCCGCGCAGAAGCTCGAGGATGAGGTCAACAGCCTGCCCCGGCGGACCGATCCGCGCCTGATGCAGAGGCTGCAGGAGGGCGCGACCAACCTCAGCCAGCGCGCCGCCGAGCAGTGCCAGCAGACCGAGACGACGCCGACGACGCCGACGACGACCGAGACGACGCCGACGCAGACGACGACTACCGAGACGACCACCACCGAGACGACCACCACGAAGACCGAGACCACGCCGACCACCAAGACGGAGACCACGCCGACCACGACGACCACCACGCCGACGACGACCTCCCCCGACAGCGGCGGCTCCACGGTGCCGCCCCCCGGCTGAGCATGGACATCGCCGGCCGCTACCGCATCGAGCGCCGCCTCGGCCTCGGCGGGATGTCGACCGTCCACCTCGCGCTCGACCTGCGCCTGCAGCGCAACGTCGCGGTCAAGCTGCTCGCCGAGCACCTCGCCGACGACCCGATCTTCGTCTCGCGCTTCCAGCGCGAGGCGCTCGCCGCCGCGCGCCTGGTGCACCCCAACATCGTCCAGGTCTTCGACTCGGGGCTGGACCCCGAGTCCGGTCAGCACTTCATCGTCATGGAGTACGTGGCCGGGCCGTCGATGGCCGAGGTCCTGCGCGACCGGGGCCGTCTGGGCAACGACGAGACCGTGGCGATCGTCGTGCAGGCGTGCCACGGCCTCGACTACGCCCACCGGCACGGGGTGGTGCACCGCGACGTCAAGCCCGGCAACCTCCTGCGCGCCCCCGAAGGCCCGGTCAAGCTCGCCGACTTCGGCATCGCGAAGGCGGCCGAGCAATCGGCGATCACGCAGGTCGGCTCGGTGCTGGGGACGGCGGCCTACCTCGCGCCCGAGCAGTCGCGCGGCCAGGGCGCGACGCCGCGCTCGGACCTCTACTCGCTCGGCGTCGTGACCTACCAGCTCCTGACCGGCCGCCTGCCCTACGACGCCTCGTCGCTGTCGGAGCTCGTGCTCCAGCAGCAGCAGGGCCCGCCGCCGCCGCTGCACGAGCTCAACCCCGACGTCCCGCCGACGCTCGCCGCCGCCGTCGGCGTCGCGCTGTCGATCCACCCGCGCGGGCGCTACGAGACCGCCAAGGCGATGGGCGACGCGCTCGACGCCGCCGCCCGCGGCGTGGCGCCGCCGACGTCGTTGCTCGCCGGCGAGACGGCCGACTGGGACACGGCGGCGACCTCGGTGCTGCCCTCGCGCACCGAGGCCACGCGCGCGGTGCGCCGGACCGCGCCCGTCGAGCCGCGCCAACCCGTCGGCGAGCGGCGGCGCCCGGCGGCCGCGGCCGCCCGCGAGGCGCCGGCGCCCGCGTCCCGCCGGCGCGGCCTGGGCCGGCTGGTCATCCTGCTGCTGATCCTCGTGCTGATCGGCGCGGGCGTGGGCATCGCGGTGGCGTCATCGCTGAGCGGCCAGCAGAAGGTCCAGCTGCGCGAGGTCGTCTACAACGACGTCGGGCAGGCCGTCGACGCCATGAAGAAGCTCGTGGAGGACAACACGCAATGACCGAGGACACGCTTCGCGCGTCCTTTGGCGCGAACGCTTCGCGTTCGCGCGCGGAGGTGGCGCCATGAGTTGGAGCTTGCGGGACCGCACGGTGCTCATCACGGGGGCCGCGCGCGGGATCGGCGCCGAGAGCGCGCGCCAGCTGCGCGCGAAGGGCGCCCGGCTGGCGCTGGCCGGGCTCGAGCCCGAGCTGCTCGAGCGCCGCGCCGCCGAGCTGGGCGGCGACGTCGCGTGGTTCGAGGTCGACGTCACCGACCGCGACGCGCTCGACGCCGCGGTCGCCGGCACGGTCGAGCGCTTCGGCGGCATCGACGTCGTCATCGCCAACGCCGGCGTGGCGCCCAACGGGCCCGTCGCGACGATCGATCCCGCCGTGTTCGAGCGCACGATCGAGGTCAACCTGCTCGGGGTGTGGCGGACGGTGCGCGCGGCGCTGCCTCACGTCGTGGCACGCCGGGGCTACGTGCTGCCGATCGCCTCGGTGGCCGCCGCCGTGCACCCGCCGCTCATGGCCGCCTACACGGCGAGCAAGGCGGGCGTCGAGGCGTTCGCCGACAGCCTGCGCGGCGAGCTCGCGCACACCGGGACGGCAGTCGGTTGCGCGTACTTCGGCTTCATCGACACCGACATGGTCCGGCGCAGCTTCGAGCGCCGCTCGGCGCAGATGGGCCAGGAGCGCGGGGCGGTCCGCCTGGGCAAGTGGGCGACGGTCGAGTCGGCGGGCGCGGCGGTCGTTCGCGGGGTCGAGCGCCGGGCGCGCAAGGTCTACGCGCCGCGCTGGGTCCTGCCGATGCTCTACCTGCGCACGCTCGTCCAACCGCTCAGCGAGGCGAGCGCGCGCCGCCAGCACGTCGAGGAGATCATCGCGATCGCCGAGAGCGAGCCGAGCGAGCTCACGACGCCCCAGCCGCGGTAACGGACCCCGGCAGCGGCGTTCCCCGGGCCCTCACCGAATGGTGCCGGGAACCCCCGCACCGGCGTGCTTGCCAGACGGGGCCGCCCCGGCCCGCAGCGCGGCGGCGACCTCGGACAGCGTGCCGGCGAGGATCGCCGCGCGCAGGTCGGCCATCACGCGGGCCACGAAGGCGAGGTTGTGCAGCGTGACCAGGCGCTGGCCGGTCAGCTCACGGCCCTTGAGCAGGTAGCGCAGGTAGCCGCGGGGATAGCCGCCCGCGCAGGCCGGGCACGGGCAGCCGTCGAGGATCGGCTCGCGGCTGTCGCGCCAGCGCGCGGTCGTCAAGTCGACGCGCCAGCGGTTGTCCGGGTCGGGGACCAGCGCGTGGCCGTGGCGGCCCAGCCGGGTGGGCATGGCGCAGTCGAAGTGGTCGATGCCGAGCTCCACCCCGCGGATGAGGTCGTCGATCTCGCCGATCCCGAGCAGATGGCGCGGGCGCTCGTCCGGCAGCCGCGCGGTCGTCCACCCCACGACCTCGTAGATCTGGTCCTTCTCGCCGCCCAGCGAGCCGCCGATGGCGATCCCGTCGCAGCCGCTCGCCACGACCGCGTCGGTCGACTCGGCGCGCAGGTCCTCGTACACGCCGCCCTGCACGATGCCGTAGACGAGCTGGCGCTCGGGCCCGTGCGCCGCGTGCCAGTCCAGGCAGCGGCGCAGCCAGCGGTGCGTGCGCTCCGTCGAGCGGGCGGTGTACTCGCGGTCGACGTGGAAGGGCGTGCACTCGTCGAAGACCAGCGCGACGTCCGAGCCCAGCGCGGCCTGGACCTCCATGCTCGTCTCGGGGGCCATGAAGCGCACCGAGCCGTCGAGGTAGGAGCGGAACCGCACGCCCTCCTCCTCGATGGCGAGGATCGCGCTGTGGCGCTCGCCGCCGCCGCGCCCCTTGATCTCGTCGGCGACGCCGCCGTGGCCCATCGAGAAGACCTGGAACCCGCCCGAGTCGGTGATGATGGGGCCGTCCCAGCGCATGAACTCGTGCAGCCCGCCGAGCTGGGCGATCAGCTCGTGGCCGGGGTCGAGGAACAGGTGGAACGTGTTGGCGAGGACCATGTCGTAGCCCAGCTCGGCGACCTCGCGCGCCTCGAGGCCCTTCACGGTCGCCTTGGTCGCCAGCGGGACGAAGGCCGGCGTGCGCACCTCGCCGTGGGCCGTGGCGAGCGCCCCGGCGCGGGCGCGCGAGCCGGGGTCGCGCGCGTCGATGCGGAAGGGCAGGCTCACGGGCTGCGATGGTAGGAGGCGTGCTGGCCGCGATCGTCGACGTCGCCCGGGTCGGGCTGCCGGTCATGACGCTGCTCATCGCCGGCGAGTCGATGGGCGTCCCGCTGCCCGGCGAGACCGCGCTGATCGCCGCCGCGATCCTGGCGGGCCGCGGGCAGCTGGACATCGTCGCCGTCATCGCGCTCGCCGCGTTCGCCGCGATCGTGGGCGACAACCTCGGCTACCTGATCGGCCGGCGCGGCGGGCGCCGGCTGCTGCTGCGGCATCCGCGGCTGCGCGCTCACGGGGAGCGCCTGCTCGCGCGCGGCGAGCCGTTCTTCGCGCGCCACGGGCCCAAGGCGGTCTTCCTGGGCCGCTGGTTCGCCGGGCTGCGCATCGCCGCCGCCTGGCTGGCGGGGATCAACCGGATGCCGTGGCGGTCGTTCCTCTTCTGGAACGCGACCGGCGGGATCTTCTGGGCGACGACGGTCGGGCTGCTGGCCTACGCGCTCGGCCACTCGGCCGAGCAGATCATCAAGGCCGCCGGCGTGATCGGCGCGGGCGGCGTCGTCGCCGGGGGAATGGCGGCACTGCTCTGGCTGCGCGCGCGCCAGCGCCGGCGCCGCGCCGCCCTGGACGCGAGCGAGCCCGCCGCGCGGCGGGCTCGCTGAACCGGGTGCCGGCGCCGGCCGGCTCTCGCTGGGCTCCTAGTTGGACTCCGTGCCCTCGATGGCGGGCTGGCCGCCGCCGACCGAGATCGAGACCTTGCGCGGCTTGCGCTCCTCGGGCTTGGGGATGCGGATCTCGAGGACGCCGTTGTCGAAGTTCGCGGCGATGTCCTCGAGGTTGACGCCCTCGGGCAGCGTCAGCGAGCGGCGGAACGAGCCCGACGCGCGCTCGACGCGGTAGAAGCCCTCGCGCTCGGTCTCGTGCTCGACCTTGCGCTCACCGCTGATGGTGAGCACGTTGTCCTCGACCTCGATGTTGACGTCATCGGGGCCGAGGCCGGGGAGGTCGGCCTTGAGCACGAAGTGGTCGTCCGTCTCGACGAGATCCATGGCCGGAACCCAGCGGCGCAGCCCCTGCGTGCCGCCGTTGCCGGCCCCGGCCGGGCTGTCGAAGAAGGACGAGAACAGGCGGTTCATCTCGTTCTGAAGGGTGGTGAGCTCGCGGACAGGCTCCCAACGTACGAGTGCCATATCGCATGCCTCCTGGTACAGGGATTACGACTGCCCTGCAGTATAGAAATCTCAGTCCGTGAGTGTCAAGTTTGCAGGCGGCCCCAGATCCCGCAGAGCGTGTCGAGCTCCTCGTCGGAGAGGTGCACGACGAAGTGGCGGCGGACGCCGTCGAGGTGGGTGCGGCGGGCCGCGGCGAGCTTCGAGCGGCCGGCTGCGGTCAGGACGGCGAAGGCGCCGCGCGCGTCGCTCTCGCACGCCTTGCGCTCGAGGAGCCCCTCGCGAGCGAGCCGGTCGACCAGGCGGGTCAGGCCGCTGCGGCTGAGCAGGACCGACGCCGCCAGATCGTGCATCCGCATCCGGCCCTCGGGGGAGTCGGCGAGGTACATGAGGACCTCGTACGAGGTCACGCCCAGGCCGTGGGAGGACTCGAGCTCCGCGTCGAGCGTCTTGACGAGGTGCGCGTGGACGCGCAGCAAGCCCCGCCACGCGCGCAGCTCGCGCGCGCTCAGGAGCTGATCGGTGGACGGAGCGGTCGCCATGCCTCGGGTCGCAGCCGACGCTACCACGTGATATAGTTGTGTACGCAATCACTTTGAAGGAGGCCGAGCCATGGCGCTCGAGGGTCTGCACCACATCACCGCGATCACGGGAGACGCCCAGGCCAACGTGGACTTCTACGCCCGCGTGCTGGGCCTGCGGCTCGTCAAGAAGACCGTGAACTTCGACGCTCCCGACGTCTACCACCTGTACTTCGGCGACGAGAGCGGGACGCCGGGCTCGATCCTGACGTTCTTCGAGTTCCCCGGCGCGCGGCGCGGCCGCGCGGGGCAGGGCATGGTGCACCGCATCCTGTGGCGCGTGGGCTCCGAGGAGGCGCTCGACTTCTGGGCCGAGCGCCTGCAGGTCCAGCGCGACGGCGAGAGCGTGCGCTTCGCCGACCCCGAGGGGCTCGAGCACGAGCTCGTCCTCGCCCGGGTGCCCGACGCGCCGCTGGTCGCCCACGCGCCCGACATCCCCGCGGAGCTTGCCCTCCAGGGCTTCCACGGCGTGCGCGCGTACACCGCCGCGGCCGGCCGCAGCGCGGCGCTGCTCGACGCGCTCGGCTTCGCGGGCGGCGAGCTCGCGGGCGACGAGCGCGGGGCCGTCTACGTCTACGACGAGCCGCCCGCCGAGGCGGGCATCCAGGGCGCCGGGACGGTCCACCACATCGCGTGGTCGGCGGCCGACGACGCCGAGCTCACGGCGTTCCGCGAGAAGGCGATCGCCGCCGGCGCGCGGGCGACCGACATCATCGATCGCCAGTACTTCCACTCGGTCTACTTCCGCGAGCCCAGCGGCGTGCTGTTCGAGCTGGCCTCGCGCGACATCGGCTTCGCCTACGACGAGCCGCTGGAGTCGCTCGGCGAGGCGCTCAAGCTCCCGCCGCAGTACGAGCGCCTGCGCCCGCAGCTGGAGGAGCGCCTGACGCCGCTGCGCAACCCGCGGACCCCGGTGCGGGCATGACCGCCGCCGGGCTGGAGGTCCTCGATCACCTCGTCCGCCCCGCCGCGGGCGAGCCCGAGGGCGCGCTCGTGCTCCTGCACGGGCGCGGCGTGACCGAGCACGACCTGTTCCCGCTGCTCGACCTGCTCGACCCCGACCGGCGGCTCGTCGGCTACGCCCCGGGCGGGCCGCTCGCGCTGCCGCCCGGTGGGCGCCACTGGTACGTCGTCCCGCGCGTCGGCTACCCGGATCCCGACACGTTCTTCTCGTCGCTGGAGCGCCTGGAGGCGTTCCTCGACGCGACGGGCGTGCCCCTCGAGCGCACGGTGCTGGGCGGCTTCAGCCAGGGCACGGCGATGAGCTACGCGCTCGGGCTGCGCGCCGGCCGGCCGCGGCCGGCGGGCATCCTCGCGCTGAGCGGCTTCATCCCGACGGTGCCGGGCTTCGACGTCGACCTCGCGAGCCGCGCCGGCCTGCCGGTCGCCATCGGCCACGGCAGCCGCGATCCGGTGATCCCCGTCGAGTTCGCGCGCGACGCCCGCGCGCGGCTCGAGGCGGCGGGAGCCGACGTCACCTACCACGAGTCGCCGATCGGCCACACGATCGACCCGCGCTTCCTCGCCACGCTGCCCGACCTGGTGGCGCGGGCTACCGGACGGTGACGGTGCGGGCCATCCGCGTGTGGTGGCCCGCGAGGTCCTGCGCGTCGAGCGCGATCGTGTAGCGGCCGGCGCGCGGCGGGCGCCACGCGAGCTTCCAGCGGCCGCGCGGGAACACGCGGACCACGGTGGCGACGGTGCCGCCGCGCCGCTGCGCGGTCAGCGTCACGCAGGAGACCTTCGACAGCTCGAGGTGGACGGCCGTCCAGCGCCGCGCACGCGGGCGCGTGATGCCCTGCCAGGCCAGGCGGGCGCGCTGGTGCAGGTAGCCGGTGAAGCGCTCGGCCGCCGCGCAGTAGGCGCCGCGGCCCGTCCGCGCGCACAGCCCGCCGAGGAAGTCGCGCAGCAGCTTGTGGTAGCCGAGGTCGGACTCGGCGCCGCGGAGGCTGTAGCGCGACCACGCGCCGGTGTCGGCGAGGGCGACCTCGCGGCGCGCCTCGCTCTCGCCGGCGGCGAAGACGCCGCGCGCGCGCTCGTCGCCGGCCGCCTGCGCGTAGTCGAAGATGCCGTCGAGCGCGCCGAAGAACGCGTTGAAGACGCGCAGGTGCGAGTCGAACGAGTACAGGAGGTAGTGCGGGCCGGCCGGCGCGCTCGCCCGCACGCCGACCGGCGCGCGGTGGGTGAAGGCCCCGAGCGCGCGACCCGCGAGCTGGAGGTACGACGGGTCGCCGAGCACCTGGCTTCCGCGCGTGAGCGCCTGCATCGCGGTCGCCTGCGCGAGGCCGCTGATCCACGGCGGGCGCCCGCCGCCGAAGGCGAAGTACTCCTCCCACGCGGTGAAGCCCGAGCGGGTCACCGCCAGCGTGCGGATGCCGTCGAGCGCGGCGCGCAGCTTCGCCTGGTCGCAGGGAATCGACTGCGGGCCGGCGTCGGGGCGGCAGGCGTTGGCCAGCGCGTTGGCGCGCCCGAACGTCGCCAGCTGCTGGATCTGCAGGCCCTGCCCGGGATACCACTGAAAGACCACGGGATCGTCGCCGAACATGACGCGCGCCCCGCCGAGCCCGGCCTTGCCGGCGCACGGGCGCACCTTGGGCTGCGGCGCCCGCGGGACCGGCTGCGACGGCCAGTACTCGGTGTTGCGCTCGAGCTGCAGGAAGACGACCGGCACGCGCGCGGCGGTCAGCGCGCGGCGCGCGGCGAGCCGCTGCAGCGCGGCGATCACGCCCGAGAGCTCGCGCTTGCGCAGCCCGGAGAGCCGGTCTCGCATGACGCGCGCGTGGCGGTAGTCGGCCTCGTAGCGGTCGTGGTCGGCCGTGCTGAGCGCCCCGGCGCGCTCCAGCCGCGCGAGCGTGCCCAGGACCGTCGGCCCGGTGGAAGCGGCGAGCGCGGTGGCGCACGTGCGCGGCGCGCGGACGCCCGCCGCCGCCAGGTCGGTCGTGGCGGGCAGCGCGGGATCGTCGCGGACGACCGCGCGCCCGCCGGTCGCCACGACGGTCACCTCAGCGGCGCGCGCAGCCGGCGCGGCGACGAGGATCAGGACGGCGGCGGTCGCGGTGGCGGCGCGGCGCACGCGGGGACTCTAGTGCTGCGTCAGGTGACGTTCGCCCCGTCGCCGGCGGAGCGATCGTCGTGGCTGGCGTCGACCGTCATCCGAAGGTGTGGCCCGGCCACATCGAGGATCGACGGGTGGCGCCAGGCGCGGCGAGCGCCCGCCGAACGGGGCGAACGTTGCCTGACGCGGCACTTGTGAGCGTGCCGCGCTCGCCGCCCCCGCCGTTTGGGCCGGGGCGACGAGCAGGGAGGGCGCCGCGGCGCGCTACCGCGCGAGCCGCGTACGACGGTAGACGTCGCTGACGCGGCGGCCGCGGCGCTCGAGCTTGAGCGCCTGCCGGTTGACGGCGTCCAGGTCGGCGCCGGTGAGGTGCTTGATGTCGGTCAGCACGAGGGTCTCGCCCTCGGGATCGTCGACCGCGGTGATCATCACGTTGCCGACGCGGGGCGCGTAGAACTTGCGCTGGTGGCCGCTGGCGGGATCGAGCGGGCTCGTCTCGTCGGTGACCAGCATGTCCGAGTAGCACTTGACGGGCACGCAGGTCCGGGCGTCGCGCTGAAAGATCGTCGCGCAGTCGAGGAAGTCGATGTCGGGCGCGAACCCCTGGAGGTACTCGGGCGTCCCGAGCTGCGGGTTGCCGAGCATGATCGTCCCCGCCTGCGCGCCGTCGAGGCTGGCGATCCAGGTGTTCGGGGCGCCGGCGAAGACGCCGTTGTCGTACTCCTCGGGATACTCGCCGAGGGACCAGATGTTGCGGGCGTCGTCCTGCGCGAAGAACGCGAGCTCGGCCTCCTGCAGCTGGCCCTCGTTGGTGTCGATGTCGTAGACGACGACCGTCTTGACGCCGTTGATGATCTTCGTCAGCCCGGTCACGGTGAACACGACCGTGTGCGGCAGCGGCCCGCCGCCGCGGTTCGCGCGCCCCTCGAGCGTCATCTGCAGGCCGGCCGGCATCGGCAGGAACCGGTTGTTGACCGCGGTCGGGTTCGAGAACGGGACGGACTTGAACTTCAGCGCGGGTTGGCACGAGGGCGTGTCGGCGGCCGTCGGGGCCGTGCTGGCGCGGCCGGCGCTGACGCCACCGGCGCCGGCGACGACGACCGCGAGCGCGACCGCTTTCGCAAGGCGGGTCCGGCGGCGAACGAGCGCGCCGGACCGGCGGTCGGGTGGCTTCATGCCTTCCTCCAATCAACCATTCCGTGGTCGGTTGAGGATGCCCTGTGCTTAACGCAACCGGCAAGGGGTAGTTCTCGCAGGCCTCTGCGAGAAGCCGCACGCCCTCAGCCCGGATCCGGGCTCAGCCCGGCGGGCAGCACCAGCCGACCGGCGTGGCGGCGCGCGCGCCAAAGCGCCGGCCGACGCCGGTGATCTGGCGCGCGCGGCGCCCGGCCGGGCCGCCGACGGGGAGGAACATCCAGCTGCCGGTCTCGCGCCAGTCGACCAGCAGCCAGTCGCCGCGCGGCGAGAAGGCGATCGGCCCGAGCGTGCCGGCGGCGAACAGGCGCCGCGGGCGCAGCGCCCCGCCCGCCGCGTGGACGAGCAGCACCTCGCTGCGCCCGCCGCGCCGGCGGACGAGCGCGAAGTCGCGGCCGCGGCGGGCGTAGGCGGCGGTCAGGTTCTCGACGCCGGGCGCCGCGGCGAGCGTCGACACGGTGTGGCCGCTGCGGCCGCCGAGGACGCGCGCCCGCCGGCGGCCGACGACGAGGAGGCGGTCGCCCGCCCGCGAGAAGGCGAGCCGCCGAACGCCCGCGGGCGCGGGCACGCTGAACAGGACGGTGCCGCGGTCGGCGTCGACGACCGCCACCCGCCCTCGGGCGTCGGCGTAGGCGAGCACGTGCCCGGGCCCGGGCCGCCACGCGGGCGGCGCGCCGGCGGCGGGCGCGAGGCGGACCGGAGCGAGAGTGTTCGCGCGCCGCGCGCGCGCGGGCGCGACCAGCCGGTCGGCCGTGCCGTCGCCGGCGACGACGCGCAGCGCTCGGCCGGCCAGGTAGGCGATCCGGAAGCCGTCGGGCGACCAGCGCGGGCCGTGGAGCGCCGCCGGCGCGGCGAGCGACCAGCGCCGCCGGCCCGCGAGGTCGACGGCGATGAGCTCGCTGCCGCGCGTGACCGCGACGAAGCGCCCGTGGCCGGACCACGTCGCCTCGCCGGCCGCGCCGAGCAGCTGCCGCCGGCCGCGGTCGCCGGCGATGTGCGGCGCCCCCGTGGACCCCGGTGCGCCGCGCGCCGCGCTCCCGGCGAGCACCAGCACGCGCCCGCCGCCCGGGAGCACGCCGAGCCCGGCCGGCCGCGGCGGCGGCGGCGCGACGACCGCGCGCACCGTGCGACCCACCCACTCGGCGACCGCCTCGCCGGGCGGCGTGAAGGCGGCAGCGACGACGAGCGCACAGGTCGCCGCGGCGACCGCGACCGAGCGGCGGCGGTGTGCCCCGCGAAGGCTGCCGGGCGAGCGATCGGCCTCCGGGCGCGCCGCGTGCGCCGCCGCGACGAGGCGCCACGCTCGGCCGCGCGCCTCGCCTTCGCCCGGCGCGGGCAGCCCCGCGAGGCGGTCGGCCGGAGGGCGCAGGTGCCGGCGACGCGTCATCGCGCCTCCCGCGCCCATGACTCGAGCGCGTCGAGGCCGCGGCGCAGCCGCGAGTTGACGGTCCCGCGCGGCAGCTCGAGCAGCGCGGCGATCTCGCCCGGCGTCAGGCCCAGGACATGGCGCAGCACGACGACGACGCGCTGCGGCTCGGGCAAGCCTGCCAGCGCGCCGGACAGGTCGCCGGGGTCGGGCGGATCCTCGTGCGCGGCCATGGCGAGCGCCTCGTCGCCGACCTCGCGCCGCAGCGACCGGGCGCGGACGGCGTCGATCGCCCGGCGGGCGACGATCGTGCGCAGCCACGGGGCCAGCGGCCGCCGGCGGTCGAAGCGGTCGAGCGCCGCGACGGCGGCCAGGAACGCCTCCTGGGCGATGTCCTCGGCGGCCTGGTCGTCGCGGACGATGAACCAGGCCGCGCGGTAGGCGGCGGGCCAGTGCGCGCGGAAGAGCGCCTCGAGCGCGGCCGCGTCGCCGCGCTGCGCTGCCCGGACGAGCGCGCGCTCGCGCGACAGCGACACCCTCACGGGCGCCGACGCGCCAACTTGACGCAGCGTTCCGACGCTCGCCTGGGCCAGTGCGGTTCCTCCTTCCACGGCAACGCTACCCGGACCAGTACGAGCGCCGGGGGCCCCGAGGTCCCGTCCGCCCGCGGACAACTCTTCGCGGAGCTTCACGGGCTCTTGACCTCGTCTTGAGGGAGGGGCCTCAACATGCCCCCTGCGTTCCTCCTCCCACACGAACGCCCGCACGGCGGCCCGCCGGCTCCACATACGACCCTGACCCAGTCACGAGCCGGCGGGGCCGCCGTGCATATCCCTTCTCTCAGGCCAGCATCGACGTTCCCGTCATCTCCGGCGGCTGCTCCATGCCGAGCAGCTCGAGCACCGTGGGCGCGACGTCGGCCAGGATGCCCTCCTCGCGGACCGCGACCTCGTTCGAGGTCACGACGAACGGCACGGGGTTCAGCGAGTGCGCCGTGTTCGGCGAGCCGTCGGGCTCGAGCATGTGGTCGGCGTTGCCGTGGTCCGAGGTGATGACGCAGACGCCGCCTGTGGCGGACACGGCCGCGACGACCTCGCCGAGCCAGCGGTCCACGGTCTCGACGGCCTCGACGGCCGCGGGGATCGACCCGGTGTGACCGACCATGTCGGCGTTGGCGAAGTTGATGATCCCGAAGGCGAACTCACCGCCGCTCCACGCGTCGCAGAACGTGCGGGCGGCCTCCGGCGCGCTCATCGCCGGCTTGTGGTCGTAGGTGGGCACGTCGCGCGGGGACGGGACGAGGTCGCGCTCCTCCCCCGGCTCGGGGTCCTCCTCGCCGCCCGCGAAGAAGTACGTCACGTGCGGGTACTTCTCGGTCTCGGCCACGTGCAGCTGGCGCTTGCCCGCCCGGGCGATCAGCGCCGGCAGCGTCACCGGCGGGCGCTCCGGGGGGAACGCGACCGGGAAGGTCCAGTCCTCGTCGTACTCGGTCAGCGTCGTGATGCGGTCGACGGCATCGCTCAGCGCGGCGACGATCTGGCGCATCCGGTCGGGCCGGAAGTTGAAGGTGATGACGCTGTCGCCGGAGCGGATGCGGCCCTCGTCGCCGACGAGCGTCGGCTCGATGAACTCGTCGGTCTCGCCGCGCTCGTAGGCGGCCTGGACGGCGGCGACCGCCGTCGGCGCCGTGTGCTCCGCGCGTCCGTGGACAAGCGCGTCGAAGGCCTTCTGCGTGCGCTCGGCCCGGCCGTCGCGGTCCATGCCGTAGTAGCGACCCGTCACGGTGGCGACGCGGCCGAAGCCCGCCGACTCGACGCGCTCGAGGTAGCCCGCGCCCGCGGTCGGCGACGTGTCGCGGCCGTCGGTGAAGGCGTGGATGACGAGGTCCGGGACGGCGCGCTCGCCGGCCACGGCGATCAAGGCCTCGAGGTGCTCGAGCGAGGAGTGCACGCCGCCGTCGCTGACCAGGCCGACGAGGTGCACGCGCGGCGCGTCGCTCATCGCGGCGATGAGCACCTCGTTGCGCGCGAAGCTGCCGTCGGCCACGGCGTCGTCGATGCGCTTGAGGTCCTGGCGGACGACCGCGCCGGCGCCGAGGTTGAGGTGCCCGACCTCGGAGTTGCCCATCTGCCCGGGCGGAAGCCCGACGTCCTCGCCGCTCGTGCGCAGCCGGCCGTGGGGATAGTCCTGCCACAGCCGGTCCATGACGGGCGTGTCGGCCAGCGCGACGGCGTTGCCCGGGCCCTCCGGGGCCAGCCCCCAACCGTCGAGGACGACGAGGCAGACCGACGGAACGCTCATATCGCCATCACCGCGCGCGAACGAAGTTCGCGCAACCGACGCGAAGCATCGGCGCTCATGCGAGCGCGATGATCGCGGCGAAGTCGTCGGGGTCGAGCGATGCGCCGCCGACCAGCCCGCCGTCGCAGTCGGGCAGCGCGAGCAGCTCGCCCGCGTTGTCGGGCTTCATCGACCCGCCGTAGAGGATCCGCACGCGCTGGGCGGCGTCCTTCGACCGGTCCCCGACGAGCGCGCGGCAGAACCCGAGCGCGTCCTGCGCCTGCTCGGGCGTGGCCACCTTCCCCGTCCCGATCGCCCAGATCGGCTCGTACGCGATGACGACGTCGGCGAGCCGGTCCGCCGCGACCTCGCGCAGCCCCTCTTGGACCTGGTGGCGCAGCTTGCGCTCGGTGTCGCCCGCCTCGCGCTCGTCCTCGGTCTCGCCGACACAGAGGATCGGCACCAGCCCGGCCGCGAGCGCGGCCGGGACCTTGTGCGAGAGCGCGCGGTCGGTCTCGTTGAAGTACTGGCGGCGCTCGGAGTGGCCGAGCACGACACCGTCGATCCGCAGCTCGACGAGCATCGGCGCCGAGATCTCGCCGGTGAACGCGCCGCTCGGCTTCTCGTGCATGTTCTGCGCGTAGACGGCGACGCCGTTGGACGCCCCGCGCGCGGCCGCCAGCGCGGTGAACGGCACGCACACGGCGACGTCGACGCCCTCGCGGGGGCGCACCGCGGCGAGGAACTCGCGCGCCTCCGCCTGCGTCTTGTGCATCTTCCAGTTGCCGGCGATGAGCGGGGTGCGCGTCATGCCAGGGCCTCCACGCCGGGGAGTTTGCGCCCCTCGATCAGCTCGAGCGAGGCCCCGCCGCCGGTGGAGACGTGGTCGACGCGGTCCTCGAGCCCGAAGCGGGCGAGCGCGGCGACGCTGTCGCCGCCGCCGACGACCGTCGTCGCGCCCGTGCTCGCCACGGCCTCGGCCACCGTGCGCGTGCCCTGCGCGAACGGGCCGAGCTCGGAGGCGCCCATCGGGCCGTTCCAGAAGACGGTGCCCGCGCCCTCGATCGCCCCCGCGTATGCGCGCGCGGTCGCCGGGCCGACGTCGAGGCCCATCCAGCCGTCCGGGACGTCGACGCCGTCGACGTCGCGCACCTCGGTGTCGGCCGAGAACTCCCGGCCGAGCACGAGGTCGGAGGGCAGGCGGAGCTTGTCGTGCCCGGCCACGCGCCCGGCCGGCTCGATCCCCTCCGCCTCGCACAGCGACTCGCCGACCGAGTGGCCCTGCGCCGCGAAGAACGGGAAGCACATCGCGCCGCCGATGAGCACCGCGTCCGCGACCTCGAGGAAGCGCTCGACGACGCCGATCTTGTCGGTCACCTTCGCGCCGCCGATGACCGCGACGAGCGGCCGGCGCGGGTCGGCGAGCAGGCGGGTCAGCGTCTCGACCTCGCGCTGCAGCAGCCGGCCGGCCGCCTTGCGCTCGACGTGGTGGGTGACGCCCTCGGTGGATGCGTGCGCCCGGTGGGCGGCGCCGAACGCGTCGTCGACGTAGACCGAGTCGCACAGCGCGGCCAGCGCGCGCGCCAGGGCGGGGTCGTTCTTCGTCTCGCCCGGCTCGAAGCGCACGTTCTCGAGCAGCAGCGCGTCCCCGTCGCCCAGCTCGCGTGTGGCCGCCTCGACCTCGTCGCCGACCACCGCCGGCGCGAGCGGCACACCGAGGCGCTCGGCGACCGGACGCAGCGAGAGCTTGGGGTCCGGCGCGCCTTTGGGGCGCCCGAGGTGCGAGGCGAGCACGAGCCGGGCGCCCCTGGCGCGCAGCTCCTCCAGCGTCGGCTCGGCGGCGCGGATGCGCGTGTCGTCGGAAATCCGCCCCCCGTCTTCGAGCGGGACGTTGAAGTCGACGCGGACGAGGACGCGGCAGCCGGCGACGTCGCCGAGGTCGTCGAGCGTCTTCACAGCACCTGGAGCGCGAGGTCCACGACCCGGTTGGCGTACCCCCACTCGTTGTCGTACCACGAGACGACCTTGACGAGGGTCCCGTCGATGACCGACGTCAGCCCGCCGTCGACGATCGACGAGTAGGGGTTCTCGATGATGTCGGTGGAGACGAGCGGCTCCTCGCTGTAGGCGAGGATCCCGCTCAGCGCGCCCGTGTCGGCGGCCGCCTCGAGCGCGCCGTTGACCTCTTCGACGCTCGTGGCGCGGGCAGCCTCGAACGTGAGGTCGACGACCGACCCGGTCGGCACCGGCGCGCGCACCGCGAAGCCGTGCAGCTTGCCGTTGAGGTCGGGCAGCACGAGCCCGACCGCCTTGGCCGCGCCGGTGCTCGTCGGCACGAGGTTGATCGCCGCTGCCCGCGCGCGGCGCAGGTCCTTGTGCGGCGCGTCCTGCAGGCGCTGGTCGGCCGTGTAGGCGTGGATCGTCGTCATCAGCCCGTGCCGGATGCCGATCGCCTCGTGCACGGTCTTGGCCATCGGCGCGAGGCAGTTGGTCGTGCACGACGCGTTGGAGATGATGTGGTGGCTGGCGCGGTCGTAGGCGTCGAAGTTGACCCCGAGCACGACCGTGATGTCCTCGCCCTTCGCCGGCGCCGAGATGATGACCTTCTTCGCGCCGGCGTCGAGATGCTTGGCGGCGTTCTCGCGGTCGGTGAAGAAGCCGGTCGACTCGATCACCACGTCGGCGCCGAGCTCGCCCCAGGGCAAGTTGGCGGGGTCGCGCTCGGCGAGCACCTTGACACGGTTGCCGTCGACGACGATCGCGTCGCCCTCGGGTTCGATCTCCCCCTTGTAGCGGCCGTAGGTGGAGTCGTAGTTCAGGAGGTGGGCCAGCGTCTGCGGGTCGGTGATGTCGTTGACCGCGACCCACTCGATGTCCGCGCTCTTGGCCTGGGCGGCGCGGAAGACGTTGCGGCCGATGCGGCCGAAACCGTTGATTCCGACGCGTACGGGCATGGGATTCAGTCCTTCTCTCAGATTCGGGTCAGGCGGCGGATGACCCTAGCGGACGTCAGGGCGATACCACTTCGACGCGAAGCCCGTCGGGATCGCGCAAAAACGCTGCGTAGCAGCGCGGGCCGTACTGCGGCCGCGGCCCGGGCGGCCCGTCGTCGGCGCCCCCGTTGGCCACGCCGGCCGCGTGGGCGGCGTCGACCGCCGGCCGCCCGGCGGCGCGCAGCGCGACGTGCCCGTAGCCCGGCGCCGGCGGCCGGCCGCGCGCGACGATCCACAGCAGCGGCTCATCGCGGCCGTAGGCGACCGCGCCCGGCCCGTCGTGCAGGCGCCGCGCGCCCAGCGCGAACAGGACCGCGTCGTAGAAGCGCGCAGAGCGCGCCAGGTCGCTGACCTCGAAGCCCAGGTGGGCGATCATGGCGCCGCCGCGTAGAGCTCCCACTCGCCCGGCACGCCCTTGAGCGCGCGCGCCCCGCGCGGCGTCAGCGTCAGCCCCGAGCCGGCCACCAGGTCGGCGACGGTCCGCGAGACCAGCACCTCGTTGGGCGCTGCCTGCGCCATCACCCGCGCGGCGATGTGCACGGCGATGCCGCTGACGTCCCCGTCCTCGCGCTCGACCTCTCCGGTGTGCACGCCGGCGCGCAGCTGCAGCCCCGCCGCCGCCGACCCGTCGGCGACCGCCAGCGCGCAGCGGATCGCCCGCGCCGGGCCGTCGAAGTCGGCCAGGAAGCCGTCGCCGAGCGTCTTGACCTCGCGCCCGCCGTGGCGCGCCAGCTGCGCGCGCACGAACGCCCGGTGCTCGTCGAGGGCGCGCGACCACGCGCGGTCGCCGAGCCGCGCGGCCTGCTCGGTGGAGCCGACGATGTCGGTGAACAGCACGGTGGCGAGGACGCGCTCTGCGGCGGCGGCCGGGCGGGCGAGGCCGAGGAACTCCTCGATCTCGGCGAGCACCCCGTCCGCGTCCCCCGCCGGGAGGAACTGGTCGCGCCCGGGGACCTCGACGAGCCGCGCGCCGGGGATGTGCTCGGCGACGTAGCGGGAGTGACGCGGATCGACCGCCTGGTTGTCGCGGCGGAAGATGACGAGCGTGGGCACGCGGATGAGCGGGAGCAGTGCGCGGACGTCCTGCTCGCCGATCGTGCGCTGCGTGGGGCGCACCGCGCCGGGGGAGACCGCGAGGCGCTCGAGGCGCCCGTACCACTCGACGAACGCCGGATCGCCAGCCAGCGACGGCGCGATCACCTCGGCCGTCGCCGCCTCGCCCCAGTGCCAGTACATGTTCTCGACCCACTCGCCGCGCTGGTCGGCGTCGAACCCCCACGGGTAGTCCTCGTCGGTCAGAAAGCGCGGGATCGGCGAGTAGAGCACGAGGGCCTCGACCTGCTCGGGGTGCGTTCCGGCGAACACCGAGGCGAGCGCCGTGCCCTCGGTCTCGGCGAGGACCGTGACCTGCTGCGCGCCGACCGCGGACAGGACGGCGCGCACGTCATCCATCTGCTCTTCCAGGGGTGCGAAGGGCAGGCGGTCCGACATTCCGCTGCCGCGGCGGTCGAGGAGGATCAGCCGGCTGAACGACGCGAGGCGCCGCAGCGCGGACGCGACGTGCGGCTCCGCCCAGAGGTGCTCGATCGCGGCGATCCACGACGTGATGAAGAGCAGGTCGCGCGGGCCGTCGCCCACGACCTGGTAGGCGATGTGCACGCGGCCGTTGCGGGCGTAGCGGGTGCGGGGGACGTCCATCGCGGGGCGAGTATGGCCGGTGCGAGGGTCCGCAGGATCCGCCGCGAGACCTCGCGCCCAGCCCCTGCAGATGCTGACGATCAGACCGCCAGCGAGTGCCTACCGAGGATGCGCTTTTGGCGAAACACTCGCCGCGTCCATTTCTATTCCCAACAGGACGAGGTCAGCATGGACGTCACACATATGAGGCGCTGGGCAGCGATGGGGGCCGTGCTGTCGGCGCTCTCGCTGGTCGGCGCGGCACCGATCTCCCTCGCCAAGGGTGGCGAGGCCGAGGCTGGCTCGGGCAAGGCGGCCGGTACTGAGGCCGAGGCCACCGCCCGGCACGGCGGCGGCAGCGGAGGCGGCGGCGGCGGCGGCGAGGCCGAGGCGACCGCACCCAAGGGCGGCGGCGAGGCCGAGGCCGGCACCGCGACCGCTGCGACGTTCACCATCCGCGCCGGCGGCGGTGGCGCGGGCGAGGTCGGCGCCGGCGGCGTCGGCGAGGTCGGCGCCGGCGGCGCCGCGGGCGAGGTCGGCGCCGGTGGCGGCGTCAAGCCCACCCCTGTCACTCCCGCCGCTCCGGCCGCTCCGGCCGCTCCCACCAGCAGCACTCCGGTCAGCACGACCGCCCCGACGACGCCGAGCGTTTCGAGCCCGGTGAGCAGCACTTCGCCGGCCCCCGAGGCCAGCGTCCAGCCGACCGCCGTGGTCACCGCGGCGCCCGTGGTGAAGACGCCCGTCGCGAAGAAGAAGACCACCGTCAAGAAGCGCACGAGCGTCAAGCGACACGCGCGCAAGCACCACCGCAAGGCGAAGCGCCACACCAAGCGCTCCGCGCACCGCGCGCGCTAGCACCAGCGCCCACGTCGAGCGGGCCGCGGCCTTCCTCCGTCCTGGCCGCGGCCCGCCCGCGCTTCACGGCCCCTTCGGGGCCTTGTCGACGTCGCGGTGGGCGACGTCGACGTGCAGGTGGTCGCGCCCCGCGAACCGCCGCGCCAGCTCCTCGGCGATGCAGACCGACCGGTGGCGCCCGCCGGTGCAGCCGATCGCGACCGTCAGGTGCGCCTTGCCCTCGGCCACGTACTCGGGCAGGACGAAGTCCAGCAGCGGCATCACGTGCTCGTAGAACGCGTCGAGCTTGCCCTCGCGCCCGACGTAGTCGATCACGCGCTGGTCGTGCCCGGTCAGCAGCCGCAGGTGGTGCACGTAGTGCGGGTTGGGCAGGAAGCGCACGTCGAAGACCAGGTCGGCGTCGCGCGGCGGCCCGTGCTTGAAGCCGAACGACTGGAAGGTCACCGCCATGCGCCCGGTGATGTGGCGCGGCAGCAGCTCGTCGGCGATCCGCCGGCGCAGGCCGCGCGCGCTCAGCCCCGCGGTGTCGATCACCAGGTCGGCGGCCGCCTTGAGCGGGTCGAGCACGGCGCGCTCGGCGGCGATCCCGGTCGGGACCGTCCCGGCCGGCGAGAGCGGGTGGCGCCGGCGCGTCTCCTTGTAGCGCGTCAGCAGGGTCTCCTCGTCGGCGTCGAGGAAGAGCACGCGATGGTGGATGCCGCTGTCCTCGAGCGCGTCGAGGACGTCGACGAGTGCGTCGAACAGCTCGCCGCCGCGCACGTCGGAGACGACCGCGGCGCGCTCGACCTTCGAGCCCGGGTGCGCGAGCAGCTCGACCAGGCCGCGGATCATCTCCGGCGGGAGGTTGTCGACGCAGAAGTAGCCGGCGTCCTCGAAGACCTGCATCGCCGTCGACTTCCCCGCTCCCGAGAACCCGGTGATGACCACGAGGTCCTGGAGCCGCGGCTCGGACTGCGGCTCGCCGGGGACGTCGGGATCGGCGTCGGCGGGGTGCGTGGCCGCCATGTCGATCCCTATTGTGCCGCGCCCGGCGGTCGCGCTGGTTACCCGCTTGTTCTGTGCAACGAGGCGTAGAGCTCGCGGGCGACCTTGCCGGGCAGCCCGGGCACCGCCTCGAGCTCGGCGCGTGACGCGCCCAGGAAGGCCTCCGGGGAGCCGAAGTGCTGGAGGATCGCGCGCTTGCGCGCCGGCCCGACCCCCGGCAGCTCGTCGAGCACCGACGCGGTCATGGCGCGGTCGCGGCGCGAGCGGTGGTGGGTGATCGCGAAGCGATGCGCCTCGTCGCGCACGCGCTGCAGCAGCTGGAGCTCCGGCGTGTCGTGCGCCAGGCGCAGCGGCTGGGCCACCCCGGGCAGGAAGACCTCCTCGATGCGCTTGGCCAGCGAGACGACCGTCACCCCGCGCTCGCGGAAGCCGCCCAGCGGCTCGAGGCCGGCGCCGAGCTGCCCGCGCCCGCCGTCGATGACGATGACGTTGGGCAGCGCCGCGAACGACGGGTCGTGCTGGGCGTCGTGCGGGGAGAGGTCGGCCTGGCGCTCCCACTGCGCGAAGCGCCGGCCGAGCACCTCGGCCATCGCGGCGAAGTCGTCGGCGCGGCCCTCGGGCAGCTCGCGCACGCGGAAGCGCCGGTAGTCGGACTTCTTGGGCGCCCCGCCCTCGAAGACGACCATCGACGCGACCTGCTGGGTGCCCATCAGGTGCGAGATGTCGAAGCACTCGATGCGCAGCGGCAGCGCGTCGAGGCCGAGCGCCTGCTGCAGGCCCTCCAGCGCCTCCGCGCGCTGCTGGCGGCGGCGCTCGACCTTCAGCCGCTCCTGGTCGAGCGCGAGCTTGGCGTTGCGCTCGGCGAGGTCGAGGATGCGGCGCTTGTCGCCGCGCTCGGCCATGCGCAGCTCGACCGCGGCGCGCCGGCGCAGCGACAGCGCCTCGGCGAGCTCGGGCCGCTCGCCGAGCTCGCGCTGGACGACGATCTGCGCCGGGATCGAGAGCGCGTCGGCGTAGTACTGCAGGACGAACTCCTCGATCACGTCGCCGAGCGGGCGCTCGCTCTCGTTGGCCAGGTAGAACGACTGGCGGTCCGAGAGCACGCCGTCGCGGATCTGGAAGACCTGCGCGTTGGCGTCGGCTCCGCTCACCGCGACGGCGACCGTGTCGAGCGTGCCGATCGCGGCCTTGGCCACGCGCTGGCGCTCGAGCAGGGCACGGACCGCGTTGAGGCGGTTGCGCTCGAGCGCAGCGGTCTCGTACTCCTGGTTGTCGGCGGCCTCGCGCATGCGCGCCTCGATGTCGCGCTCGATCTCGCGGTAGCGCCCCGAGAGGAAGGCGATCACGCCGTCGATCGCCTCCATGTACTCCTCGCGGGTGACGTAGCCGACGCAGGGCGCCCCGCAGCGCTTGATGTAGTAGTCCAGGCAGGGCGAGCCCGAGCGGCGGCCGGGCTCCGGGCCCTGGCAGGAGCGGAACTGGAAGATCTTGCTCAGCACGTCGATCGTGCCGCGCGTCTTCTTGGCGTTCGAGTACGGGCCGAAGTAGCGGCGGTCGCGGCGGTGGCGCTCGCGCGTGAAGTAGACGCGCGGGTACTCCTCGTCCATCGAGATCGCGATGAACGGATAGGACTTGTCGTCGCGCAGGCGGATGTTGAAGCGCGGCTGGTACTGCTTGATGAAGTTCTGCTCCGCCAGCAGCGCCTCGGCCTCGGTGTTGACGGTGACGAACTGGATGTCGTCGATGAGGTCGCGCATCTCGACGTCGCCGCGGACGACGGAGTTCGAGAAGTGGCTGGCGACGCGCTTCTTGATCGACTTCGCCTTGCCGACATAGATGACCTTGCCGCGCTCGTCGCGGAAGAGGTAGACGCCCGGAACGTCGGGCAGGTTGCGGCGCTGGTCGGCGAGGCGAGGCATCCCCTCCGAATCTAGGATGCCTCGCCGCCGCCGGGAGTTCTCCTCAAGGCAGGAGGGTCTGGCTCTGCAGGGGCTCGGCGTCCTCGTCGGCCTGCACGGTCTTGTTGACCCGCAGCAGGTTGACGCGCGCACCGGTGATCACGATGCCGTCGCCCTTGCCCGTCCGCTTGGGCTGCCAGCAACCCAGCTCGACGACCTGGCCCGGGTGGTCGATCGGGCGCCCAGCGGGGGTCACCAAGGGGTGTCGGTGCAGGCCGCGCGCGGGCTCTCCTGCCGCCAACGGCGGCTTCGCGCAGCGTGTGACGCGCCGGTGAAGATGGCGTCAAAAGGCGGCGACTCGTGAACGCGTCGTCAACGCCGTGCGATCGCGGCGTGAATCGCCGCCTGTGCGGCGGATTTCGCGTTTAGAGGGTGGGCGCGCGGTCGCCGAACGGCGCGGGGGCGCGGCCGCGGTTCAGGTCCTTGGCGGCGGCGAGCGCGACGAGCGCGGCCTCGAGGACCGCCGACAGGTCGGTGCCGTGCGTGGCCGCCTCGGCGAGGCCGAGGCTGACGTCGACGCGGGGGGCGTCGGGCCGCTCGCCGAAGGCGCTGCGCACCTCGTCGGCGATGCCGGCGGCCGCGCCGGCCGCCGCGCCGGCGGGCAGCCAGACGCCGAACAGGTCTCCGCCGAGGCGCCCGGGGCGGCCGTGGCCGGCGAGGATGCGCGCGACCTCGGTCAGGACGACGTCGCCCATCCGCCGGCCGTGCGCGCGGTTGACCTCGTCGAGGCCGTCGACGTCGCACAGCAGCACGGCCCCGGCGTCGCCGCCGGGCTCCCCGAGCGCCGCGCGCGTCGCCTGCAGCCAGTGACGGCGATTGTCGACGCCGGTCAGCTCGTCGGTCTGCGAGAGGCGCTCGGTCTCGGTGACGCGGCTGGCGAGCGACCCGCCCTCGCCGGCCGGGCGGCTGGCCGGGATGGTGTGCTGGGCGAGCGCGTCGAGCGCGGTGGCGGGCAGCCCGGCGCGCTCGAGGGCGACCTCGAGGAGCACGTGGTCGGGCTCGCGGCCGGCGACCATGTGGACGACCTGGTTGCCGACCTGCACGCAGGCGATCTCGGGGCTCGGGCAGCCGACGCCGGTCGGCCCGCCGTGGTGCCAGGCGATCGCGGCAACGACGTCGGCCGAGACGCCCCAGCGCTCGGCCAGCAGGGCACCGGCCAGCGCGTGGTCGATGCTGAAGCGCTCGGTCTCGAGCAGGACCCGCTCGGGCCCGTCGGGGGCGACGGCGGCGATGTCGTCGCACGCCTGCTCGCCGAAGGCGATCGGCAGGACGTAGCGGCCGATGTCGTGCAGCAGGCCGCCGAGGTGCGGGCCGTCGCCGTGGGCGCGGACCTGATCGGCGGCGCCGGCCGCGACGGTGGCGACCGCGACGGCGTGCAGGTGCAGCTCGCCGCGGACGCTGCCCGTGCCGGGCGCCTTCTCGAAGAAGCGGTAGGTGGCGGCCTCGAGCGCGAGGCGGCGCAGCGCCTTGCGGCCGACGAGCATCACGGCCTGGCGGACCGTCTTGGCGCGGATCGGCCGGGCCATGACCGGCGAGTTGGCGTAGCGCAGCAGGTTGGCCGCGAACGTGGGATCGGCCTCGAGCGCGGCGACGAGGTCGGCCGTCGTCGTCTCGGGGTCGTCGGCGATCGCGATGACCCGGGTGACGGTCCCGTCCAGGACGGGGAAGTCGGCGAGCTGGTCGATCGCGCCGACGAGGCGGTCCTCCGCCTCGGGCGAGACCGAGTCGCGCCAGCGTGCGGGATCCGTCGAGCGAAGGTCCATGTCCTCGTGAGGAGTCGACCGGCGTCCGGCGATCTTGAGGGGCGTCGATCGGCCGATGGACGCATGGCCTAGGGTCTCCGCATGGCCGCCGAGACGCAGTACCGCACCTGCCCGCTGTGCGAGGCCACGTGCGGGCTGGAGATCACGCTCCGCGACGGCGCGGTCGAGCGCGTGCGCGGAGACGACGACGACGTCTTCTCGAAGGGCTTCCTGTGCCCGAAGGGCGTCGGCCTGAAGGAGCTGCACGAGGACCCCGACCGCGTCCGCACGCCGCTGCGGCGCGTCGGCGACGGCTTCGAGCCGATCGGCTGGGACGAGGCCTTCGCGCTCGTCGACGAAGGCCTGCGCCGCGTCCTCGGCGACGGCCCGCGCGATGCGGTCGCCGTCTACTTCGGCAACCCGAACGCGCACAACCTCTCCGCACTGCTCTACGGCCGCGTCGTCCTCAAGGCGCTCGGGTCGCGCAACATCTACTCGGCCAGCACCGTCGACCAGTTCCCCAAGCAGCTCGCGTCGGCGTACCTGTTCGGGTCGGCGACGACCGTCGCCGTGCCCGACCTCGACCGCTGCGAGTGGCTGCTCGTCCTCGGGGCCAATCCCGCCGCGTCCAACGGCTCGCTCATGACCGCCCCCGACGCGCGCGGGCGGCTGCAGGGCATCCGCGACCGCGGCGGGCGCGTGGTGGTCGTCGATCCGCGCCGCTCGCGCACCGCCGAGCTCGCCGACGAGCACGTGCCGATCCGCCCGGGGACCGACGCGCTGCTGCTCTTCGCGATGGTCCACGTGCTCTTCGACGAGGGGCTCGTCGCGCCCGGGCGCCTGGACGGCTTCCTCAACGGCGTGGAGACCGTGGGCGAGCTCGCGGCCGACTTCGAGCCCGAGGCGGTCGCGCCGATCTGCGGCGTCGGCGCCGAGACGATCCGGCGCCTCGCCCGCGAGCTCGCCGCCGCGCCGCGCGGGTGCGTCTACGGGCGCATCGGCACCACGACCCAGGCGTTCGGGACGCTGGCGTCGTGGCTGGTGGACGTGCTCAACGTCCTGACCGGCCACCTCGATCGCGAGGGCGGGGCGATGTTCACCGAGCCCGCCGCGGCGCTGCCGCCGGGACGGCCTCGCGAGGCGCACTCGGGCCGCTGGCGCTCGCGCGTTCGGGGGCTGCCCGAGGTCTTCGGCGAGCTGCCGGTGGCCGGCCTGGCCGACGAGATCCTCACGCCCGGCGAGGGGCAGGTCAGGGCGCTGATCACACTCGCCGGCAACCCCGTGCTCAGCACGCCCAACAGCGGGCGGCTGGCCGCGGCGCTCGACGCCCTCGAGTTCATGGTCAGCGTCGACGTCTACGTCAACGAGACGACACGCTTCGCCGATGTCATCCTGCCCGGCCCCTCGCCGCTCGAGCGGTCGCACTACGACGTCGCGCTCTACAGCTTCGCGGTCCGCAACGTTGCCAACTACTCCCCGGCGCTGCTGCCGTCCCCGGTGCCCGACGAGTGGCGGACGCTCCTGCGGCTCGCCGGCGTCGCCGCGGGGCAGGGCCCGGACGTGGACGTCGACGCGTTCGACAACCTCGTCGCCGGCGAGGTGGCCGCGCGGGGCGGGGTCGACGTCGCCGCGCTGGCGCCGCGGCGCGGGCCGGAGCGGCTGCTCGACGCCATGCTGCGCGCAGGTCCGTACGACCTGACGCTGGCCGATCTCGAGGCGGCGCCCCACGGCGTCGACCTGGGCCCGCTGCGCCCGCGGCTGCCCGAGGCGCTGCGGACTCCCAGCGGGCGCATCGAGCTCGCCGCCGCCGCGTTCGTCGAGGACGTCCCGCGGCTGCGCGCGGCGCTCGCCGCCGGGCCCCCCGGCGAGGGCGAGCTCGTCCTCGTCGGCCGGCGCGACCTGCGGTCGAACAACTCGTGGATGCACAACCTCCCGCTGCTCGTCCGCGGCCCCGAGCGGTGCACGCTCCATGTCCATCCCGCCGACGCCGCCCGCCTCGGGCTGGCCGACGGCGAGCCCGCCAGCGTGCGCTCGCGCGTCGGCGCGATCGAGCTGCCCGTCGAGGTGACCGACGCGATCATGCCCGGCGTCGTCTCGATCCCGCACGGCTGGGGCCACGATCTCCCGGGCGTGCAGCTCGGCGTCGCCCGCGAGCATGCCGGCGCGAACTCGAACGTCCTCGCCGACGAGGAGCTCGTCGACGCGCCCTCCGGCAACGCGGTGCTCAACGGGATCCCGGTGGAGCTCGCGCCGGTCGCCGCGCCAGCCGGAGCCGCCGTGGCGTGACCGCGCTCAGGTTGGCGGTGCGGCGTCCGACAACACGGGCATGTCCCGTCGCGTCCAGCTCGCCGCCCTCACCGCCCTGACGTTCCTGATCGCCGCCGCGCCCGCATCGGCCGCGTCGCTGAGCGTCAGCGCCAACAACGACCAGACCCTCGTCTACAAGGCCGACGCGGGTGAGGCCAACCAGCTGACGGTCACCCGCGACGGCGACTCGCTGACGCTGACCGACCCCGGCGCGTCGAGGATGGCGCTCGGCTCGCAGAACGGCGGCGCCGACTGCCACCGCGCCGGCGACACGATCACCTGCGACAAGCTGGGCAGCGGCAGCAACCTCAAGGTCAACGCCGGCGACGGCGACGACATCGTGACCGTCACCTCGACGGCGGGCGTCCGGATCGACGGCGGCGACGGGAACGACGTCCTGAGCGGCGGCGATGGTCCCGACCAGATCTCCGGCGGCGCCGGCAACGACCGCCTGCGCGGCGGCGGCGGCGCCGACGAGCTCGATGGCGGCGACGGCATCGACACCGTCGACTACAGCGACAGCCTCGTGCCCGTGCGCGTGACCCCCGACGGCGCCGACGACGACGGCGCGCTCGCCGAGGGCGACGACGTCGGCTCCGACGTCGAGGGCGCGCTCGGCGGCACCGCGAGCGACGACCTCACCGCAGGCCCCGGCGGCGGGACGCTCGACGGCGGTCCCGGCGACGACGTCCTCCGCGGCGCGGGCGGCACCGACAGCTTCCTCGGCGGCGACGGCGATGACCGGATCCTGAGCGCTGACGGGACCGCCGAGAGCGTCGCGTGCGGCGCCGGCGCCGACACCGTCGGGGCCGATGCGCTCGACAGCGTGGCCCCCGACTGCGAGAGCGTGTCCGCCGACGGCGCGGCCGGCCAGACGGGTGGCCTGACCGCCGACGGCACGCCGACCTCGGAGACCGCGGTCGCCGCGGCGCCGGCCAAGGGGACGGTCCTCGTGACCCGCGCCGGCGGCCGCCCGCACGAGCTCCAGCCCGGCGAGTCGATTCCGGCCGGCGCGGTGATCGACGCGCGCAACGGCTCGGTGACGCTGACCTCCGCCCCCGACTCGGCCGGCAACCCGCAGCGCGCCACGTTCCACGGCGGCCAGTTCCGCGTGCGCCGCGTGCGCGACCCGCTTCCCGTCACCGAGCTCACGCTCGCCGGCGGCGACTTCTCCGCCTGCCCGCGGCCGACCGCTGCGACCAAGACCACCACCGCCTCCGCCGCTGCCCGGCCTCAGCCGCATGTGCGCAGCGTGTGGGGCAGCGGCCACGGTCGCTTCCGGACGCGCGGGCGCTTCGCCGCCGCGACGGTGCGCGGGACGATCTGGCTCACCGAGGACCGCTGCGACAGCACGCTGGTGCGCGTGCGCCGCGGCGTCGTCTCGGTCCGCGACCGCGTGCGCGGTCGCAGCGTCACCGTTCGCGCGGGGCAGCGCTACCTCGCGCGGGCGCGCTGAGCGCCGCGCCCGCCTCGTCAGAGGTGGCCGCGCTGGAGGTCGAAGCGCATCGCGAGGATCGTGCCGCCGCGCGGCGGCTGGCGCACCTCGAAGCTGTGCGTGATCTGGGCGATCAGCGGGAGACCGAGGCCGAGGCCCGAGCTGTCCGGCTGCGGGCGCATGCCGATGCCCTCGTCGGCGACGACGACGCGTAGGCCGCCGCCGGCGGCCTCGACCGTCAGCGTGACCGGCCCGGGGTCGCCGCCGCGGCCGTTATAGGCGTGCTGGACGGCGTTCGTCACCGCCTCTGACACGGCGAGCTCGACGGCGGCCAGCGCCGCCGGCGTCGCGCCGAGACGGCTCGCGAAGTCGATCGCCGCGCGCCGCGCCGGCGCGACCGACTGCGCGACGGCCGGCCACGAGCGCACGAGCCGCTCCGCCGCGCTCCTTGCGCGCGAGCGCGCTGTCGCCTGACCCCGCCGTACCTCCATGCCCGCCTAGCATCGCGGGGTCTCGCACCGGCCGTCAAGTGCGGCCGCGGACCGCGGCGGCGGGACGGGGTGCGATGATGGCCGCCGTGGCGGCCGAGATCGTGGCAGTCATCACAGGCGCGTCGAGCGGCATCGGCGAGGCGGTCGCGCGCAGGCTGGCCCGCGAGCCGGGCGCGCGGCTCGTGCTGGTCGCGCGCCGCGAGGAGCGGCTGCGCGCGCTCGCCGAGTCGCTCCCGGCCCAGGCGAGCTGGGTCGCGGCCGACCTGACCGAGGACCTCGCCCCCCAGCGCGTGCTCGAGCACATCCGCGACCGGCACGGCCGGCTCACGCTGCTGGTCAACAACGCCGGGTCGGCGTGGCGCGCGCGCTTCGCGGACGGCGGCTGGGCCAACGTGCAGCGGACTATGCAGCTCAACTTCGATGCGCAGGTGCGCCTGACCGAGGCGCTGCTGCCGCTGCTGCGTGCGTCGGCGCCGAGCGCGATCGTCAACGTGGGCAGCACCGCCGGGCGGACGACGCGCGCGGGCTCGGCCGCCTACTCGGCGAGCAAGGCGGCCCTCGCCGCCTGGAGCGACGGTCTGTACCTCGAGGAGCGCGAGCACGGCGTGCACGTCGGGCTCGTCCAGCCGGGATTCATCGCCACCGAGGGCTTCCCCGCCGACGAGCTGCGCGCCAAGGCGGTCACGCGCTGGATCGTCTCGCGGCCCGAGAACGCGGCGGAGGCGATCGTCGACGCCGGCCTGCACGGGAAGGCCGAGCGCTACGTGCCGCGCGGGTACGGGCTCGCCGCGGCGCTGCGGGTGCTCGCCCCAGGGCTCGTGCGCCGGGCGCTCGGCCGGGGCGCGGCGTCGGTGATGACGACGCGCACCGGGGCCGACGCGGCCGAGCCGCGCGAGTCGGTCGGGCCGCGGGCCGGGGGCTGACCCCGGCAGTCGCGCCTCTGGTCCCGCAGCCGCCCGTTGCCGGCGCGCCTGGCCGGCTACGCGGGCCGCAGCGCGGCCACCGGGCGCGCCGCGGGCAGGGCGAGCGCGAGCGCGCTGGCGCCCGCCAGCCCGAGGCCGGCGACCATGACCGCCTGGTGGACGCCCGCGGGATCGGCGTGGCCGCCCGCGGTCGCCAGCCCGCCGAGGACCGCGACCCCGAGCACGCCGCCGACCTGGCGGCCGGCGTTCAGCGCGGCGGAGGCGATGCCCGCCAGCGACGGCGGCGCGGCGCCCATCACGCCCGCGGTGACCGCGGGGATGGCGAGTCCGCCGCCAACGCCGTTGAGCGCGAGCCCGGCGACGAGGACGCCGTACGGGCTCGTCGCGTCGACGGCCAGCAGGATCACCGCCGCGATCGCGGCGAGCGCGGACCCGAGGGCGAGCGGCAGCCGCGATCCGCGCGACGCGACGATCCGCCCGGCGAGCGGCGACACGGCCATGAACAGCAGCGGCTGGGGCAGGAAGGCCAGGCCGGTCTGCAGCGCGTCGAGCCCGCGCTCCTGCTGCAGGAAGAGCGAGAGGAAGAACAGCTCGCCATAGAAGGCGAAGTTCAGCAGCGCCCCACCCGCGGTCGATGCGGTGAAGCGGCGGTCGGCGACGAGCTCGCGCGGCACCAGCGGATGCGCGCTGGCGCGCTCGCGCAGGCCGAGCACGACCGCGAGGGCGGCGGCGGCGGCGAGCGCGACGACCACCGGCGGCGAGCTCCAGCCGCGCGCGCCCGACTCGACGAGGCCGAAGGTCAGCGCGACGAGCATGACGACCGCGACGGCCTGGGCGCCCAGGCTGCCCGGCGCGCCGGACGCGCGCTTCGCGGGCGCGGTCCGCGGGAGCTGGCTCACCGCGAGGCCGGCCGCGACCAGCGCGAGCGGGAGGTTGATCACGAAGATCGCGCGCCACCCGGCCTGCTCGATGAGCAGGCCGCCGACCACCGGCCCGGCGGCGAACGCGACGGCCGAGCCCGCCGCCCAGACGCCCACCGCGCGCGTGCGGACGGCCGGGTCGGCGAAGACCTGGCTGAGCAGCGACAGCGAGGTGGGCAGCACGAGCGCGGCGCCGACGCCCAGCACGGCCTGGGCGGCGACGAGCGCGCCCGCGGTCGGCGCGGCGCTGGCCAGCACCGAGCCGCCGGCGAAGGTCGCGAGGCCGGCCAGGAACACCCGGCGGGCGCCGATGCGGTCGGCGGCCAGCCCGGTCGAGAGCAGCAGCCCGGCGAAGACCAGCGTGTACGCGTTGGCGACCCACTCGAGCGTCGTCGGGCCGGCATGAAGGTCGCGGGCGATCGAGCCGAGCGCGACGTTCACGACGGTCGTGTCGAGCAGCACCATCGAGAAGCCGACGGTGCTCGCGATGAGGACGAGGCGCTCGCGGCGGGTCACGAGAGCTTCCCCGTGAAGACCACGAGGCGGCGGATGGGGCGGGTCTTGTGCGGCGGCGGCGCGGGGGTCTGGGTGGCGAAGTGAGGCATTCGGAGAGGTCCTTCCTTCGACGTTCGACGAACATCGTACACAAAGTTCGACGGATCTCGTACAATTTCCCACGACATGACCTCTCCCCTCATCCATCCGGACGCCGGCGAGCTCGAGCTGGCGGCCGTGCTCCACGCGCTCAGCGACCCGTTGCGGCTCGACATCGTCCGCATGCTGGCCTCGGAGGGACCGCGTACCTGCGGGACGTTCACGGTCCCCGTCGCCAAGTCGACGCTCTCGCACCACTTCCGCGTGCTGCGCGAGGCGGGCGTGACGCTGACCGAGCCCGACGGGACGCAGCGCGTCGTCTCGCTGCGCCGCGCCGACCTCGACGCGCGCTTCCCCGGGCTGCTCGACGCCGTCCTGGCCGCCGCGCCGGTTCCCGCCTAGCGTCGTCGCCCGTACGGCGAAGCCGTCACCGACCGGAGGTCGCGCGCAATCCCTCCCACGGCGCGCGCGCGCCGTGCAAGACTGGGCCATGCCCGGGGTCCAGGAGCGCATCCAGGCGGAGTTGATGCACTCGATCGCAGAGGTCGCGCTCGCCCTCGGCGACGCGCGGTCGGCGTCCGTCGCGCTGTTCGACGAGATCACCGACGACCTCGTCTTCGTCGCCGCCGCCGGCGAGGGAGCGGACGACGTCCTCGGTGGGCGCTTCCCGTGCGACACGGGGATCGCCGGCCAGGTGTTGCGCAGCGGCCAGGCGGTCCAGCTGCGCGACCTCGAGCACGAGCCGCGCTTCGCGCGCGAGATCGCCGCCGAGCTGGGCTCCGAGCCCGACGCGATGGCCGTCGTGCCGGTGCGCCAGCGCGGCCGCGTCATCGGCGTCCTCGAGGTGCTCGACCCCGCCCGCTCTCCGGGCGAGCGCCCGCTGCTTTCGGACCTGCAGACGCTCGCCGCGCACGCGGCCGCCGCGCTCGACGTCAGCTCCGAGCTCTGCTGAAAGCGGCCGACCTCGACATCCTGAGGCTCGGCGCCGGCCCGCGCGTCGTGCTCGTGCACGGCAGCGTCGTCGACGCCCGCCGCACGTGGCGCCACCAGCTCGCGCTCGCCGAGCGCTGGTCGGTGGTGCTGCCGAACCGGCCGGGGTTCGCCGGCAGCCCGCCGCTGCCGCGCGGGGACTTCGCGGCCGAGGCGCCGCTGATCGCCGAGCTGCTCGGCGACGGCGCGCATCTCGTCGGCCATTCCTACGGCGCGGTGATCGCGCTGCTCGCCGCCGCGGCGCGCCCGGACGCCGTGCGCTCGCTGGCGGTCTCCGAGCCCGGCTCGCTGCGCGTCGCGGCCGGCCATCCCGCGGTCGACGAGGTCATCGCTCACGGCGAGGAGCTCTACCGCCGGCGCGCCTCGCTGTCGCCGGGCGCGTTCCTGCGCCAGTTCCGGACGGGCGTGCACTCGACCCACGAGACGCCCGACGCGCTCCCCGACTGGCTCGAACACGGCGCGCGGCTCGTGATGGAGGAGCGGCCGCCGTGGGAGGCGGACATCCCGGTCGAGCGCCTCGCCTCCACCCCGTTTCCCAAGCTCGTGCTGTCCGGCGGCCATTCGCCGGCCTTCGAGGCGGTCTGCGACGCGTTGGCCGAGCGGATCGGCGCCCGCCGCGCGGTCGTCTCGGGCCGCGGCCACACGATCCCGGCCACGGGCGGGGCCTACAACGCGTGCCTGGAGGAGTTCCTGCTCGGGTGCGAGCGCCTCCTCACCGGATGAGCCGAACCGCCAACCCGGTCAGGCCCGCGTCGTCGCCCGCGCCGCGCATCAGGCCGAGGATGGCAGCGACGTAGGCGAGGGTCTCGGGGATCGGCGGGACGCAGCCGCAGGCCGCCACGCGCCCGGGCCCCGCGTTGTAGGCCGCGAGCGCGAGGTCGACGGCACCAAAGCGGCGCAGCAGGTCGCGCATGAGGTGCGCCTGGGCGTCGATCGCGCGCTCGGCGTCGTAGGGGTCGGCCAGGCCGTAGCTCGCCGCCGTGCCGGGCATGAACTGGGCGATCCCCCGCGCGCCCGCCGGCGAGCGGGCGAACGGGTTGAAGTGCGATTCCTCGTAGAGCTGCGCCGCCAGGAGCGTGGCCGAGACGTTCCAGCGCTGCGCGGCCCGGCTGATCGCCGCGGCGTACTGCTCGGGCACGAACGACGGGATCGCCGGGCGGTCGTCTCCCCCACGCACCGGCTCGAGCGCCGCGGACGAGCCGGCGTTCAGCGCGTAGCCCCAATGCCACCGTTCCCAGGCGTAGCGCTGGATGAAATGGAAGCGCTCGGCGTTCGCCTCCAGCCAGCGGTACGCCGCCGGGGGGCCGAGGTCGAGCTCGGTGGCGAGCCGGTGCAGCGACTCACGTGGGCGCGCCACCCACTTCGGGTCCGGGCGCTGGGCGAACAGCCGCGCCTGCTCGGCGTTCGAGCGGAAGGCGGAGATGACGATCAGGTGCAGGCCGTCGGCCTCGGCCGCGCGCTGCAGGCGGTCGAACGCCTGCGCGACGTCCGGTCGCATCGGCTTGCCCTGCCGGTAGGCGAACGGACCGGCGTACTCGTCGCCCCCCGGGCCGGCCGCCGGCGCCGTCGCCTGCGGCGTGAGCTGAGCTTCGGCCTGCGCGTCGACGTTCACGGCCCGCTCTGCGTCCCCGACCCGCAGGCGCTCGACCCGGCCGACGGCGACGCGGATGACCACCGGCGCGATGGCGTCGGCGCGCGGGAACGAGACGCGGACCGCCTGCGCGCCGTTGGCCTGGGCGACCGCCGTCGCCGCGCGCCGCCCGGCCGTGAGGTAGGCGGCCCGCTCCAGATGCTGCGGGTTCGGCCGGCCGTCGATCGTCGCGGGCGCGAAGAGGCGGCCGTACAGGTCGCGCATCGCCTTGGCGCCGGCCAGCGCACCGAGATCGGCGGCCCGCTGCCCGTGACCACGGTCAGCGAGCGCGCGAGCGAACGTGCCGAGGACGAGCACGCCGACGAGCACCGCGCACAGCCCGGCGACGACGAGCAGCACCGCCTGGCCGGACTCGCCCCGAGCGATCTGATCGCCCGCGGCGTCCGCGCTGCGTCGACCACCGCCGACACACGGCAGCTGCGTGCTCAGCGCCGCTGGCGCCGCATCGCCGGGCGGCGCGCTCGGAGGACTCATCGGACCACCGCCCGCGCGACGGACGCGACGCGGTCGTGGGCACCGGGCGCGGCGAGGCCGACACCGGCGAGCGCGCGAGTGAGGCGGCCGGGCAGATGCACGCGGATCGCCTCCGCGCCCTGCTCGGTGAGCCGGCTGACCGCGAGGTCGGCGAGGACCTCGTCGCCCGCATGCACGGCGACGAGGTCGCATTCGACGAGCACCTGGTCCCACGCGTCGGCACGCGCGCCCGCGACGGCGAGCACGACGGGCGCCGCCGTGACCGCGCCGGTCAGGCGGCGGGCGGCCGTCGCCGCGGCGGCCTCCTCGGCGGGGAGGCCCACGGTCACCAGCCGCCCGCTGACCCGCGCGGGCAGGTCGCGTGCCGTCAGCGCGGCGGCGAGCCGCCGCGCCCGCGGCGTGCCCGGCAGCGCCGATCCGGCAGGCGGCGCCGCGGCGTCTCCGGTCCACAGCCCGACCACTGCCGGCCCGCGCGCCAGGCGCAGGGCGAGCGAAGCGGCGAGGGCGTGCACGTCCCCGGCCGCGGCGAGCACCGCGACCTCGGGCGGCGGGGACGCGGGCCGAGCCAGCGGCCGCGCGGGCGCGCGGGCCGGGGCAGCCGGTTCGACGAGCCAGCCGCTCAGGCGGGCGAGCCGCGAGGTCACCGGCGCACCTCGGTCGCCCGCGCCGCAGCCGGCGCGGCGCGGCGAGCGCTCCGCCGGGCGAGCCGCGCCGTCATCGCCGGACCTCGCCCGCGTGTGCTTCGGCGCGCGCGTCGAGGAGAGCACCGAGCCCCGGCACCATCGCCGGCGGGTGGAGACGGACGCGCACGGCGGCGCCGGCGACGTGCACGTCGAGTCGGTCGCGGGCCCAGCCCGGCAGCGCGCCGCGCGCCGCGTCGCGCGGATCGGCGTCCTCGAGCAGCGCGACCGCGCCCGCTTCCGCGGCATGATCGGCGAGCTCGCGGGCCGCGCCGGCGGCCAGCGCCTGGCAGGCCGCCCACGCGACGACGAAGACGATCGGCAGGACGCCGAGGACCTCGATCGTCGCCTGGCCGCGCTCGCCGATCGCCGGCGCAGCGTGCGGCGCCGGCGCCGCGCGCCCCAGCCGCGCGGTCATCGTGCCCCCTCGCCCTGCGGCGCGAAGCGCGCGCGGGTGTGGACCGTCGCGAGGCGCCCGCCGCCGACGATGGCCGGGACACCGAGGGAGAGATCGATCGCCCCGTCGCGGGCGGTGTCGATGCGGACGAGGTGGGAGAGCACCGGCGGCAGAGACGAGCGGGCCGCGGCGGCGGGGTCCGCGCCCACCGCGTGCGCCCGGGCCGCCGCACGGGCCGCCGCGCCGCTCAGCCAGACCGCCTGGCCAGCGACAGCCGCCTGCCACGCGACGGCGACGAGCAGGAGCGCCAGCGGCAGGAGGGCGACGAGCTCCACGCTCGCCTGCCCGCGTTCCCCGGTGGTGGGCATGCCGAGCAGCGTCCCGGGGAACGTGTTGCGGGGCTACGCGAGGTTGTTACGAGAGTGCGCCGAGGGCGCTCAGTACTCGCGCGCGTGCCGGTAGACGAGGTACAGCGCGTACGAGGCGCCGCCCATCAGGACGAACCAGACCAGCGTCCCGGCGCCGCTGTCGAACAGCCGCGGGCCGGCCGCGAGCGTCCAGACCGCCACGCCCAACGAGCCATAGAGCAGCGCGCGGTGGCGGTCGCCGAGCGAGTAGATCGCGACCCGGTATTCGAGGTACATGCGCCCCGCGAAGATCCCGAGGCCCACCGTCAGGAGCACGAACAGCAGCGCCGCGAAGAAGTTGGCGGCCGTCCCGCCTCCCGGCAGCGCCCACACGCCGAGCGCCAGCAGGGCGACGATGCCGACGTTGCGGGCGGCCCTCATCGGCGTGCCGGAATGAACTCCTCGTCGGAGACGGGCGCTCCCCCGACCGCCTCGGGAGCAACCGGCGCCTCGTCGGCCGCGTCGACGGGCTCGGCCGCGAACCGGTAGCCGATGCCGAAGTGCGTGTGGATGTAGCGCCACTCGGGCGACGCGCGCTCGAGCTTCTGGCGCAGCTTGCGCACGAACACGTCCACCGAGCGGTCCCCGCGCGCCATCGCGTAGCCCCACACGCGCTGGTAGATCTCCTCGCGCTCGAGCACGCGCCCCTCGGCCGAGGCGAGCAGCTCGATCAGCTCGAACTCGCGGCGCGTCAGCTCGACCGAGCGCCCGTCGACGAAAGCCTGGAACTGGTCGGGACGGATCTCGACCTCGCCCGCGCACAACGCGGCGACGTCGCGGCCCGGCTCGCTGCGCCGGCGGCGGCGCACCACGGCCTCCACGCGCGCGATGACCTCCTCGGGATGGCACGGCTTGGTGACCCAGTCGTCGGCCCCGAGCCGCAACCCGCGCACGCGCTGCGCGACCGTCGACTGGCCCGTGCAGACGACCACCCCGAGGCCGGGCAGCTCCGAGCACAGGCGCTCGAGCCACGTCCAGCCCTGCGCGCCCAGGCAGGCGAGGTCGACGACCACGGCACTGAGCCGCATCGCGACGACCGTCTCGACGGGCAACGGCGTGCTGACGACGCGGTGCTCCCAGCCAAGCCGCTCCAGGCGCTTGCCGAGGACCTGCAGGAACCCGGAGTCGCGGTCGAGAACCGCGATCCTCAGGGGCGGCCCGAGGCCATCCTGCGCCATGGGGACCGCAGAGGTGGGGGTCTGATCCGTCATCGCCCGCAGCATAACCCCGCCTCCGGCCGCCGGTTAAGGCGAGAACTCGCCGATCACAGGTTCTTCACAAGGAAAGAGCGGGGTCGTTTACCCCGACACCGCCGGGTGCGAGGAGTCCGAGAACTCCCGAAACAGCCCCGTGACGACGAAGGCGGTCTGCTCGCCGACGTCCACGGCGTTGTCCCCGATGCGCTCCAGGGCGCGCGCCACCAACGTCATGTGCATCGCCCACTCGCGCGTGTCGGGGTCGTCCCCGATGGCGATCGCCATCTGGAAGACGTCGCGCTGCAGGCGGTTGATCTCCTGGTCCTGGCGCACGAGGTCCTCCGCCAGCGCGACGTCGCGCGCGGCGAACGCCTGCTTGGCCTGGGTCACCTCCGAGCGCGCCAGCCCGCCCATGCGCAGCAGTCGCTGGAGCACCTCCTCGCGCACCGGCGGCTCGTGGCCGGAAAGCGGGATGAGCTTGGCGATGTTCACGCACTGGTCGCCCATCCGCTCGACGTGCTTGATCACGTGCAGCAGCGCGGCGACGAGGCGCAGGTCGCCGGCGACGGGCGCCTGGCGGGCGAGCAGGGAGAGGATCCCCTGGTGGACCTCCAGGTAGCGGCCGTCGACGCGGTCGTCGTCGAGGACGACCATCGTTGCCAGCTCGACGTCCTGGTGCTGCAGCGCCTCGAGCACGCGGTCGAGCTGCTCGACGACGATGTCCAGGCCACCCAGCGCGCGACTCTCGAGCTCCGTGAGCTCGGTGTGGAAGTGATGGCGGATGTCCTGGGCCATGTCGGTCCCTCGCTACCCGAACTTCCCCGTCACGTACTCCTCCGTGCGGGTGTCATCCGGTGTCGTGAAGATCTTCTCAGTCGGGCCGACCTCGACAAGCTCGCCTTCGAGCAGGAACGCGGTCGAGTCGGCGACCCGCGCCGCCTGCTGCATGTTGTGCGTGACGATGACGATCGTGACACGGTGCTTGAGCTCGTCGACGAGCTCCTCGATCTTCAGCGTCGCGATCGGGTCCAGCGCGCTCGCCGGCTCGTCCATCAGCAGCACCTCGGGCTCGACGGCCAGCGCGCGCGCGATGCACAGCCGCTGCTGCTGGCCGCCCGACAGCGAGATGCCCGGCGAGCCGAGCCGGTCCTTGACCTCGTTCCACAGCCCCGCGCCGCGCAGCGCGCCCTCGACCTGCTCGGCGTCGACCTTGCGCGAGGTCAGCCGCAGCCCGGCCGCGACGTTGTCGAAGATCGACATCGTCGGGAACGGGTTGGGCTTCTGGAAGACCATGCCGATCGCGCGGCGGACGGCGACCACGTCGACGCCGTCGGCGTAGACGTCCTGCTCGTCGAGCATCACCCGCCCCTCGGCGCGCGCCCCCGGCAGCTCCTCGTGCATGCGGTTGATGCAGCGCACCACCGTCGACTTGCCCGACCCCGACGGGCCGATCAGCGCGGTCGCCTTGTTGGGCTCGAACTCAAGCGAGAGGTCCTTGATGCTGTGCAGGTCGCCGTACCACGCGTTCAGCGCCTCGATGCGAACGCTGCGCGCCCGCTCGCCCGCCGGCGCCTCCCCGGCCTCCGGGCTCGCGCGCCTGACGCTGACGTGGGGAGCCGGCGTCTCGGGCGGGAGCGCATATGCCTCGGGTTCGGTCACGATCTCATCCGCCACCTTGTGGTCTTCCCTGGCGCTCATGCGAGCCGGTTCCTTTTCTGAAGCAGCCGCGCGACGAGCGTCAGGAGCAGGATCATTGCGACGAGGGCCAGCGCCGCGCCCCAGGCGCGCGCCACAAGGCGGTCCTGGGCCTGGCCGACGTCTTGGAAGATCTGCGCCGGAAGCGAGTTCATCCGGTCGCCGAGGTTCAGGGTGGTGCCGTTGACGATCGCCGCCGTGAACAGCAGCGGCGCCGTCTCGCCCGCCGCGCGCGCCACGGCGAGCAGCGTCCCGGTCAGGATGCCGGGCAGCGCCGTCGGCACGACGACGCTGAAGACGACCTTCCATCGCGGCGCGCCGAGCGCGAACGCCGCCTCGCGCAACGACTGGGGCACGAGCAGCAGCACGACCTCCGCCGCGCGCGCGACCACCGGGAGCATGAGCAGCGCGAGCGCGATCGAGCCCTTCCACCCCGCGAACGAGCCGGCGATGCCGGTCACGACCAGCGAGATGTAGATGAACAGGCCGAACACGATCGAGGGCACGCCGGTCATCACGTCGATCAGGAAGCGCACGCCCCTGGCCAGGCGCCCGTCGCGGCCGAACTCGGTCAGGTACAGCGCGACGCCGACGCCGAGCGGGACCGCCATCAGCGCCGCGAGGGCGACGATGACCACCGTGCCGACGATCGCCGACCGGATGCCGCCCGGGTCGCCGAGGAAGCTGCCGGTGGGATCGGTCGTGAAGAAGTGCCAGCTCCACGCGCCCAGGCCCTTGCGCAGCAGGTAGTAGAGGATGAGCCCGAGCGGCACGAGCGCGATGCCGGTGCCGAGCGCGAGCATCGCCCGCGCGACGCGGTCCTTGCGCCGGCGCGCGGCGCTGGTGGCGACCAGGCTGGTCATGCGACCGCCGCTCCGGGCGTCGCGCCGCCGCGGGCCGCGCGGCGGCCGTGGCGGCCGCGGTTGACCATCACGCGGGCCAGCGCGTTGACCAGCAGCGTCAGGACGAACAGGACGAGCCCGGCCGCGATGAGCGCCGCGCGGTGCAGCGGATTCGACGCGGCCTCGCCGAACTCGTTGGCGATGACCGCGGCCAGCGTGTAGCCCTGGTCGAACAGCGAGTGGCCGATCTGCGGCGCGTTGCCGATGACGATCGTCACCGCGATCGTCTCGCCGATCGCGCGGCCGAGGCCGAGCATGGCGCCGCCGACGATCCCCGGGCGCGCGTAGGGCAGCACCGCCATGCGGATCATCTCCCAGCGCGTGGCGCCCAGCGCGAGCGCCGCCTCCTTGTGGTCGGTCGGCACGGTGGCGATGACCTCGCGCGAGATCGCCGAGACGATCGGCAGGATCATGATCGCCAGGATCAGCCCGGCGACGGAGTAGTTGGGGCCCGCCACGTTCCCGCCGACCAACGGCAGGAACGAGAAGGTGTCCGAGAACCACTGCTCGGCCGGTCGCAGCTTGGGGATGAGGAAGAAGAAGCCCCACAGGCCGTAGACGACCGAGGGCACCGCCGCCAGCAGCTCGACCAGGACGGTCAGCAGGCCGCGCGCCCGGCGCGGGCACAGCTCGGTGAGGTACAGCGCGGTCGCGACGGCGACCGGGACCCCGAGGAGGAGCGCGATCGCCGACGTGATGAGCGTGCCGACGACGAGCGGGAGCGCCCCGTAGATGGCCCTCGAGACGTCCCAGTCGTTCTTGAAGACGAAGCCGAAGACGCCCTCCTTGGAAAACGCCGGGTGGGCCTCGACGAACAGGCGGATGAAGAAGAAGGCCAGCAGGACGAAGATCCCCGCGGCCAGGACGGTGAGTCCCAGCCGGAGGATCCGGTCCGGAAGCCGGGCCGCCGGCGGGCGCTCGAGCGAGCGCGCGCCGGCGGGCGTCGTGAGGGCTCCGGCCTCCACCGAGTCCTGCTAGGCCGCGCCCTGGAGCGACTGGCCGTTGCACTGCAGGGCGGCCACCTTGGCCTTGGCCTTGGCGAGGACCGCGGTGGGCAGCGGCGCGTACTCCAGCTGCGGAGCGACCTTCTGGCCGCCGCCGGTGGCGTACTCGAGCCAGGTCTTGACGCGCTTGGCCTCACCCTTGTTCATGCCGGCCTTGCAGAGGTCGCGGTAGACGAGCAGGAAGGTGACCGCCGAGATCGGGTAGGTCTTGGGGCCCGGCGCGTTGATCGTCGAGAAGCGCAGGTCGGCGGGCGGCTTGGCGCCCACGCCGGCGGCCGCGGTCGCGTCGAGGGACGGCGCGACGAACTGGCCGTCCTTGTTCTTGACGTCGGCCGTGGTGAAGTTGTTCTGCAGCGCGTACGCCTGCTCGACGTAGCCGACCGCGCCCTTGCTCTGCTTCACGCAGCCGGCGACGCCGTCGTTGCCCTTGGCGCCCGTGCCGGTCGGCCACTTGACGGTCTTGTCGACGCCGGGGCCGCTCTTCCAGGCCGGCGAGTAGTCGGCCAGGAACGCCGTGAAGTTCTTGGTCGTGCCCGATTCGTCGGAGCGGTGGCAGACCGTGATGTTGCTGGACGGGAGGTTGACGCCCGAGTTCATCGCCTTGATCTTCGGGTCGTTCCACTGCTTGATCTTGCCGAGGAAGATGTCGGCGATCGTCGCGCCGTCGAGCTTGAGGCCCTTGTCGACCCCGTCGAGGTTGTAGGCGACGGTCACCGCGCCGAGCACGGTCGGCACGTGGACGGGCTGCCCGTTCTTGGAGGCCGCCTTGATCTCGTCGTCGGTCATGGCGGCGTCGGAGGCGCCGAACTGGACGGTCTTCTGCGTGAACTGGGCGATGCCGCCGCCCGAGCCGATCGCCTGGTAGTTGACGGTCGTGCCGAACTGCTGCTTGAACCGGCTGCCCCACTCCTGGTAGACGGGAGCAGGGAACGTCGCGCCGGCGCCGTTGATGGTGCCGCCGAGCTGCTGGGCGTTCTCGTTGCCGCCTCCGCCGCCCGACGATCCCTTGTTGCTGCTCCCGCACGCCGCGACGCCCAGGGCGATGACGCCGGTCGCGCCGAGGGCGAGGATCTTGCGTTGGTTCACGAGTGGTCTCCTTGAGGACAAGGGCGCGGGCCGAAGCTCGCACCGGTGAGCGGGAAGCCTGTTACGGAGTCGTCCCGGGGTTGTGAAAAGCGTGTGAAAGCTCCGGAGACAGGCGGTAGCCGAAGCCGAAATGCGTATGGATGAAGCGCCGGTTGGGGAGCGCGGTCTCGAGCTTGGTCCGCAGCTTGTGGACGTAGACGTCCACCGAGCGGTCGCCGTTGCGCAGCGGTCGGCCCCAGGCGAGGCGGTAGAGCTCCTCGCGCGGAACGATGCGGTCGCGCCGCTCGAGCATCGCGACGAGCAGCCGCAGCTCGCGCAGCGACAGGGCCAGCGGGCGCCCGGCGGCCAGCACGAGGCCGTCCGACAGCCGGACCTCCAGCTCGCCGGCGCGCAGCGTCTCGTCGTCGTGGCGGGCAGCCTCCACGTCCTCAGCCTCCCGCTCCGCGCGCGAGGAGCTGTTGCCCGCCGGTAAAAAGCGCGTGAACAACCGGTGAACGCCCTGGCGCGCGCGCGCTGGTCCCGCGACGCTGATCCCGTGCCCTTCCGCCGGCCCCCCGACAGTGGCCTGCTCGATCTCCTCGAGGAGTCCGGCCGCAACGTCCAGCGCGCGAGCCTGCTGCTGCGCGACCTGCTCGTCGACTACCCCGAGAAGGCCGAGCTTGCCCGCGAGCTGTACCTCTGCGAGCAGCACGGCGACCGCGTGACCCACGACATCATCCACCGGCTCAACGGCGGCCGGCGCGGGCGCGCGCCGTTCGACGCCGCCGACGGCCACGCGCTCGCGACCGCCCTGGACGACGTCGTCGACGACGCCGAGCAGACCGCGGACTGGCTCGGGCTGCACCACGTCGAGGCGACGATGGAGCAGGCGGTCGCCCTGGCCGAGGTCCTCGTCGGCGCGGCCGAGCACGTCGCCCGCGCCCTGCGAACGCTGCGCACCGGCGCAGATCTCGCGCCCGAGCTCGTCGAGATCCACCGGCTCGAGAACGAGGGCGACCGCCTCGTGCGCGACGCGGTCGCCTCGCTGTTCGCCAACGGGATCGATCCGATGGTCGTCCTGCGCTGGAAGGACATCTACGAGTCGCTGGAGTCGGCGATCGACCGCTGCGAGACGGTCGCCCACCTCCTCGAGGGCATCAGCCTGAAGTCGCGCTGACGCCCTCGAGCAGCGGCCTCGTAGGTCAGCCCGCCGAGGTCGAAGGTCAGCTCGGCGACGCGGTCGGCGAGCGCGTCGCGGCGCGCGCGCAGCTCGCGCGTCGCCTCGTCCTCGGCCGCGGGCGCGGCTGCGGGTGCGCCGCCACGGCCGCCGGCCAGGCGCCGGCGCATGTCGTCGATCATGGTCATCCGATCGATTGGAAGCCGCCGCCTCCGGCGGGCTTCTTGTTGTCCTTGGGCGGCGGCTTGCCGCCGGTCCCCAACGTCTTGGGCAGCTTCTGGGACTGCTTCTGGTAGCCCTTGGGCGAGAGCTTCGAGAGCTTTTTGAGCGTCGGGTTGCTCGCCTTCGAGCCGCCCTTCGGCGCGCTGGAGCCGGCGTCGGCGGTGCGCCGCGACGTGGCGTGCTTGCGCTTGTGGTGGCGCGTCGACGCCGGGGTCGAGGGCTCGGCGCCCGCGGTGGTCCCCGCGGGCCCGCTCGCCGCGGGCGCGCCGCAAGAACTCCGACGGCTCGGCCAAGCTCGACAGCAACGGCAACCCCACGGTGACCACCGCGGTGGCCGGCCCGTTCGACCTCGGCCGCCCGCGCGGCTGCAAGGCCTCGAAGTTCTCGGGCAAGACGCGGATCCCGAAGCAGGGCTCGGACACGCCGGCGGAGGCGTCGCGCAGGCGGTGACCATCCCGTGAACGGGTCTGGGCGGCGGTAGCGGCCTCGGGTAGGGTCGAGCGCGAACAAGCGAATCGAGACCGGCGGGCACCGACGATCCGCCAGAAAGGACGCGCATGTCCTACGTGGACCTGCATCTCCACCTGCTGCCCGGGGTGGACGACGGGGCGCGCGACGAGCGAGAAAGCCTGGACCATGCCGCGCGCATGGTGAAGGCCGGCGTGCGGGAGGCCTTGGTGACACCGCACGTCGGCCACCCGAGCTTCCCGCTGGACGTGGCCACGATCCCGGCGCACACCGCCGCCCTGCAGGCGGCCCTCGACCGCGAGGGGATCGCGTTGCGCCTGCACGCCGGCGGCGAGATCCACCCCGACGTGGCGGCCAGCCTCGGCGCGGACGACCTCCGCGTGCTCGCCCAGGGCCCGCCCGGCGCGCGCTGGGTGCTCGTCGAGGTGCCGTTCGCGGGCGTGGACGAGGGCTTCCTCGCCGGCTGCCGCGCCATCCGCCGCCATGGCATCGGGCTCGTGATCGCCCACCCCGAGCGGGCCGCCGGCCTGCTTGACGACGGGCTGCGGGCGCTGCGACCGGAGTTGCGCTCCGGCGCGGTCCTCCAGGTCAACGTCTGCTCCCTGCTCGGCCGCCACGGGCCCGAGGCGCAGCTGGCCGCGAAGCGCCTGATTCGGGGCAAGCTCGCCTACGTCCTCGCCTCCGACGGCCACCCGGGCACCCGGACGCACACGCTGGCCGAGGGCTTCGCGCCGGCGGTCGCCGCGGGCGCCTCGCCGATCCAGGCGTGGCAGCTGATCGACGCCAACCCGCGGTTCTTGCTGCGCTACGGGCTCCCGGCGGGCGCCAGCGTTCCCGCGCGCGCGTGGCGCGCGCGGCCCGAGGCGCGGGTGAGCGCGGCGCGGGTGGCGGCGCGGCGGTTGGGGGCGAGGTAGCGGTTGGGTTGAGTTTGGGCGCTCCGCTCGGGCGTGGGCTTTGGTCGCGGCCGGGTCGGATTGCACTGAGGGAAACGAGCCTGGTCTGCGCCCGCTGCCGAGCGGCAACACGCCAGGTGCGGTGACCCGGCGCGACGAGAGAGCGATCGACTGCCTATATCGCGGTCGATCGCTCTCTCGACTGCGGCCGAGCGGCAACGCGCCAGGCGCGGTGATCGCGCGAACGAGTCGACACTTCGGGCGCTATGTCAGCCCCAAATGACGTCTCGTTCCACGAGCGCGCGCCAACGCGCTAAGCCGCCCGGAGGGAGGCGCGCGGAGCGCGCTCGACAGGTGCGGTCACAAGGACAAACGGCTCCTTCCCCTCGGTGCCATCCGACCACGCCACGACCCAAAGCCAACGCCCGAGCGGAGCGCACCCAACCTCACACCAACTCCACCACCAACGTCGACCACCCGAACCCCCGCGCCGCCAGCCCCCGCCCGGTCAACGGGTTGTAGTACTCCCGGAACCCATACCGCTCCACCGCCCGCACGAGCGACGCCACGATCCGGTCCGCCTCGCCGCAATACCCCAGCTCGCGCAAGGCCGGCACCAGGAGCCACGCCGTGTTGACCCACGACGGCCCGCGCCACGTCCGCCAACGGTCAAACCCAGCCCGGAACGAGGGCTCGCACCGCGCGACCGACGGGATCCCGAACGGCGCCGCGAACCGGCGCGCGTCGAGCAGCCACTCCTCGACGAGCCGGCGCCGCACGTCCTCCCCCACCCCGCGCAGCGCGAGCGGCGCGAGCGCGCTCCACGTCGCCACGCGCACCGGCCGCTCGTCTCGGCCGGCGAGGTCGTAGAACAGCCCGGTCGCGGGGTCCAGGCAGCGCTCGACCAGGGCCCGCTCAACGCGCTCCGCGCGCCGCGCGAACGCCTCGTCCCCCGACAGCCGCGCGTACGCCCGCAGCGACAGCGCGTAGAGGACGTTGACCAGCACGTCCTCGACGTGCTCCTCGTGGCGCGCCGCGATGGCCTTCGCGTCGTAGGCCAGGCGCCGGCAGCGGTGGACGAGGTGGAAGTAGCCCGGGCGGTGGTGGGCCATCCAGCGGAAGACCGGGTCGTACTTGGGCGAGTCGTCGAGGCCGGACTCGTCGGGATGGATGATCGTGAGCAGCCCGTCGCCGTCGGGGTCGCGCTCGTGCGCGAGCCAGTCGAGATGGGCGCGCAGCGGGCCGAGGCCCTCGCGCGCGAACACCGGGTCGTCCTCGGCGACGAGCTCCCACGCGATCGCGAGCACCGGCGGGCCGATCGTCCCCGTCGCCGTCGCCCCGCGCACGCTGTCGGTGGCGTAGAAGGGCGCGCGCCTCCAGCCGGCCGGCCAGCCCCAGAAGGCGGTGTGGGGCACGAAGCCGTCGGCGCGCCCCGCGCGCAGCAGCGTGCGCAGCTCCTCCTGCGCGCGAGCGGGGTCGAAGCGCCGCCACACGATCGCGTGGAAGCACGAGTCCCACAGCCACTGGTGGCGGTAGCGCGGCGTCGAGGGGCACGTGTAGCCGTAGGGGACGCCGTCGCGCCGGCGCCCCTCGCGCCAATGCCGGCGCAGGACGCGCTCGGCCTCGGCCCTCAGATGATCGATTTCGAATCGCCCGTCGATGGCAGGCGCGCGAATCGTGGTGCTGGGCGGCGGCCGGAGGCGCAGGCGATGCTGGTGGCATCGGCAAGCCTCCGGCCGCCGGTCCAGCGCCGCGAGGTGCGTGCCTGACGCGGCGGAAATTCGGAATCGATCATCAGGGACAAGCGAGCTCGTGCAGGGTCACCGCGGTGCGCCGGCGCCCGGCGCGCAGGACCCGCTCGAGCGCGAGCACGTGGCGCGGGTGGTCGAGGTCGGCAGGGTGCAGGTCCAGGCGCAGCGTCCCGCCCGCCAGCGCGGCGCCGAGGCGCAGCAGCGCGGGCGAGGCGGCGCGCTTGAGCGGACCCGAGGTGCCCAGGCCGACGGCGGGGGCGAGCCGGACGCGGTCGCCGGCGTGCAGCTGGACCAGCCCCGCCCACCAGGCGAAGCGCTCGGCGAGCGTCGCGCGCAGCGCGGGCGTGTAGGCGTACGCCGGCGCGACGAAGCCGCGCACGTCAAGGCCGGCCAGGCGCAGGACGCGGCGGCCCGCGTCGACGACGCGGCGGGTGTCCGCGTCGCCGAGACCGACGAACTCGGCGGCGCGCGCGCCCTGTGCGCGCGCGACGAGCTGACGCGGAACCGAGGCGGACCGCAGCTGCAGGTGGCGGAAGCCGTGCTGGGCGATCTCGTCGCCGCGGCGCGCGCGGTGGGCGAGCCAGGCCGTGAGCTCCGGGGAGCGGTCGCCGACCGGGTGCAGGTCGGCGGCCGGGATGACGAGCAGCGTGATGCGGTCGACCCCCAGGTCGTCGAGCCAGTCGCGGATCAGCGCGCAGCGCTCGAAGGTCGCCGGCTCGACGTCGTGGAGCGCGACGGCGAGCGTCTTGGCGCTCGCCCGGTCCGCCCGGCGCGTGCGTCGCGCGACGGCCGGTTCCGTGCCGCTCACGCCACTGCCCTCAGCGCGCGGCGCTCGACCAGGCGGCGCAGCGAGCCAAGCTCGGCCCCGAGCGCGGCGTCCCAGGTCGAACGGGCGGCGAGCGCCGCGGCGGCGGCTCGGTCCGGACGCCGAGCGCGCGCGCGCTCGACCGCCGCGAGCAGGCCGCCCGCCGAGAACGTCTCCGCCAGCGCGCCGACCGCGCGGGCGCTTGGCGCGCTGGCCGACAGCGCCACGGGCGCGCCGGAGCAGGCCGCCTCGAGCGCGACGAGGCCGAACGTCTCGTGTGGCCCGGGCATGACCACGCAGCGAGCCGCGGCGTACTCGCGGGCCAGCGCCGCCGGGTCGCCGACGAACGGCGCGAAGCGCACGCGCCCGGCGAGATCGGGCCGCCGCGCGCGCCGCGCGAGCCGGCGGGCGAGCGGCCCGCTGCCGATGACGCGCAGCGGCCACGGCTCTTGCGTGCGCGCCGCCGCCTCGAGCAGCTCGGCGATGCCCTTCTCGCGCGCCAGGCGCCCGACGTAGAGGACGTGGTCGCCGCGCGGCACGCCGATGTGCGGCCGGAACGCCGGGTGCACGCCGAAGCGCAGCGGCAGGTCGGGCGGCCGCCCGAGATCCTCGGTCGTGTCGATGGCCGCCATGACCGCGTCGGCGGCGGCCGGCGGCGTCCAGCGCGCTCGACCCGTGGTGCACCGCGACGACCCGCGCGCCCAACGCGCGCGCGTGCGCAGCGACGCCCAGCACGTTCCAGAAGGGGTCGTGCAGCAGCACGATGTCGGGACGGATCGACGTGAGCGTCCCCTTCAACGCGCCGGCGCCGAGCGGGACGCGGTAGCCGTTGGCCGCCGCGACGCGCAGCGAGGGCAGCTCGTGCCAGCCCGTCCGGTGGCACTCGTGCGGCCCGGGGACGATGACGTGGTGCTCGAAGGCCTGTGTGGCGCGCGCGAAGCGCACCTTGGCGTCGATGTAGGTCCGGATGCCGCCGCTGCGCTCGCCGTAGAACAGCGCGACGTCGACCACGCGCAGCCGCTGCCCGGCGTCACGCTGCACGGCGCGCCCCCGTGGTGGCGTGGGCGGCCAGCGCGGCGCGGTAGCCGGCGGCCAGGCGTTCGAGCGCCCGCTCCCACGAGCGGTCGGAGACGTCCGCGAGCGCCGCGCGCGCAAGACGCGCGCGGCGCTCGGGCGCGGCGGCCAAGCCGGCGACGGCGTCGGCCAGCGCCCCCGAGTCGGGCGGGCGCAGCACGCCGGTGACCCCGTCCCGCACGAGGTCGGCCGGTCCACCCTCGGCCACCGCGATCACAGGTAGTCCGCTGGCCTGGGCCTCGAGGACGACCTGCCCGAAGGTGTCGGTGCGGCTGGGGAACAGGAAGATGTCCGCGCTCGCGTACGCGCGCGGCAGCGCGTCCCCGTCCAGCCAGCCGAGGAACGTCGCGGCGTCGCGGAGGCGCTCGCGCAGCATGGCCTCCTCCGGCCCGCCGCCGGCGAGCACGAGGTGCAGCCGCGGGTCGCGCTCGCGCGCGGCGAGGAAGGCGTCGGCGAGCAGGCCGGCGCCCTTCTCGGCGGTCAGCCGCCCGGCGTACAGGACGGTCACCTCGCCCGGGAGCAGCCCGTCGACCCGGCGGCCGGGAGCGAACCGGTCGAGGTCCACGCCGCGGTCCCAGCGCCCGATCCGCGCCGGCGGCACGCCGAGCGCCTCCAGCGCGCGGTCCGACGCCGCGCTCGGCGACAGCACGCGATCGGCCTGGCCGTAGAACGCGGCCAGGCCCATCGTCGCGAGCGCCTCCAGGCCGTCGTCGCCCGAGCGCAGCCCCGCGTAGGCGGCCAGCTCGGTGTGGTGGCTGGCGACCACCGGCCGCTCGGTCACCCGGGCGACGAGCAGCGCGGTCAGCCCGGCCGGGCCGGGCGAGCACACGTGGACGATGTCGTAGCGACCGTCGGCGAGCGCGTCGACGACGGCGGGCAGCGACGGCACGCCCAGCCCGAGTCCTGGATAGAAGGGGACGTCGACCTCGGCCACCGCGCTCAGGCGGCGGTCGACGTTGCAGTCGGTGCCGATGACCTCGACCTCGAAGCCCGGCACCCCGCGCTCGCGGATCTGCTGCAGCGCGCTGGCCACGCCGTGCACGCCGCCGATGGCGTCGGCGACGACCGCCACCCGCAGGCGGTCGCCGTCGCGCCCGGCGAGCTTGGCCTTCTCGCGCCCGAGGAACGCCGCCGCGGGCGCGTACGGCATGGCCGCGACGCACGCGTCGAACAGCCCCGCGGCGACGGTCAGCGGCGACTCGCCCGCCTCCAGGCCGCCGACCGAGGCCCGCACCGCGGCGGTCAGCTTGCGCTCGTGCGCGCGGCGCGCGCGGCGGAAGAGGTCGGCGTGAGCGAACGCGTCGTCCTGCAGCAGCGCGAGCAGCCCCTCCTCCCCCAGCTCGTCGAGGTCGACCGCGCTCAACCAGGCGCGCAGGAGCGCGCGCGCGTCCTCGGGGCGCAGGTCCGCGCCAAGCGATCCGCGGCGGGCGTCCCCCTCGCTCAGCACCCGCTCGACCATGCGCAGCACCGCCCGCGGGTCGGGCGCCGGCGCGGGGCCGTTCGCGCCGAGCGATCGCACGGCGAGCGCCATCGCGGCGTGCGCCCACTTCGCCGCGCTGCCCTGCTCGCCCGCGGCCGCGCAGCGCCCCTCGCGCAGGTGGGCGAGGAACTCCTGCGGCGTCGCCGCGGCCGGCGCCTCGGTGTACGTGCGCCCGATGTCGACGCCCGCGTGGTCGTCGCTGCCGCCGACGCCGATCCCGCCATGGGTCTCGACATAGACGGCCGCGGGCGCATTGAGCTCGGGCGCCCGCGACCCGTTGCGGACCTCCCAGACGTCGAACAGCTCGGCCAGGCGGCGCCGGTGCCGCGGCGCCAGCGGCGCCTCGACTGCGTAGAAGGGGTGCGCCAGCGCGCACGCGACCGCGTGCTCGCGCAGGTGCTCGGCGACCACCTCGACGTCGTGGCGGTCGGCCTGCAGCCACTCGTGCTGGTCGGGCGTGATCCCCCAGACGAGCACGTGCACGGCCTGCGGCTCGCCGCGGAACCAGCACGTCAGCTCCTCGGAGACGAACACGTCGGGCCGGTCGGCGATCTCCAGCGCCCCGGCGATCGTGTCGTGGTCGGTGATCGTGACGAAGTCCATCCCCCGCCGCTTGGCCAGGGCGTAGACCTCTTCCGGCGGAGTGGCGCACTCCGGGAGGCCCAGCGCGCGCTGGACGCCGAGCTTCGACACCTGCGACGCCGTCGAGTGGCAGTGCAGGTCGGCCCGGCTCATCGTGTTCTCGCTCTTCATCTCGGTGAGAGAATCCCTGCAAGTCGACCGCTTTCCTGTGAAGACCCGGCAACTGGCGTGTGACCAGTCGGTGAAGGGGAGCGCGCCCGCCCGGCGGCCGGTGAACGCTGCCGCCGATGCTCGAACTGCATCACGGCGCGCTGCGGCTCCTGGTCGGCGCCGACGGCTCGTTCACGCTGCGGCGCGGCGCGCGCGAGCTGCTGCGCGACGGCGGGATCTGGTCGAGCGCGGGCACCGCGCACGACCGCCTCGTCGTGCTCACCGAGGGCGTCATCGCCGGCGAGGAGGCCGGACCGCGCAGCGCGCCCGAGTCGGTGGAGATCGTCGCCTGCGATGAGCGCTCGGCGGTGCTGGCGGTCGGGCTCGCGACGGGCGGGAGCGCCGAGCTGCGCCTGGCGCTCGCGGGCCCGGAGGCGTTCGCGCTGCGGCTGTCCACCTGGACGGCGCCGCTGCGCCTGGGCGCGCGCTGGGCCGCCCGGGCGGGCGAGCGCTTCGCCGGGCTCGGCGCCCGGCACGCGACCTCGGTCGACCACGCCGGCCGCTCCGTCCAGCTCGGCGCCGACCGGCGCTACACGGGTCCCGACTGCCCGCCCGACCTGCTCGAGCTCGGCGGCATCCCGCAGGGGGACTACGCGCCGGTGCCGTGGCTGCAGTCGAGCCACGGCTACGCCGTCTGGCTGCGCACCGCCGCCAACGGCGCGCGCTTCGACCTCGAGCCGGACCGCACCGCCGTGTCGGTGCGCGCCGCGGCGGGCGCGCTCGACGTCCTCGTGCTCACCGACCCCACGCCCGCCGCCCGGCTGCGCCGCTTCCTCCGCGCGACGGGCCCGCCGGGCGTCCTGCCCGAGTGGGCCTACGGCTTCTGGAAGTCGCGCGACGTCTACGAGCACCAGGACGACGTGCTCGAGGACTACTACGGCTGCCGCTGGCACGAGATCCCGCTCGACGCGATCGTCCTCGACTCACCGTGGGAGACCCAATACAACACGTGGGAGCCCAACCCCGGGCAGTTCCCGGACTTCGCGGGGATGGTGCGGCGCCTGCGGGCCGGCGGCGTGCGCACGGTGGTGTGGGTCACCCCGTGGGTCAACCTCGACTCGCGCAACGGGCAGATCCCGCCCGACCCGCTCTCCCAGCGGCTGCACGCGGTCCCGGCGCCCAACTACGCGGAGGGCGCGGCGGCCGGCCACTACGTCCCGGGCGCGCGGCGCTGGTGGATGGGCCGCGGCTCGATCGTCGACCTGCGGCGGCCAAGCGCCGAGGCATGGTGGCGCGCGCAGGCGCGCAAGGTCCTCGCGCTCGGCGTCGAGGGGATCAAGGCCGACGACGGCGAGGGCTACTACCTCGACGGGGATCCGAACGCGTGGGAGCTCGGCGGCGCCTACCGGCGCTCGATGCAGCGCGCCCTCGACGAGGCGCACGGCCCGGGCCGCGGCGTCGTCTTCGGCCGCTGCGGCTGGACCGGCCAGCAGGCCACCGGCGTGCTCTGGGCGGGCGACCAGGCGTCGGACTGGTGGTCGCTGCGCACGCTCGTCGGGGCGACGATCAGCGCCGCGCACAGCGGCTTCTCGAACTGGTCGCACGACGTCGGCGGCTACCTCGGCCACCGGCTCGTCGAGCGCTGCCCGCCCGAGCTGCTGGTCCGCTGGGTGCAGCTCGGCTGCTTCACGCCGCTCATGCAGGCGCACGGGCGGCTCGTGCAGGAGCCGTGGACGTACTCGCCTGAGGTCGTCGCGCTGTATCGCGGCTACGTCCTGCTGCACGAGATGCTCGTCCCGTACGTGCGCGCCGCCGCGGCGACGTGCGCGCGCGCCGGGCTGCCGATCGTGCGCCCGGCGGCGCTCGGCGACCCGGCCGGCTGGCGCGTCGCCGACGCGTTCGGCTACGGGCCCGCGCTGTGGGTCGCCCCCGTGCTCGACGAGGGAGCGCGCGAGCGCCGGACGGTCCTGCCGCGCGGGCGCTGGATCGAGGCGTGGTCGGGGGCCGGGGTCGAAGGCGGCCGCGAGGTCGTCGCGCCCGCGCCGCTGCACGCGATCCCGGTCTGGGTCCGCTCGGGGTCCATCGTCCTGACGTATCCGGCGGAGCACGTCGCCGCCGGCCTGGGCGACACGCCGGAGCGCGAGCGCCCCCTGGTGGCCACGCTGTGGGGCGAGCCGCCGCTCGGCCGCGCCGGCGCGCGCCTCGCCGACGGCACGGTGGTGCGCTTTCATCGCCGCGACGGCTGGTCATTGACGCAGCCGCGCAAGGTGGCTTTTCGCAATCACCCCGGACATTGGTCGTAGGACCCGTGATCCTCCGTCAGAGCGGGTGTTCACGGCGCATGGAATCCACACTGCGACGACTCCCCCGCCGCGGACCGCACGTCCGCAAGGCCGATGTCCGCGTGGTCCGCCGCCTCCCGGGCGCCAGCGCCCGCCGCGCGGACGAGCGCGCCCGCTGCCCGCAGTCCGTGCCGCAGCGGCTGCGCCGCCGCCTCTAGCCGCGGGCGGCGAATCGGAAGGTCGCGCCGCCGAGCTCGACCTCGTCGCCCGCCTGCACGACGGCGCGCTCGACCCGCCAGCCGTTGACGCGCGTGCCGTTCGTCGAGCCGAGGTCGTACAGCGTCCAGCCGTCGCGCCCGCGCAGCAGCAGCGCATGACGGCGCGAGACCGAGGGGTCGGCGACGACGAAGTCGCAGCGCCGGCTGCGCCCGATCAGCAGCGGCCCGGCATCGCCCGGCACGAGCGGCGGCGCCGGCAGGGCCACCGGCCGGGTCGCCGGCGGGGCGATCGCTCGGGCGAGGGCGGTGCGCAGCGCGAGCGCGTGGGTCACGAAGGCAGTGTCTCGCGCAGAGCGCTACGAGGCAACCGCGGCCCAGCGCTCCATGAGCTCCTCGACGCGGCGCTTGGCCGCCTCGTGGCGCGCCGTGTTGCGCTCGGCCGCCGACGGCGACGCCCACGACGACGGGTCGGCGAGCTCGTCCTCGAGCGCGCGCAGCGCCGCCTCGGCCTCCTCGATCTGGCGCTCGAGGCGCGCCGCCCGGGCGAGCTGGTTCTTCGACGGCGCGGTGGTCGAGGGCTTCTCGCGCTTCGCCTTCCCGTCGGCCGCCTTCGAAGCCTTGGGAGCCTGGGCGAGCTCCTTGCGCTCCTCGCGCACGCGCGCGTACTCGGGCCAGCCGCCGACGTAGGAGCGCAGCGTGCCGTCCTCGACGGCCACCGTGCGCGTGCCGACCGCGTCGAGCAGCGCGCGGTCGTGCGAGACGAGCAGCAGCGAGCCGGGGAAGTCGCGCAGGGCGTCCTCGAGCGCCTCGCGCGCGTCGAGATCGAGGTGGTTGGTCGGCTCGTCGAGGACGAGCACGTTGGCGCCGGACTGCACGAGGATGGCCAGCGAGAGGCGCTGGCGCTCGCCGCCGCTGAGCCCGGCGACGGGCTTCTCGGCCTCCTCGCCGCTGAACAGGAAGCGGCCGAGCAGCGCCCGCGCCTTGTTGGGCGTGAGCCTGGTCGCGCGCTGGCAGGCCTCGAGCACGGTCCCCGTCGTCCCGATCGCCTCGGCGTGCTGGGCCAGGTAGCCGATCGTCACGTTGTGGCCGCGGCGCAGCTTGCCGTCAGCGAGCGGCGCCTCGCCGACGAGCGCGTGCAGCAGCGTCGTCTTGCCGCTGCCGTTGGCGCCCACGAGCGAGACGTGCTCGCCGCGCTCGAGCCACAGCTCGGCGTCGTCGATCAGGACGCGGGCGGGCGGGTCTCCGATCTCGATCCGCCCGCCCTCGAGCTCGAAGACGACGCGGCCCGACCGCTCGGGAGGCTTGAAGCCGAACGCCAGCTCGCGCTCGTCGCGAGGGTCGCGCCCGATCCGTTCGATCTTCGAGAGCTTCTTGAGGCGGTCCTGCGCCTGGCGCGCCTTGGTCGCCTTGTAGCGGAAGCGCTCGACGAAGCGCTCCATCCGCTCGATCTCGCGCTCCTGCTTGTCGATCGCCTTGCCGAGCGCCATCTCGCGCGCCGCCGCCTCCTTGCGCCAGGCGCTCCACGTGCCCGGGAAGAAGCGCGAGCGCCCGGCCTCGAGCTCGAGGACGGCGGTGCCGACCGCCTCGAGGAACCAGCGGTCGTGCGCGACGAGGACGATCGCGGCGTCCATGGCGAGCAGCGCCTGCTCGAGCCACTCGAGCGAGTCGATGTCGAGGTGGTTGGTCGGCTCGTCGAGCAGCAGCAGGTCGGGCTCGGAGACGAGCGCGCGGGCCAGCGACGCGCGCGTCAGCTCGCCGCCGGAGAACGTCTCCAGCGCGCGGTCGAGCTGCGCGTCGGCGAACCCGAGGCCGTGCACGGTCCCCAGCGCGCGCTCGCGCCACGCGTAGCCGCCGTGGTGCTCGAGCTCGCCCTGCGCGCGCCCGTAGGCGTCGAGCGTGCGCTCGGACGTGTCGCCGCCCGCCATCGCCTCCTCGAGCCGGGCGAGCTCGGCCTCGAGCACGACGAGGTGCGACGCCCCCGAGGTGACGTACTCGCGCAGCGTCAGACCGCGGTCGCGCGGCGGGCGCTGGTCGTGCAGGGCGACGCGCGCGCCCTTGCCGAACACCAGCTCGCCGCCGTCGACCGACGTCTCGCCGGCGAGCATGCGCAGCAGCGTCGTCTTGCCGGCGCCGTTGCGCCCGGCGATCGTCAGGCGGTCGCGGCGCTCGAGCTTCAGCGACACGCCGCGCAGCAGCGGCGCGCCGGCGATGTCCTTGCGCAGGTCGGAGGCGATGAGGACGGCCATCTCGCGTTCCAGCCTAGATGGCTGATCCCGCGGCCGGCGTGCCCGGATGGCCGTGCATCGCGGATGCCGGGCGCCGCACGCCGGACCGGCACAGTACCCGGCGTACGGGCCGGTCCGGCGGGTGGCGATCCGGCGCCGCGAGGCGCGGTCAGCCGGGTGCGGCGGTCGTGGGATCAGCCATCAGGTGCGTGCCGCAAGCACGGCCGGGGTAGGCCCTTTGCAGGACGTTTTCACCGGAAGGGAGCGAAAGATGAGGATCCCCCGCACACGTGGCGCGATCAGCGGCCTGATGGTCGTGCTCCTCGGCGCCTGGGGCGCGATCGTGCCGTTCGTCGGCCCGTCGTTCAACTTCACGATCGGGCCCGACTCGACCTTCCACATGACGGCCGGGCGCGCCTGGCTGTCGCTGCTGCCCGGCGTGGTCGCCGTCGTCGGCGGGCTCGTCCTGCTGTTCAGCGCCCACCGCGCCAAGGCGGTGCTCGGCGCACAGCTGGCGATCGCCGCCGGCGTGTGGTTCGTCATCGGGCCGACGGTCAGCGTGCTGTGGAGCAATGCCGGGCCGCCGCTCGGACAGGCCGGGCGGCCGCTGGGCGGCGAGTACCGGCAGATGGCCGAGCTGCTCGCGTACTTCTACGGCGTCGGCGCGGCGATCATCGCGTTCGCGTCGATCGCGCTCGGGCGCATGACGCTCAGGACGGTCCGCGACGTCGAGCTCGAGCGCGAGGCGGCCATCGCGCGCCGCGACACCGGGGTCGAGACGCCGCGCCGCCGGCGCTTCGTCCGCCGCCGCGACGCCGGCGCCGAGCACGACCGCGTCGAGGAGCCGACCGCCGTCACGACGACGACTGACCGCTAGTGGTCGCGGCCGTACGTCTGGTCGGTCGCCTGGGCGTCGCCCGCCCCGGCTGACGCCGGCCGGCGTCCGACGGTGTGCCTCTGGCACATCGAGGACCGACGGGTGGCGTCAGGCGGGAGCGGGCGGCGTCCAGAACCGATCGGACGTGCGGCCGCGGCCACTGGGCAGACCCTCGCCCTCGCGCTGGAAGGCGTCGAGGACGAGGTTCTCGCTCGCCACCCGCTCGGCGGTGTGCTCGAAGTCGCGGAACATCCGCTTGAGCAGCCGCAGCCCCGCCGGCGGGTGGGCGGCGAGCTCGCGCGCCAGCTCGAGCGCGGCGGCCTCCGCGCCCGCGACGGGCGCCGTGCGCGCGAGCAGGCCGAGCGCCGCGGCCTCCTCCATGCCGACGACGCGGCCGGTGAAGATCAGCTCCTTGGCCCGCGAGAGCCCGACCAGCGGGACCAGGCGCGCCGCGCCCACGGGCACGCCGAGCCGCGCGCCGGCCCACGCGAGCTTGAGGTTGTCGCCGCCGACGCGCAGGTCGCAGCCCGCGGCGAGCTCGGCGCCGGCGCCGACGCAGTTGCCGACGCAGACGGCGATGGTCGGCGCCGGGAACGCCTCGACGGCGGCGTAGAAGCGGCTGAACGCCTCCATCCGCGCGATGCCGCCCTCGCGGTCGAGCGGCTCGGCGACGTCCGCGCCCGCGCTGAGCGCCTGCTCGCTCGTCGTCGAGAAGACCAGGACGCGCAGCTCGTCGTCGCCGGCGAGCTCGTCGAGCGCGTCGATCAGCTCGGCGAGCGTCGCCGAGTCGAGAGCGTTGCGGCGCTCGGGGCGGTCGAGCCGCAGCACCTCGATGCTGCCGTTGACACGGGCGCGCTGGAGTGCGGGCATGCGGGGTATCCTCCCGGACCGATGCGCCGCCTCGCCGCCAGCCTGCCCGCGAGCCTCGTGCTCCTCGCCCTGCTCGCCCCGGCGGCGCTCGCGCGCGTCGGCCACGACGGCGGTCAGGGCACCTACGGCGAGGCCAACGACAAGGTCGTCACCAACGCCGGCTTCATCGTCATCATCTTCTTCCCGCTCCTGGTCCTGCTGTTGTCGCTGCTGCAGAACGCGCTCGAGAAGCGCAAGGCGCGCCGCAAGCGCCGCCTGCCCGCGCGCGACTGGGCCGGAGGCTGGTAGCGAACCAGACTCCCGGGCCGTGACCGACGAGGTCCGCTACGAGCGCGTCGGCGCCGCGGCCGTGCTGACGATCGACCGCCAGCACCGGCGCAACGCGGTCGACGGCCCGACCGCCGAGCGGCTGCTCGAGGGCTTCCGGGCGTTCGAGGCCGACGAGGGGGCGCGCGTGCTCGTCGTCACCGGCGCCGGCGGCGTCAGCTTCTGCGCGGGCGCCGACCTCAAGGCGCTCGACACCTTCGGCCCGCGGCTGCAGTCGCCGGAGGGGCCGTTCGGCTTCACCCGGCTGACGGCGAGCAAGCCGACGATCGCCGCGATCGAGGGGTGGTGCCTCGCCGGCGGGCTCGAGCTCGCGCTCTGGTGCGACCTGCGGATCTCCGCGCCCTCGAGCAGCCTGGGCTTCCCCGAGCGCCGCTGGGGCGTGCCGCTCGTCGACGGAGGGACGCAGCGCCTGCCGCGCATCGTCGGCCTCGGCCGCGCGCTCGACCTGATCCTGACCGGGCGGATCGTCGACGCCCGCGAGGCGCACGCGATCGGGCTCGTCACCGAGCTGCACGGCCGGCCGCTCAACCGCGCGCTCGAGTACGCCGAGGCGCTCGCCGGCTTCCCGCAGCAGACGATGCTCGCCGACCGCCGCGCCGCGCTCGCCGCGCTCGGCCTCCCGCTCGACGACGGACTCGCGCTCGAGGCGCAGGCGGGGCCTGAGGTCTACGCCGACGCGATCAGCGGCGCGGCGCGGTTCGCGGGCGGCGAGGGGCGCGGCGGCGCGGGCGCCGGGGTGTAGCGTTCGCGCCCTCTCACGGCGCGAAAGGGATCGGGAATGGCCTACTTCGTCACCGGCGCGACCGGCTTCATCGGCCGGCATCTCGTCGAGCAGCTCCTCAAGCGCGACGGCGACATCCACGTGCTCGTCCGCGAGGGCTCGGTGGACCGCCTGCGCGAGCTCATCGACGGCTGGGGACCCGAGGCCAAGGAGCGCATCAAGCCGGTGATCGGCGATCTCTCGCAGCCCCAGCTCGGGGTCTCCGACGAGCAGGTCGCCCAGCTGCGCGAGGCGGGCATCGACCACTTCTTCCACCTCGCCGCGATCTACGACATGACCGCCGACGACGAGACGAACGAGCGGCTCAACGTCGCCGGCACGCGCAACGCGGTCCAGCTGGCCAACGCGCTCGAGGCGGGCATCCTGCACCACACCAGCTCGATCGCCGCCGCGGGCGAGTTCAAGGGCCTGTTCCGGGAGGACATGTTCGACGAGAGCCAGAAGCTGCCCTCGCCGTATCACCGCACGAAGTTCGAGTCCGAGCGGATCGCCAGGACCGAGTCCAAGGTGCCCTGGCGCGTGTATCGCCCGAGCATCGTCGTCGGCCACTCCCAGACCGGCGAGATGGACAAGATCGACGGGCCCTACTACTTCTTCAAGGTCATCCAGAAGCTGCGCGGCTGGCTGCCCGAGTGGATGCCCCTCGTCGGCCCGGAGGTCGGCTACACCAACGTCGTCCCGGTCGACTTCGTGGCCAAGGCGATGGACCACATCGCGCACCAGCCGGGACTCGACGGGCAGGCGTTCCACCTGACCAACCCGCGCGCCCAGCGCGTCGGCGAGGTCATGAACACGTTCGCCAAGGCCGCCCACGCGCCGCAGTTCGCGCTGCGCATCGACACGCGGCTGACCGAGATGCTGCCCAAGGGCACGTTCTCGATGCTCATGAAGCTCCCGCCCGCGAAGGACGTGCGGCGCGCGATCCTCGCCGACTTCGGGATCCCCGAGGAAGTGCTCGAGCACATGGCACTGCGGCCGCAGTTCGACACGCGCGACACCGAGCGCGCGCTCAAGGGCTCGGGCATCGAGGTGCCGCCGCTGGAGTCCTACGCCCACAAGCTGTGGGACTACTGGGAGCGCAACCTCGACCCGGACCTGTTCAAGGATCGTTCGTTCGAGGGCGCGGTCAACGGGCGCACCGTCGTCATCACCGGCGCATCGAGCGGGATCGGCCGCGCCGCGGCGCTGAAGATCGCCGCCGCCGGGGGCATCCCGCTGCTCGTCTCCCGCGGCGCCGAGAAGCTCGAGGAGCTCAAGGCCGAGATCGAGGCTCGCGGCGGGACGGCGTACGTGTACCCGACCGACCTCTCCGACATGGACGCGATCGAGGAGAGCGCGCGCAAGATGCTCGACGACCACCCGGCGATCGACATGCTCGTCAACAACGCCGGGCGCTCGATCCGCCGCTCCGTCGAGCTCAGCCACGACCGCTTCCACGACTTCGAGCGCACGATGCAGCTGAACTACTTCGGCGCGATCAAGATGACGATGGCGCTGATGCCGCACATGAAGGAGCGCAAGTTCGGCCACATCGTGAACGTCTCGTCGATCGGCGCCCAGACCAACCCGCCGCGCTTCAGCGCCTACGTCGCCTCGAAGGCCGCGCTCGACGCGTGGACGCGCGTGGTGTCCTCGGAGACCATCGGCGACAACATCACCTTCACGACGATCCACATGCCGCTCGTGCGCACGCCGATGATCGCCCCGACCAAGATGTACGACGCGTTCCCGACGATCACGCCCGACGAAGCGGCCGACCTCGTCTGCGAGGCGATCCGCGCGAAGCCCAAGACCATCAACACGCGCCTGGGGACGTTCGGCGAGGTCGCCTACGCGCTGGCGCCCAAGGCGGTCGACCAGATCCTCCACACGGCGTACAAGGTCTTCCCCGACTCGGCCGCGGCGAAGGGCAAGAAGGACGAGGCGGAGAAGGCCTCGATGGAGCAGATCGCGATGGCGAACCTGATGAAGGGCGTGCACTGGTAGCCACCCGGGGCGTCGCCCTCGTCACCGGCGGCAACCGCGGGATCGGGCTGGAGGTCGGGCGGCAGCTGGCCGAGCTCGGGTACACGGTCGTGCTCGGCGCGCGCGACCTGGCCAAGGGCGAGGCGGCCGCGCGGGAGGCCGGCGCGGTGGCCTGCCGACTCGACGTCGCCGACGACGCGAGCGTGCTCGCGGCGGCGCGCTGGATCGAGGAGGCCTTCGGGCGCTGCGACGCGCTCGTCAACAACGCCGCGATCCACTACGACACGTGGCAGCGCGCCTCGACCGCGGACCTGGGCGTCGTGCACGAGGCGCTCGAGACGAACCTGTTCGGCGCCTGGCGCACGACGCTCGCGCTGCTGCCGCTGCTGCGCCGCGCGCCGCACGGCCGCGTCGTCAACGTGTCGTCGGGCGCCGGCTCGCTCGCCGAGATGGGCGCGGGAACGCCGGCCTACCGCGTCAGCAAGGCCGCGCTCAACGCGCTGACCCGCGTGCTCGCGGCGGAGCTGCGCGCCGACGGCGTCCTCGTCAACGCCGTCTGCCCCGGCTGGACGGCGACCGACATGGGCGGCGGGGGCGGCCGGCCCGTCGCCGACGGCGCCGCGAGCGTCGTATGGGGCGTCACGCTCGATGACGACGGGCCCACGGGCGGCTTCTTCCGGGACGGGCGCGCGCTCGCCTACTGAGCCTGCTGTCACAGGCGGCGCCGCCATCTCGTCAGTGATGGCAGATCCCGACGAGAGGAGTCGTCATGAAGGTCCTGGTCGCCGGCGCCACCGGAGCGCTGGGCAAGCAACTGGTCCCGCGGCTGGTCGCGAACCGCCACGACGTCGTGGGCATGACGCGCAGCGCGTCGCGGCGCGAGGCGGTGCGGGCGCTGGGGGCGACGCCGGTGGTGGCCGACGCGCTCGATCCGGACGCCGTGGGGCGCGCGGTCGCCGAGGCGCAGCCCGACGTGATCGTCCACCAGCTCACCGCGCTGTCGGGCCTGATCGACATGCGGCATTTCGACCGCGACTTCGCGATGACGAACCGCCTGCGCACCGAGGGCACCGACCACCTGCTGGCGGCGGGCCGCGCAGTGGGCGTGGGGCGGTTCGTCGCGCAGAGCTTCGCCGGCTGGCCGTTCGCGCGCACCGGCGGGCCGGTGAAGAGCGAGGACGACGCGCTCGATCCGACGCCGGCGAAGTCGATGCAGCAGACGCTCGACGCGATCCGGTACCTCGAACGCGCGGTGACCGGCGCCGAGTGGACCGAGGGCATCGCGCTGCGCTACGGCGGCTTCTACGGCCCCGGCACGTCGCTGGACCGCGACGGCGAGCACCTCGCGATGATCCGCAAGCGCAGGTTCCCGGTCGTCGGCGGCGGCGCCGGGGTGTGGTCGTTCATCCACATCGAGGACGCCGCGGACGCCACCGTGGCGGCCGTCGAGCGCGGCCGGCGCGGCGTCTACTGCGTCGTCGACGACGAGCCGGCGGCGGTCGCCGAGTGGCTGCCCGCGGCGGCGGCCGCGCTGGGCGCGAAGCCGCCGCGGCGCGTCCCGCGCGTGGTCGGCCGGCTGCTCGCCGGCGAGGCCGCGGCCGTCATGATGACCGAGGTGCGCGGAGCGTCGAACGCCAAGGCCAAGCGCGAGCTGGGCTGGGAGCCGAGGCACCCGAGCTGGCGCGAGGGCTTCGCGCAGGTCGTCGCATGAATGCGGACGACGGCATCCGTGCCGGTGTGGGCCGCGTGACCGGGAGCGACGACGAGCTGCGGTCCGCGGCCTTCGCCATCGCCTACCGGATGCTCGGCAGCGTGGCGGAGGCCGAGGACGTCGTCCAGGAGGCGCTCCTGCGGGTGCACCAGGCGGGCGAGGCGGGCGAGCGGATCGAGTCGCCGCGCGCGTACGTGGCGACGGTCGCGACGCGGCTGGCCATCGACCACCTGCGCTCGGCGCGCGTGCGCCGCGAGACCTACGTCGGCGAGTGGCTGCCCGAGCCGCTCGTCACCGACGCGGCGGACGACCCCGCCCACCAGGCCGAGATGGCCGACTCGCTTTCGCTCGCCTTCCTCGTCCTGCTGGAGAGCCTCTCGCCCGAGCAGCGCGCCGTCCTGCTGCTGCGTGACGCCTTCGACTACGGCTACGGCGAGATCGCGTCGATCATCGGCAAGAGCGAGGACAACGTGCGCCAGCTGGCGGCCCGGGCGCGCCGGCGCGTCGAGGAGCGCAAGCCGCGCTTCGAGGCGTCGCGCCGGCAGCGCGACGAGCTGGCGCGGCGGTTCTTCGCGGCGGCGCAGGGCGGCGACCTTGCGGGGCTCGAGTCGCTGCTCGCCGACGACGTCGTGCTCCACGGCGACGGCGGCGGCAAGGTGCCGGCGCTGGCGCGCTCGCTGCACGGGCGCGGCCGCGTCGCGCGCACGCTGCTCGCGTGGGCGCGGCAGGGCGAACGGATCGCCGGCGCCGCGTTCCGGCTCGTCGAGGTCAACGGGCAGCCGGGCGCGCTGCTGCTCGACGGCGAGCGCCACGTGATCGGCGTCATGGCGCTCGACATCGCCGACGGGCAGATCCAGACCGTCCGCTCGATCGTCAATCCGGACAAGCTGCGGCACGTCGGTCCGGTGGCCGATATGCGCGCGCTGCTCGGGCGGCGCTAGACGGCGGTCGCGACGAGCACGCGCCGGAACAGCGCCACGGTCTCGGCGAAGGCCTCGTCGGTGACCTCCGGGTCGTAGCGATCGCCGACGTCGCGCCCGAAGGCGTGCTCGGCGTCGTACTCGCGCCACGTCAGGCGCGTGCCGGCCTGCTCGAGGCGGCGGCGGATGGTCTCCCGCCCCGCCTCGGGCGTGTGCGGGTCGCGCGTGCCGAAGATCAGCAGCAACTCGCCGTCGATCTCTTCCGCGCGGGCGAGCGAGCCGGCGTCGGGGTCGGCTCCGAGCTTGCCGTCGTGCAGCCCGGTCGGATACCAGCATGCGGTCGCGCGGATCTCCGGGAGCAGGGCGGCGCGGAAGGCGAGGTGGCCGCCCGTGCAGTGGCCGGCCGCTCCGAGCGGCGCGCCGGCGACCTGCTCCCGCAGGAACGCAAGCGCGGCGGCGATGTCGGCGTCGAAGTCGGCCACCGGCGTGCGCTCGGCGTCGCGCTGGCCGCGCGCCTTGCCGGGATCGTCGAACTCCAGGACGGTGCCCGCCGGCTCGATGCGGTGGTAGATCTCCGGCGCGGCGACGAGGAACCCATAGCCGGCGAGGCGCACGCACCAGCGCAGCGTCGGCTCGGTGAGCTGGAAGATGTCGGAGGAGAAGACGATCCCGGGGTGCGGGCCCGCGGCGCGCGGACCGACGAGGAACGTCCGCATCATCCGGCCGTCGACCGGGACCTCGACGTACTCGCGCGCGACGACCACGGCGCGGGACTCTAGGGCGGCGAGGTCCGCTGGGCTCGCCGCTTCAGGATCGCGAGCACGGCCTCGCCCCAGCGCACGTTCTCCTCCTCGAACGACCGGCCGCGCATCAGCGTGAGGTACGGGCCGACGCGCTCGGCGCCCTGCAGGTACTCCGCCTCCGTGCGGCCGGCGAGCAGGTGCTCGCGCAGCCGGTCATAGAGCGCGAGCTTGCCACGCGCCTGGTCGAGGCGCGCGGTGAGCGACGCCGCCACCGCGTCCAGGTCGCCGGCGTCGACCGCATGCAGCTTCACGAGCAGGTCGTCGCGGATCGCCATAGGGCGCGCCGGCCGGGTGGTGAAGGTGCGCAGCTCAGCGCGGCCCGCGTCGTTGAGCGTGAACACGCGCTTGTTCGGCCGCTTGCGCTGCTCGACGACGCGGGCGTCGACCAGGCCATCGGCTTGCAGGCGCTCGAGCTCGCGGTAGAGCTGCTGCGGCGTCGCCGGCCAGAAGTTCGCCGTCGAGACGTCGAAGCGCTTGGCGAGCTCGTAGCCGGACGCCTCGCCCTCGAGCAGGGCGGCCAGGACCGCATGTCTTAGCGCCAGCTGGACAGCCTCCGATCAAGCTATTAGGATCAGCACCTATTCAACAAGTTGTCTATGAAGAGGTCAAGCCGATGAGAGGCCCGGACGTCAGCGCGGATCACGTGGTGCCCCACCCGCCGGAGCGCGTGTACGCGTTCCTTGCGCAGTTGGAGAACCACTGGCGCCTCAGCGACCGCTACCTGCGCCTCGAGAAGGTGTCCGGCGACGGGCGCGGCGGGCGGATCGTCATCGGCACGCCGCTCGGCGTGCGCCGTACCGCTCGCACGACCGTCACGACCGCGCGCGAACCGCACGCGTTCGGCGGCACGGCCGTGGTCGGACGGCGGACGCGCGCGCAGGCGCGCTGGAGCATCGAGCCGCTCCAGGACGGCGCTCGCGTCGGGCTGCAGGCCACCGTGTCGTCGGTGAGCACGCTCGACCGACTGCTGCTCGCGCTGGGCGGCCGCTGGTGGCTGCGCCGGCGCTTCGATCGTGTGCTCGCGCGCCTCGCCGTCGCGCTCGCACAGGGCGAGCGGACGGACGCCGGGGTCGTTCGCCCGCGGCCGGTGATCTGCGCCTCAGTCGCCTGAGTGCAGCGCCCGCCGCTCGCCGAGGCGCGCGGCGAGGATGTCGCGGGCAGACTCCGCCGCCTGGCGCGCCGCGATGAGCTCTTCGACGCGCAGCGCGAGCGCCTCCTGGTGGGCGACCAGCGCCTGGATGCGGTGCTCGAGCTCGACGCGGGCGGCGCCCTCCTCGCCGAGGCGGGCCTCCAGGTCGACGGCGTACTCCCAGGCGGCCGCGAGGTGGCGCTCGAGCTCGAGGCGCTCGGCGTCGGCCTCTCCGAGGGCCGCCTCCGCGCGGGCGGCGGCGTGGCGCGCGTGGCGGGAGTCGGCGACCGCGTTCGGCGTCGTCTGGGCAGCGGCGCGCGCGGCCTCCTCGGCGAAGCGCAGGTCGACCGTGAGCTGGTCGATGCGCCGGCGCGCCTGGCGCAGGGCGGTGGCGCGCTCGCCGGCCGAGGCCTCGGCGCGGGCGCGGTCGGCGGTCTCCGCCTCGAGCCGGCTCTGGGCGCCCTCGAGCTTCGCGGCCAGCGCGCGGAGCTCCTCGCTCAGCTCTTGGACGCGCGACTGCGCCGCCTGGGCCTGCTCGCGCCCGGCGGCCGCCGCGCCGAGGGCGTCGCGCCGGTCGCGTTCCACGGCGTCGAGCCGCTCCTGTAGCGCGGCCGCGCGGGTGGCGGCATCGGCGTGGGCGGCGCGCTCGCGCTCGGCGTCGGCGCGCGCCTCGGCGGCCTCGGCCTCGAGCGCGCGCAGGGCGGTCAGCGCGGTCGCGTGCTCCGCGCGCAGCTCGCGCTCGGCCGCGTGGTGGGCGGCGAGCTGCTCGCCGAGCTGGCGCGCGCGGTGCTCGGCCGCCTCCAGCTCGGCGGCGACCGCGTCGCGGGCGCCGGCCAGCTCGCTCGCGCGGCGCTCGGCCTCCTCGCGCGCGGCGGCCAGCGCCCGGGTGACCTCGTTCGCGCGGCGCTCGGCCGCGTCGCGAGCCGCGGCGAGCGTCAGAGCCTCTTCGCCGGCCGCGCGCTGGGCCGCCTCGAGCTCGGTCAGACGAGCCTGCGCCTCCTCGAGCAGCCGCACGGCGCCCTCGGCGTCGTGCTCGGCGAGCGCGCGGGCGGCCTCAGCCTCGCCGGCGCGGCGCTCGCCGTCCTCGCGGGTGAGCGCCAGCTCGTCCTCGAGCTCGGCGAGCCGCGCGGCGAGCTCCTCGCGCGCGGCCTGCAGGGTGGCGATCCACTGCTGCGCGTCGGCGTGCGCGGCCTGCTGGTCGGCGGCCTGCCGCGCGGCCTGGTCGCGCTCGGCCTCGATCACAGCGAGCCGCTCCTGCGCCGCGGACCGCTCGGCCTCCAACTCCTCGACCCGCGCCTCGAGCGCGATCAGCGACGCCATCAGCTCCTCGGCATCGCGCTCGGTCGCCGCCAGCCGCTCCTCGGCCTCCGCGCGGGCGACCTCGGCAACGACGACGCGCTCCTCCGCCTGGGCACGAGCGGCGTCCGCGGCCATCACGCGCTGCTCCGCGTCGGCACGCGCGGCATCGGCGGCCGTCACGCGCTGTTCCGCGTCGGCGCGAGCCGCATTGCCACGCTGTTCCGCGTCGGCGCGCGCGCCGTCCGCGGCCATCACGCGCTGCTCCGCATCGGCGCGAGCCGCATCGGCGGCCGTCACGCGCTGCTCCGCGTCGGCGCGAGCCGCATCGGCGCGTTGTTCCGCGTCGGCGCGGGCGGCATCGGCGCGCTCCTCCGCTTCGGTGCGCGCGGCATCGGCGGCCGTCACGCGCTGCTCCGCGTCGGTGCGGGCCGCATCGGCGCGCTGCTCCGCGTCGGTGCGCGCGGCATCGGCGTGCGCGACGCGCTCCTCCGCCTCGGCGCGGGTGGCGCCGATGCGCTCCTCCGCGTCGGCACGCGCCGCGTCGGCGGCCGCCATGCGCTCCTCGGCCTCCACCCGCGCGGCATCGGCGCGCGCGACGCGCTCCTCCGCCTCGACGCGGGCGGCGTCGAGGCGCTCCTCGGCCTCCGCCCGCGCTGCTTCGGCGACGGCCAGGCGTCGCTCCGCCTCGGCGCGAGCCGCCACGGCGCCGGCGACGCGTTCTTCCGCCTCGCCGCGAGCGGCCTCGGCGACGGCGGCACGCTCCTCGGCCTCCGCACGGGCCGCGTCCGCGGCCGTCCAAAGCCTCTCGGCGTCCGCCCGGGCAGCGTCCGCCGCCGCGAGGCGCTCCTCGGCCTCCGCGCGAGCGGCGTCGGCAGCCAGGACGCGTTCTTCCGCCTCCGCGCGCGTCGCCTCGGCGGCGGCCCCGCGCTCCTCGGCCTCCGCACGCGCCGCGTCCGCGGCCGTCCAAAGCCTCTCGGCGTCCGCCCGGGCAGCGTCCGCCGCCGCGAGGCGCTCCTCGGCCTCCGCGCGAGCGGCGTCGGCAGCCAGGACGCGTTCTTCCGCCTCCGCGCGCGTCGCCTCGGCGGCGGCCCCGCGCTCCTCGGCCAGCCTCAGCGACCGCCGTGCGTTCATCGGCCTCCGCGCGCGCCGCGTCGGCCGCCGCCGCAGACCTCTCGGCCTCGGCGCGGGCGGCTTCCGCGGCCGCCAGACGCTCCTCGGCCTCGGCGTGAGCGGCCTCGGCGGCCGCCGTGCGCTCCTCAGCCTCCGCCCGCGCGAGGTCAGCCGCGGCCAGCGACTCCTCCGCCTCCGCCCGCGCGGCCTGCGCCGCCGCCCGTGCCTCGTCGGCCGCAGACGCGCGCGCCTCGAGGTGGGCCTGGGACAGCAGCGCGGCCTCCGCCCGCTCGCGCTCGCCGGCGGCGCGCGCGGTGAGCTCCTCCGCGCCCTCGCGCGCCGCCTGCAGCGCCTTCTCCAGCTCGGCGACCCGCAGGGCGAGCGCGTCGCGCTCGGACTGCAGCCGCTCGCGCAGCACGTCGGCCTCGGCGAGCCGCGACGCGACGCCCGCCTCGCGGTCCTCGGCCTCCGACGCGCGGTGCTCGCGGCGCTCGGCGTCCGCGCGAGCCGCCGCCAGCTCCTCGGCGAGCGCGTCCGCCCGGCGCGACGCCTCGGCGGCCGCAACCTCCAGTTCGGCCACGCGCTCTGCCGCGGCGACAGCGCGCGCTCGCATCGCGTCGGCCTCCGCCTGCCGCTCGCGCACCACAGCGAGCTCCTGCTCGACGGCCGCACGCTCCTCCCGGGCGCCGGCGAGCTCGGACTCGAGCTCGGCGTGGCGCTGCAGCGCCTCGCCCAAGCGGCCCTCGAGCGCCTCATGCTCCTCGCGCGCCCGGAGCCAGGCCGCCTCGCTGTCGCGCCGCGCCTGTTCCTCGCGCGCCTCGAGCTCGGAGACCCGCGCAAGGGCCGAAGCGAGCTCCTCGCGCACGCCGTCGGTCTGCCGCGCGCGCCCGCTCAACTCGGTGATCCCCGTGCGCAGCCGATCGAGCTCCGCGAGCAGCCCGTCGGCCTCGCGGGCGCGCCGGCGCAGGGCGCGCACCTCGTCCTCGAGCCGGCGCACGCGTTGCTCGGGCCGCAGCGGACGCAGCGTCCGAAACGCCGGCGAGCGCAGCGCCACCGCCCGACGCGGTGACAGCTCGATCGCGTACGTCACGCCGGCCCCGGACAACAGCGCGACCGGAACGGCGAAGGCGACGGTCAGGCGCCGGTCGGCGAGCACCGCCCCCGGCGCAGGCAGCGGCACGAAGCGATGGACCGCCTGCCCGTCGTCGACCAGCAGCGCAAGGGCAGCGCCACGAACGCGCGCGCGAGTGTGCAGCCGGCCATTGAGGCGCAGCAGCGCCGTCGCGCCGGGAGCGGCGACGCGTTCAAAACGCTCCACGTCCAGCAGCCGGCCGGCTCTTGTGGGCTGAGCCGGCCCGGAACGGGACATTCTGGGGCGGAGCGTAACGCCAACCGGCCCGCAAATCACGTGTCTTTCGACGAATGTCGGGTCCGGCGGGCGCGCGCCGGCGGCGTGACTACACTCCCCTGCCCGGTGGCTGAAGCGGGCACGATCGACTTCGAGCTCGCGCGCTTCGAGCACCTGGTCGAGACGCAGCGGGGCCACATCGTCCGCGTGACCGGGACGTGGTCGACGCCCACCCCGCGCGAGCTGCCCCACCCGACGCTGGTGGCCGGCGAGGGCGAGGACGCCGTGAGCGTCGCACCGCTCCCGATCCCCGGCCAGGACCCGCCGCGCGCCGACGGGGAGTCGCCGTGGGTGGCCACGTACTCGATCCCCAAGCGGCTCTTCACGGACGGCAGGCCGCCGGCCTGCCGGCTGCAGCCCGCGCCCGACGTCCTCGTCGACCTGCCCGAGCTCGAGCTTCCCGTGCCCGCCGCCGACGGCGGTCCGGCCGTCCTCATCCCCCGTCCGCCCGGACCGCTGCCCCGGATGCCGCCGTCCGCGCCGCCGGTCCCCGCAGCGGCCGCGCGGACCGCGGCGCCCAGCCGGCCGGCCAAGACCGTCGGCGAGCTCTTCGTCCCCGCCGTGCGCTCGCACCGGCGGCTCGCGGCGGCGATCGTCGCGGTTGCGGTCGCCGGCAGCCTGCTCGGGCTGGCGATTCGCTCGCCGAGCTATGAGACCGCGGCGCGCCTGCTCATCACCCCGCTGCCCCGCGGCGACACCACGCTCCAGGGACTGCCTGAGGTGCGCGCGGGCAGCGACCCCGCGCAGACCGTGCTGACCGTCGCGCGGCTGCTCGAGTCGCGTGAGGCGGCGGCCGACGTCGCCCGCCGGCTCGGCCGCGGCTGGACCGTGCGCCGCGTCCTGAACCGCGTCGACGTCACGCCGCGCGGCCAGAGCAACGTGCTCGACGTGCGCGCGACCGCCGACGACGCCAAGCTCGCGGCACGGCTGGCCAACCTCTTCGTGCAGACCACGCTCGCCGTCCGCAACCGCCACCTGGCGCAGCTCGCCGCGGGCGCGCTCGCCGGCAGCCAGGCCGACCTGCGCGCGCTGCCCGACCAGGGCGGCGCCGAGGCCCAGGCCGTGCGCACGCGGATCGCCGCGCTGCAGCGCATCCAGGCCAACGGCGACCCGACGCTCGACGTCCTCCAGAACGCCGCCGTGCCCCGCTCGCCCGCCGGCCTGCCGCCGCCGGCGATCGTGGCGCTGACCACGCTCGCCGGGCTTCTGCTCGCCGTGGGCGCCGCCGCCCTGCTCGACCTCCTCGGCCCGGGCCGCATCAACGAGGAGCGCGACATCCGGGCGCTCTACCCCCTCCCCGTCCTGACCCGGCTGCCCACCCTGCCGCGCCGCCGGCGCACCGCCGACGCCCCCGAGCTGCGCGAGGCGTTCCGCACGCTGCAGGTCCAGCTCGACCTCGAGCCCGGCCGCCACCGCGTGGTCATGGTCACCAGCGCCTCGACCGGCGACGGCAAGACCACGAGCGCGCTGGGCTTCGCCCTCGAGCTCACGGCGGGCGGCCGCCAGGTCATCCTCATCGACCTCGACCTGCGCAAGCCCGACCTCGCCGGGCGTCTCGGTGTCCGGCCCACGCGCGGCATCGAGCACCTCGTCGCCGGTCGCGCGCCGCTCGCCGACGCCCTCGTCGCCGTGCCCGGCGCCGGCGCGCTCGAGCTGCTGGCGCCCGCCGGCCAGAGCGACCTCTCGACCCTCGAGGCCGTCGCCGGCCAGCTGCCCGACATCATCGACGGCGCGACCGCGCTCGCCGACTACGTCGTGCTCGACACGCCCCCGGTCGGCGAGGTGTCCGACGCGCTGAAGTTCGCGCGATCGGTCGACGACGTCCTCGTCGTCTGCCGCGTCGGCCGGACACCGCGCCCGAGCTTCGAGGCGATGCGCGACGTGCTCGAGCGCGTCGGGACGCGGCCGAGCGGCCTGATCGTCATCGGCGGCGCGGGCGCCGCGGCGGCGCGCTACCCGCTGGCGACGGGCGAGTCGCTGCGGCCGTAGCCGTAGTAGTAGTACGACGAGACCACGCGCGGGCTGGTGCCGATGACGACGAGCCCCGTCGGCGTGTGTCGCGTGCGCTCGAGCAGGTCGCGCATCGCCTCGAAGTTCGCGCGCCGCGTGTTGTTCAGCCGCGCGACGACCAGGACGTCGTCGACGCCGCTGGTCATCTTCAGCGCGTCGGACACCTCGCCCAGCGGCGCGGTGTCGATGATCACGTAGTCGGCGACCGCGAGCGCCTCGCTGACCATCTCGGGCAGGCGCGCGGTGAGCCGCTCGAGGATCGGGAAGCCGTCGCCCTCGGTGATCGGGAGCACTGACAGGCCCGCGATCCCGGGGACCTCGACGAGCGCGTCCTCGAGGCGCGTCTTGGGGTCGAGCAGCTCGGTGACGTCCATCCGCGGCGAGACCTCGAGCGCCGGCCCGACGTCAGGCTTGCGCAGGTCGAGGTCCAGCAGCACGACCTTCTGGCCGGCGCCCACGAGCTCGAGCGCGAAGTTGACCGCCGACGTCGTCTTGCCGTCGGCGCTCGACGCGCTCGTCACGAGGATCGAGCGGTGGCGGCCCGGTTGCAGCTCGAGCTGCACCTGCAGCGTGCGGAAGCCCTCGCGGACCAGCGGCGGAATGGCCAGCGGCGAGTCCTTGGCCTGCTTGCTCCAGCGTCGCGGCAGCGTCGGGATCCGCGCCAGGACGGGCAGCCGGTACAGCGTCAGAAGCTCCTCCTCGTCGGCGAGGCGCCGCGGGCGGACGAGGTCGAGCCCGAGGGCGGCGAGCGTGCCGAGGGCGAGCCCGGCCAGCAGCGCGATCGCGAGGACGGGCCCGAGCCCGAGCCCGCTCGGCGTGTCGGGCGGCGAGGCGGGCTGGGAGATCGAGAGCGTGGGATCGCCGTCGCGCACGTTCTCGAGCTGGCGAACCCGGTCGGCGAGCGTCTGCGCGCCGACCGATCCGCGCGGCGCCCGCGAGAGCTGCGCGCGCGTGTCGGCGACCGCGCGGTCGATCAGCGGCCGCAGCTCGGCGGTGCGGCTGTCGAGCACCGCCTGCACGTAGCGGTTGGCGACGCGCGCCGCGTCGCCGGCGCCGTCGGCATGAGCGGTCACCTCGACGATGCTGCTCTGGCCCTGCGGTGAGACGTCGACCGCGGTCTCCACGCGGCGCGCCGTCCACCCGCGACCGAGCCGCTTCGCGGCCAGCGCGGCCGCGCGCGGCGAGTCGATGAGCGTCGCCGCGGTCTGCAGCGTGCGCGTCGGATCGCCGGTGTCGCGCACGAAAGGCAGGCCGAGGAAGGTCGGGTCATCGCTCGACAGCGGGTTGACGAGCATGTCCGCGCTCGCCTCGTAGCTGGGCGTGCGCAGCTGGTGCCACGCGACCGCGCCGACGAGCGCGGCGAGCGTCACGGCGACGATCAGGACGACGTGCGCGCGGATCGCGCGGAGGTAGTGGCCGAGTGCCCCGTCGCCCGGCTCCGCGGGCCCGCCGGGTGAGCCAAGGCCGGCGTCGGCCCATGGAGTGCGTAGGTCGGAGCGCAACGGAGGCTGGGTGAGTGTACCCCGCGGCGAGCGTTGAAATTCCGCTTGGGAGCGGGCAGAGGGGGCGGGGCGGCTGTCCATCCGGGTCAGGACCTCGGAAAGCGTGGTCGGCCGCGCGGCGCCGTTCTTGAGGCGAGCGCCATCAACGCATGTAGGACGCGGGCGCCCCGCGCCTGAAGGTCGCCGCGCCGCTCACCGATGCGCGGACCGTGACCTTCCCCACCCTGCTCCCCCGCAAGGCCCTCGCCCTGGCGCTCGGGATCGTCCTCGCCGCACTCGCCGCGTCCTCGGCGTCCGCCGCGTCCGTTCGGTCGTTCCGCCCCGTCGCCGTGCGCGACGGCGCCCTCTTCTTCAAGGTCCGGGCGATCGCCCCGGAGCGCGTCACCCGCGTGCGCCTCGTCCTCGGCGAGCGCTTCTACCCGGTCAGCACGAGCGTCGTCCGCGCCGCGCTGCGCCGCCGCGGGGTGGTCCGCGCGCGGATCGTCGAGGCGACGATCGCGCGCGCCGGCAAGCGCGCCGCGCGTCGCAAGGCGGCCCGCCTGCAGGTCTACCTCAAGCCGGCGAGCGGCGGCGGCACGTCGCGTCCGGCGCCCGCGGGCGACAGCGCCCCGGCCGCGCCGGCGGCGACCACCGGCTCGCCCGCGCGCCCGGCCGCGCCGGCGCCCGCGCCGACCGGCACCAAGACGACGCGGACCACGCTGAACACCGCTCCGTGCGACGCGCAGTTCGGCACGTTCGCCTCGCCGACGAACATCCCCGGCGCCTGCTGGCGCCCGTACGCCGACAGCAGCCCGTTCAACCAGCCGCTGCCGGCCAACCCCCGGCTCGACCAGCACTCGACCGAGATGGCCGCCACGATGGTGGGCTGGGGCAAGCCGATGGACCCCTACGTGGGCGCCGCCGACACGACGAGCGACTGGAGCCATCCGATCTACTTCTCGTCGCCGGCCGACCCGGTGTTCACGGTCCACTGCACGAAGAGCTGGGGCACGTGCGAGGTCGAGGGCATGCAGGTCCGCATCCCGGACGCGGCGCGCGCGGCGGGCGGCGGCGACGGCCACATGGCGGTCATCGACCAGCAGAACGGCTGGGAGTACGACTTCTGGCAGGTCCAGTCCAAGCCGCAGGGCGGCGGCCAGCTCGTCATCTCGTGGGGCGGCCGGACGGCGATCGGCACGCCTGACGCCGACGGGCTCGGCTCGGACGCCACGGCGGCGAACTTCGGCCTGGCGGCCGGCGTGGTCCGCCTGCCCGAGCTGCAGGCCGGCCAGATCAACCACGCGCTGTTCATGATGATCAAGTGCGACGGCGGCGGCCACGTGTACCCCGCGATGGGCAACGGCTCGGCGTGCGGCAGCGGCACGATCGCGCCGAAGGAGGGCGCGCGCGTGTTCCTCGACATGACCGACGAGCAGATCGCCGCGCTGGGGCTGCCCACCTGGAAGGCGGCCATCATCACGGCGCTTGCGCACTACGGCGCCTTCGTCGGCGACACCGGCGGCTCGCCGTGGGAGATCGAGCTCGAGTCGGCCTCGACGTACACGAGCTTCGGCATGCCCGACCCGTGGGTCGACTTCGCCAAGCAGCAGCCGGGCGTGACCGAGTGGCGCAGCAAGTACGTGCTGCCCTTCGCCGACGGCATCGACTGGGGCCGCTACCTGAAGGTCGCCGACCCCTGCGTGACGCAGCGGACCTGCTAGTGCTGCGTCAGGTGACGTTCGCCCCGTCGCCGGCGGAGCGATCGTCGTGGCTGGCGTCGACCGTCATCCGAAGGTGTGGCCCAGCCACATCGAGGATCGACGGGTGGCGCCAGGCGCGGCGAGCGCCCGCCGAACGGGGCGAACGTCGCCTGACGCGGCACTAGGAGGGCGGCTCTTCCATCAGCGCGGCGCCGCCGAGCCTGACGCGCGCGGCGCGCACGGGCCGTGAGACCTTCAGGCGGAAGCGCCACAGGACGTCGGCCGGGTAGATCCCGAGCCGGGGCCAGCCCATCGGCGCGGGTCGCTTGAGGCGCACGGGCAGGGCGGCGGCGAGGTCGTAGCCCGCCCGGCGCGCGGCCGCCATCACGCGTCCGTCGGTGTCGCCGTAGGGGTAGGCGAGCGTGGCGCAGGCGCCGAGCCGCTCCACGATCGCCGCCCGCGAGTCCTCGAGCTCGCGGGCGAGCGCCGCGTCATCGCAGCGCGTCAGGTAGGGATGCGTGCTCGTGTGCGAGCCGATCTCCCAGCCGCGGTGAGCCAGCTCCTCGAGCTGCTCCCACGACATGCAGCGCAGCTCGTCGGCGTACGGGCCGCGGGCGGCGTCGTCGATGCCGGGCCACGACATCGGGTCGGGCGAGCCGACGTGCGCGGTGGGGACGAACACCGTGCCGGGCACGCCGAGGCGCCCGAGGACCGGCAGGGCGTGCTCGGCGATCGACCGGTAGCCGTCGTCGAAGGTCACGGCCAGGCGCCGGGGTGGGCCGTCGGGGCGAGGAGACGAACCTGGCGCTCGAGCGCGGCCGGATCGACCGCGAGCTCGTTGGGCCAGCGGGGAGTGATGGCGTGGTAGCAGAGGACCAGGATGTCGGGCACGCGCGCGGCACGATGACACGGTGAGCGTGCGCCTCGGCGTCTATAGCGACCTCGAGTTCTGGCAGCGCGACGGGCGGCCGGTCGCCCAGGAGTCCTTCCTGCTCTTCGCGGCGGCGCTGCGCCCGCACGTCGAGGCGCTCGTGGTCGCCGGCCGGCTGGCCGAGGAGTCCGCGGACGCGGCCTACGCGGTGCCCGACGACGCGGAGTTCGTCGCGCTGCCGCACTACGCCGCGCTCAGCCGGCCGACGGCGGCGCTGCGCGCCGTGCGCGGATCGCTGCGCGCGTTCGGCGCGCTCGTCGATCGCGTCGACGCCGTGTGGCTGCTCGGGCCGCACCCGCTGGCGATCGCCTTCGCGCTGCAGGCGCGGCGGCGCGGGCGCGCCGTCGTGCTCGGGGTGCGTCAGGACCTGCCCGCCTACGTGCGCACGCGCCATCCCCGCCGGCCCGACCTGCTCGCCGCCGGCTACGCGCTGGAGGGCGCGTGGCGGCTGCTGGCCCGCACGTGCCCGGTCGTCGTCGTCGGGCCCGACCTCGCCCGCCGCTACCGCCGCGCGAGGGCAGTCCTGCCCGCGGTGGTCTCGCTCGTGCGCGCCGCCGACGTTGCCCCCGCGGTGCCCGCTCGGCCCCGGTCGCCGCGCGAGCCGTTCCGCGTCCTCGCAGTGGGGCGCCTGGACCCCGAGAAGAACCCGCTGCTGCTGGCCGACGTGCTCGCCGCGCTCGTCGAGCGCGGCGTCGACGCCCGCCTGACCGTATGCGGCACGGGGACGCTGCACGACGCGCTCGCCGCCCGCCTCGCCGAGCGCGGCGTCGCGGAGCGCGCGGAGCTGCTCGGGCACGTCTCGCTCGACGGCGCGCTGCGGGCGCTCTACAGCGACAGCGACGCCCTGCTGCACGTGTCATGGACCGAGGGCGTGCCGCAGGTCCTGTTCGAGGCCTTCGCGGCCGGGCTGCCGGTCGTCGCGACCGCGGTGGGCGGGGTTCCCGAGCAGGTGGGCGACGCCGCCGTGCTCGTCCCGCCGGGCAGCGCCGGGGCCGCGGCCGACGCGCTGGCCTCGCTCGCCCGCGATCCCGCGCTGGGCGAGCGCCTCGCCGGCCGGGGGCTCGAGCGCGTGCGCGCGCGGACGCTGGAGAGCGAGAGCGCGCGCGTCGCGGCGTTCATCGCGGCGGCGGTGCGCGGCCAGTGCCGGTGTTCGTAGTACGTGCGGTCGCCGGGTGTCGCCGGCGCCGGCTGACGCCGCACGGCGACCGGAAGTGTGCCGAGGCACATGATCCGGTCGTCGGGTGGCGCCAGGCGCGGCGAGCGCCCGCCGAACGGGGCGAACGTTGCCTGACGCGGTACTAGAAGGCTGGTGTTTTTCGGGCGGTGTCGTCCGACCCTCGAGTCATGCTTGAGGGTATGAGTCTGGGTCTTGCTCCGCGTCAGGCGGACGTGTTCGCGACGACGACGAGCTTTTGCGAGGGCCGGGTGGCGCCGGACTCGATCTATGGGCTGTTGCACCGCGAGTG
>VAWY01000279.1 GCA_005888335.1 Actinomycetota bacterium
CGAAGTGCAGCATCGCCCGCGCCCGGCGCCACCCGGAGGGATTCACGCGCGCGCCGGCGAGCGCCGCCCACTGGATCTGCTCGCCGTAGTCGAGGTGCTCGACCGCGATGCGCCACAGCTCGCGCTCGAAGACCTCGATGCGGCGGTTCTCGTCGCTCGTCACCGGCAGGACGCGGCGCTCGACGCGCACGCGCCGGCCGCGCCCCCGCCGCACCGGACCGACGACGATCGCGCCGCCGCGGTAGACGTCGCGGTCGAGCAGCGAGTGCAGCGTGACGACCGGATCGTCGTGCTTGGTCGCCGGGTGGACGAAGTCGATGACGATGCCCGACTCCTTGCCCGGATGGCGGCGCGTCACGCGGCCCACGCGCTGCTGGTAGATGCGCTTGGACGCGGTCGGGGCCAGGTGCATGCAGACCGTGGCGCGCGGCGAGTTCCAGCCCTCGGCGAGCAGCTGGGCGTTGACCAGCACGTCGATGTCGCCGCGCTCGTAGCGGGCGAGGATGTCGGCCAGCTCGCGCTTGGGCGTCTCGCCGGAGACCGCCATCGCCTTCAGGCCCTCGTCGCGGAACGCGTGCGCGACGTTGTACGCGTGGCGCACGCCGGCCGCGTAGACGACGCCCGGGACGCCGTTGAAGCGCGTCTTGTAGAGGTTGGCGATCGCCAGGTTGAACGGGAGCTGGTCCAAGAGCTCGGCCAGCATCTCCTGGTCGAACTCCACGTCCACGTCGCCCTTGCGCAGCGGCACCTTGGCGATCGTTCTGACCCCCGGCCCGGGCGGGATGCGGATGCAGCGCAGCGGCGAGATGACGCCGCGGCGCGCGGCCTGGGCGAGATCGAAGCGCGACGTCTGGGTCGGGAAGAGGTCCGTGACGTGGCGGGCGATGAGCGCGCCCGTCGCCGTCATCCCGATGAAGATCGGCCCCGTCCAGTTGCGGATGGCGTACGAGGTCTTCTCGCCCAGCGCGGTGTGCGCCTCGTCGCAGATGACGATCGTGTAGGCGCTGGAGATCTGGCCCGCGTTGCGGACGAACCACTGGTAGGTCTCGACGGTGACCGGGCCGTTGGCGCGGTCCTGGCCCTTCATCAGCGGCGCGGTGATGCGGTCGCGGTAGCCGCGGTCGCGCAGCTCGCCGGTGAACTGGTCGACGAGGTTGCGGCGGTGGGTGAGGATCAGGACGCCGCCGGTGCGCGAGGCCTCGACGAAGCCGAGCGCGGCGACCGACTTGCCGGCGCCGGTCGCGTGCTCGAACCAGAAGCGCTTGTGGGCGTTGGGGTCCTCGGGCGCCTCGGGGAGCTGCGCCTCCTCGTCGTCGGCAAGCAGCGGGTCCTCCCAGTCGACGGGCTCCTCGTCGTCGGGAACCTCCTCGTCGAACTCCTCCTCGCCGGGCATCGCCGACGAGGCGGCGGGTGGCAGGGGCCCCTGCCCGTTGCCGTAGCCGTTGCCGTTGCCGGTGCGCTGGGCCTCGGCGAGCAGCGCGGTCAGCGTCCCCGAGAGCGCGTCGACCTGGTGCGGGCTCAGCAGCGTCCCGTCGACCAGCCGGGGCTCCTCCTCGCTGAGCACGCGCTCGAGCCCGAGCAGCAGCGAGAACGTGCGCCGCCACTCGGTCGACGGGCGCTCGGCGCCGCGCGCAAGCTCGGCCAGCGCGTCGTCGAGCGCGCGCCGGCGGGCGCTGCCCGGGGCGAGCGCGACCGCGGGATCCTCGCCCTCGTGGACGAAGCGCTCGCGGGTGAACCGCTCCGCCCGCGCGATGTCGGCAGGAGTCGGAAGCGGCGTGGCCGCCGGGGCCAGTGGCAGGGGTTCGGCCATGAAGGCTCTGGCTTTTCAGCGAGGGGGCCGCGGGTCAAACGGCCGGCGACCCGAGGGGACCGGGAACCACCCGGGGATGCAGCGGGAGTGCAACGCCCCGCCGTGGTTGCCGACCACGATACCGCATGGCTCACGCAACCGCGCGGACTACTCTGCCCCGCGTGCGACGGCTGGTCTTCGCGCTCATCGGGCTGGGCCTCGTGGCGGTCATCGTCATCGGCCTCACGCAATCCAAGGGGGGCGTGGCGCCCAACCCGAACGAGCTCAAGAGCCGCGCGCCGAGCGCTGCGGAGGTACGCCGCGCCTTCGTCGGATCACCCCCCGCGCTGGCCGGCCTGCACCGCGAGGCCAACCGCCTGATCCCGGGCGGGCGCAAGGAGCTGCAGCGGCAGCTGCGCGGGCTGCGCGGCCACCCGGTCGTGGTCAACCTGTGGGGCTCGTGGTGCGGCCCGTGCCGCGTCGAGTTCCCGTCGTTCCAGACCCAGGCGGTGCGCTTCGGCCGGCGCGTCGCGTTCCTCGGCGTCAACGCGAAGGACAACGCCGGCGACGCGAGGACGTTCCTGCGCAAGTTCCCGGTCACCTACCCGAGCGTCGAGGACCCCGACGAGAGCGTCGCCGGCAAGCTCGGCACGCGCGGCTACCCGACGACCGTCTACTACGACCGCGCCGGCAAGCAGGTCTTCGTCCACCAGGGCGTCTACCTCGACGAGTCCGACCTCGTCGCCGACATCCGCCGCTACAGCGGGGTCTGAGGGCTGCCCGAGATCCGGGTCGACCCGCTCACGGGGCAGCGCACGGTGGTCGCGGGCGAGCGCGCGACGCGCCCTGGCGCGGGGCTGAGCACGACGCCGGCCGAGCCGATCGACCCCGAGACCGACCCGTTCCTCGAGGGCCACGAGGACCGCACGCCGCCCGAGGTCTACGCCGTGCGCCCCGGCGGCGGCACGCCCGACTCACCCGGCTGGACGGTCCGCGTCGTGCCCAACCTCTATCCCGCGCTCTCCCCGGATGCCGCCGACCCCCCGCGCGACGCCAACCCGGACCTGTTCACCGCCTGCGCGGCGCGCGGCGCGCACGAGGTCATCGTGAACGCGCCGGAGCCCGTCGTCACGCTCGCCGAGCTGACCGCCGACCGGGTCGCCGCCGCGATGGACGTCTGGCGCACGCGGATGCGCCACCACCGCGAGCACGGCGCGGCGTGCGTGCACCTGATCGTCAACGAGCGCCGCGAGGGCGGCGCGTCGCTGCCCCACACGCACGCCCAGCTCTACGCGCTCGACTTCGTGCCCGCGGCGATCGCCCGCGAGCGCGAGCGCTTCGGCGCCTACGCCACCCGCACCATGGGCGGCAACCTGCTCGCCGACCTCGTGCAGGAGGAGGTCCGCCGGCGCGACCGCATCGTCGCGATCGACGACGAGGCCGTCTGCATGGCGCCCTACGGCGCCCGGGTTCCCTTCCAGTTGCTCATCGCCCCGCGCCGCCCAAGCCCGCGCTTCGAGGACGACGGGCCGACGGGGGCGCGCGCGTTGCACGACGCGCTCAACCGCCTCGCCCGTCGGCTCGGCGCCCCGCCGCCGCTGAACCTGTGGGTGCGGACGGCGCCCGCCGGGGCCGACCACTTCTGCTGGCGCATCGACGTCCTGCCGCGGCTCGCCCACCTCGCCGGCCTCGAGCTCGGCGCGGGGGTCAACCTCAACGTCGTCGCTCCCGAGACCGCCGCCGCCGAGCTGCGCGCCGCGTGACCGCCGTCGTCGCGGCCATCGCCGCGTCGGTCGCCGGCGGGCTGGTGATCGAGCGCCGCCTCGGCGAGCGCTCGATGGACGTCGCGCGCGCCGTCCTGACGTTCATGTTCTGGGTCCTGATGCCGTTCGTGACCTTCTTCAGCCTCGCCCGGCTGCACATCACGACCGGCGTCGGCGCCGGCCTCATCCTCGGCTACGTCGTGCTGGCGATCGTCGGCGCCGCCGCGTACCTCGTCGGGTCGCGCGTCCTGCGGCTGCCGCGTGCGTCGACCGGCGCGCTGATCGTCGTCGTGGTCGTCGTGAACACGGGCTACCTCGGGTTGCCGCTCGTGCGCACGCTGCTGGGCGCGAAAGACCTCGGGCCCGCGATCGCCTGGGACAGCCTTGTCTCCGGGCCGATGTTCTACGTCGCCGGCCTGGCCATCGGCGCCGCGTTCGGGAGCGGCGCGGGCGAGACGGCGCGCGAGCGCCTGCGCACCTACGTCCTGCGCAACCCGCCCCTGCTGGCCGCCGTCGCCGGCCTGCTGGCGCCCTCGTCGACGCCGCCCACGCGGTCGTCTACGCGTTGCTGGTGACCGGGTTCTTCGTGCTCGGTGTCAACCTCGCCGCCGAGGCCGAGCACGGCTTCCTGCGCCTGCCGTTGACGCGCGCGGTCGGCGCCGCCGTCGTCCTGCGCCTCCTCGTCGCGCCGGCCCTGCTGGCCGCGCTGTCGGCGATCATCGTCGCCGTGCCCCACGCCTACCTGTTCCAGGCCGCGATGCCGTCGGGCATCAAC
>VAWY01000006.1 GCA_005888335.1 Actinomycetota bacterium
ACCGTGCTCTTCGCGACGCTCGCGTGCGGCGCGATCGGCTTCCTGGACGACTTCATCAAGCTCACGCACCGTCGCTCGCTCGGCCTATCCGGCCGCTGGAAGATGCTGATGCTGCTCGTCGTCGCGGTGATCGTGAGCGTCGTCGCCGATCACCTCAAGATCGAGCATCAGGTGTTCGTCCCGATCCTGAACGTCGACCTGCCGCTCTCGTTCGTCTGGTATGCCTTCATCTTCCTGATCATCGCCGGCACGGCGAACGGAACGAATCTCGCCGACGGGATCGACGGCCTCGCTGCCGGTACGGCGATCATCGCGATCTTCACGTTCACCGCGATCAACGTCGTCTCGTACGTCCGCTCATCGGCCGACCCCGCGCACCGCAACCTCACCGACCTCGATCTCGCGATCATCGGCGCCGCGCTCGTGGGAGCCGCGATCGGCTTCCTCTGGTACAACGCATTCCCCGCCGAGGTCATCATGGGCGACACCGGCTCGATGGCGTTCGGCGGCGCGCTCGCGAGCCTGGCGATCATGACGCGGCGGCACACCGAGCTGCTGCTGCTCCTGATCGGCGGCATCTTCGTGATCGAGGCGCTCTCGGTGATGATCCAGGTGTTCGCCTTCAAGTACCTGAAGCGGCGCGTGTTCCTGATGGCGCCGATCCACCACCACTTCGAGATGAAGGCGTGGTCGGAGACGAAGATCATGGTGCGCTTCTGGATCGTCACCGGGATCCTCTGCGCCGCCGGGTTCGCGCTGTACTACCGCTACTTCTTCGGCCAGCAGTGACCAGCTGGGCCGAGTGGCTGATCGCGCACGGTCAGGCCGACGAGGAGATGGTGGCGCAGGCGGAGCGCGTGCTCGAGGCTGCCGCGCTGCGCCCGGGCGACACCGTGCTCGACGTGGGGGCAGGCCTCGGCCTGCTGACGCTCGCCGCGCATGAGCGAATCGGCGACGGCTGGGTGATCGCGGTCGATCCGTCCGTCGATGTGCTGGAGGCGTTGATGCGCCTTGCGCACGAGGTGAACGCAAACGGGATCGTCTATCTCGTCGGCAACGCGGAGGTGCTGCCGCTGCCGGACGCGGCCGTCGACGCCGCAATGCTGCGCTCCGTGCTCGCGCACGTCTCCGATCCGAGCGCCGCGGTGCGCGAGCTCGCGCGCGTGCTCCGTCCCGGCGGGCGGCTCTCGCTCCGCGAGCCGCTGAACCGCGACGGCACGTATCTCTCGACCGCTGTCGACTGGTCGCAGCTCGGCGAGCTCGGCGGGCGCGTGCGCCCGGTGTGGGAGGAGCTCGCCGCCTCAGATCCGCTGATGCGGCTCGACGCGGCGGAGCTGTCGGCGCAGCTCGAGGCGGGGGGCTTCGTCGACCTCGACGTCGCGATCGAGGACCCCGGCGAGGACTGGCTCGTCACGGAGACCTCCGTGGCCGCGCGCCTCGACGCGACGGGCGGCCCGGACCACCCCTCCCTGCGCGAGCTCTGGCTGACGGCCTTCGCACCCGCCGAGACCGACGCGCTCGTCGCACACCTGAAGAGCCTGGCCGGCACGACGATCCGCTTCCGCCGCCCGCAGCTCTTCCTGAGCGCCCGCCGCTCCTGAGGAAGTCGCCCTTCCGCCACGAATTCGGCACAGAGGTGCCACACCACCCCCGATACCGTGACTGCAGGGGCCCTCACGCTCCCCCCGGGGGGAGACGTCGCTCGTGAATGGGACACGGCCAGGCGAGACGTTGGAGTGGCTGCCGCGGCGCGTGCTCGTGATCGGGCTCGCCCGGTCCGGGCGGGCGGCGGCGCTGGCGCTCGCCCGGCGCGGGGTCGAGGTGGTCGCAGCCGACCGCTCGGCCGACGCCGATCCGGGAAGGCTCGGCGAGGCGGGCGTCGAAGTTCGGACCGGATCGGAAGAGGAGTCCCTGCTGGAGGGTGTCGAGCTCGTCGTGAAGAGCCCAGGCGTGCCGGCCGAGTCGCCGCTCGCCGCGGCTGCGCGTGCCCGAGGCGTCCCGATCTGGAGCGAGGTCGAGCTCGGCTACCGGCTGCTTCCCGGCAACCAGCTGATCGGCGTCACGGGCACGAACGGGAAGACGACGACCACCGAACTGCTGGCGGCGATCCTGCGCGCCGGTGGGCGCAGTGCCGAGGTGGCCGGCAACGTCGGCCGTGCCCTGACGGACGTGGCGGAGGAAGTCGGCCCGGAGACGACTGTCGTCTGTGAGCTCTCGAGCTTCCAGCTCGAGGACGTGTCCGAGTTCACGTGCGATGTCGCCGTGCTGCTCAACCTCGAACCCGACCACCTCGACCGGCACGGAAGCTTCGAGGCCTACCGTGACGCGAAGCTGCGGATCTTCGAACGCGCGCGGGCGAAGATCGTGCCGCGCGGCCTCGGGCTGGACGGGATCGAGTTTTCGGCGGACGACCCGCTGCCTGCGGAGCCGTTGATCCCCGGTGCGCACAACCGCGAGAACGCGGCGGCGGCGACGGCTGCCGCACGCGCTGCCGGCGTCGCGGACGATGCGATCGCGGAGGGGCTACGCACGTTCGCGGGCGTGCCGCACCGGCTCGAGCTGGTTCGCGAGCTGCGCGGTGTGCGTTACGTCAACGACTCGAAGGCGACGAACACGGCCGCCGCGCGGCGCGGCGTCGCGGCCTACGACGCGCCGCTTCGCCTGATACTCGGCGGCTCGCTCAAGGGTGAGGACTTCCAGCCGTTCGTGCGCGACCTGCCGACGAACGTGCGCTCGATCTACCTGATCGGGGAAGCGGCCGAGGAGCTGGCGGACGCACTCGACGCCGCCGGACGTCGGTACTCGCGAGACGGGGAGCTCGCCCGCGCGCTCGCGCATGCGAGCGGCGACGCGGAGCCCGGCGACGTCGTGTTGCTCTCGCCGGCGGCCGCGAGCTACGACCAGTTCGAGGACTTCGAGCAGCGCGGCGACACGTTCCGCGCGCTCGTAGAGAAGCTTCCGTGAGCACGCGCCGGAAGCAGCGTTCGCTCGAATGGCAGCTGCTCGTACTCGTCCCGCTCGCGCTGACGGCGTTCGGGCTCGTCATGGTCTATAGCGCGACGTCCGCGCCTGCCGCGCTCGGCAACGGCAACCCGGTCGGCTATCTCGAGCGCCAGGGCATCTACGCGGTGATCGGGATCGCGGCGATGATCTTCGCGGCGCGCACCGACTTCCGGCAGCTGCGCACGCTTGCGCCCGGGCTCGTGATCACCGCGCTCGTCCTCTGTGTCGCCGTGCTCGGGATCGGCGCCCGTATCAACGGCGCACGCCGGTGGATCAGCCTCGGCCCCGCGGCCTTCCAGCCGTCGGAGCTCGCGAAGCTCGCGCTCGTCGTCTGGTGCGCCGCCTATCTCGCGCGCAAGCCGCCGCCGCGGACGCTGAAGGAGCTTGCGCGGCCGGTCGGCCTGCTCGTCGGTCTCTTTTGCGCCCTGATCCTGGTCGAACCGGACCTCGGCACGGTGATCACGATCGTCGTGATGGTCGGCGCCATGCTGCTCGTCGCCGGTACGCCGTTGCCGACGCTCGCGACGGCGTACGGCATCGTCTTCGGTCTCGCCGCGATCGCGGCCTGGGCGTCGCCGTACCGGCGCGCACGGCTCCTCGTCTTCCTCGATCCGTGGAAGGACCCCACGAACGACGGCCTCCAGAACGTGCAGGCGCTGATCAGCCTCGGCTCCGGCGGGGTCTTCGGGCGCGGCCTCGGCCAGGGCGTACTCAAGAATCACTACCTGCCCGAGGCCCACACGGACATGATCTCGGCGGTGATCGGCGAGGAGCTCGGGCTTGTCGGGCTCGCGCTCCTTGTGGCGGCCTACTGCGCGCTCGCCTATGCGGGCCTCCGGCTCGCCATCTCCTGCAAGGACGCCTTCGGCAAGCGGCTGGCTGCCGGAGTCACGGCGCTCCTCTGCGGCCAGGCGGCGATCAACCTCGCCGCCGTCCTCGGGCTCGTGCCGCTGACCGGAATTCCGCTGCCGTTTGTCTCCTACGGCGGCTCGAGCCTCGTCATCGCCCTCCTCTCGGTCGGCATCCTCCTTAACATCGCCCGTGGCCATGGACGAGCAACGACAGCTGCGGTGCCTGATCGCCGCCGGGGGAACGATGGGGCACGTCGCCCCGTCGCTCGCGGTAGCGGAGGCGCTGCGCGCGCGCGGCGTGGAAGTGACGTTCGCCGGGTCGCCGGATCGCGTCGAGGCGCAGCTCGTTCCTGAGCGCGGCTACGCCTTCGACGCCTTCCGCGTCGAGGGCTTCCCGCGGCAGCCGGGCGCGCGCCTCGCGCGGGCGCTCGGCTTCGCCGCCGCCGCGCCCGCGGCGTGCCTGCGGATCCTCGGGCGGCGCCGGCCCGACGTCGTGCTCGGCGGCGGCGGCTACGTCGCCGGCCCGATGGTGTTTGCGGCCTGGTTGAAGCGGATCCCGGCGGCGCTCACGGAGGCCGACGCGCACCTCGGCCTCGCGAACCGCCTGGCGACGCCGTTCGTGCAGCGGCTCTTCCTCGCCTACGCGATTCCCGGCGTGAACGGCAAGGCACGCGTCGTCGGCCGGCCGATCCCGTCCAGCTCGCGCGCCGTGCCGCGAGCGGAGGCCCGGCGCGCGCTCGACCTGCCGGCAGACGGCCCGCTCGTCGTCGTCTTCGGGGGCAGCCAGGGTGCGCGCACCCTCAACGAGACCGCCGTCGCGGCCTGGGGGGAAGCCGGTCCCGCGGTGTTGCACCTGTCCGGCCAACGCGACTACGGGGAGCTGCGCGGCCGTGTGGCGCGGCCGGACTACCGTCTGCTCCCCTTCGTCGACGACTTCGGCGCGGCGCTTGGCGCGGCCGACGTCGTCGTCTCGCGTGCAGGCGGCTCGGTCTGGGAGATCGCGGCCGCCGGCCGGCCGGCGGTCCTCGTCCCGTATCCGCACGCGACGGCCGACCATCAGCGCCGCAACGCCGAGTACTTCGCGCAGGCGGGGGGCGCGCTGATCGTCGACGACGACCAGGCGCCGGCGGCGGTGCCGCGACTCGTCGCGGAGCTCCTCTCCGACCCCGCTCGCCTGAGCGCCATGGCGGACGCCATGCGCGCCGCAGCCAAGCCGAATGCCGCCGACACGATCGCCGATGAGCTCGTCGCCCTCGCAACCGCTCGCCGGTAGGCGCTTCTGGATCGCCGGCATCGGCGGCGCCGGCATGAGTGCGTACGCGCTCGTTGCGCAGGCGTGGGGCGCCGAGGTCGCGGGCTGGGACCGCGTCGCGACGCCGTATCTCGCCCACCTCGCGGGGATCGACGTCACCATCGCGGCCGAGCCGCCGCGTCCGCCTGACGGCTGGGAGGTCTACGTCTCGACAGCCTTCACCGGTCGCGTCGAGGGGCGGCCGCGCGCCGACCTGCTTGCAGAGCTCGTGTCGCTGCGCCGCTCGATCGTCGTCGCCGGTGCACATGGCAAGACGACGACGAGCGGCATGATCGCGTTCTGTCTCGACCGCCTCGGGCTCGACCCGGCGTTTCTGATCGGGGGCGAGATCCCGCAGCTCGGCGGCAACGCGCGCGCCGGCGCGGGCTGGCTCGTCGTCGAAGGCGACGAGTCCGACCGCTCGGTCGCCGCGCTGCGTCCGACGATCGCGGTCCTGCTCAACGTCGACCTCGATCACCACTCGACGTTCGGCAGCCGCGCCGAGGTGGCGGAGCTCTTCGAGGCGTGGCTCGCAGACGTGCCGAACGTCGTCCGCGCCGAAGAGCTCGAGCCGGTCGCCGTCGAGCTTGCGATCCCCGGCGAGCACAACCGCCGCAATGCCGCCGCCGCGCTCGCGGCGCTCGAGCTCGCCGGCGTTCCGCGCCGTGATGCCGAGGGCGTGATCGGCGAGTTCGCCGGTGCGGGACGACGGCTCGAGCGAAAGGGCGAGGCCGGCGGAGTGACCGTGCTCGACAGCTATGCGCATCACCCGGCCGAGCTCGCCGCAGACGTCGCCGCGGTCCGGAACGGCGGCCGCGTGCTCGCGCTGTTCCAGCCGCATCTGTATTCCCGCACCGTGTATCTCGCCTACGACTTCGCCGTCGCGCTCGCGGCGGCCGACGCCGTCTGCGTGACCGAGATCTATCCCGCTCGCGAGGAGCCGCTCCCCGGGGTCAGCGGTCGCCTGATCGTCGAGGAGCTCGCGCGCGTCCGTCCCGGAATGCGGGTCGCCTGGGCGCCTGCGCTCGACGACGGCATCCGCATCGTCGCGTCGTGGGCGCGCGCGGGGGACACGGTGCTCACGCTCGGCGCCGGCGACGTCGACACGGTCGCGCCGGTCCTTCTGGAGGCGCTCGCGTGAACGTCGAGGAGGGCGTTCGGCTCTCGCGGCACACGACTCTCGGCACGGGCGGCACCGCCCGCGCCTTCGCACGGCCCGCGTCCCTCCTCGAGGTGGAGCAGCTGCTTCGCTGGGCGGCCGAACGGGGGCTCGGCGTGGCGACGGTCGGCCTCGGCTCGAACCTGCTCGCCGCGGACGACGGCATCGATGCGCTCGTGCTGAAGCTCGACGGCGAGCTCGCTGCGGTGCGCGTAGACGACCACCGGCTGCTCGCGGGCGGCGGCGCTGCGAACGCCGTCGCGCTCCATCGTGCGCGCGCGGCGGGACTCGGGGGATTCGAGTTCGCGTGCGCCATCCCGGGCACGATCGGCGGCGGGGTCTGGATGAACGGGGGCGCCTACGGCGGCGACTTCTCGCAGGTGCTCGAGCGCGCGCTCGTGGCGACCGCGGACGGGACGGGCTGGCTGACCCCCGCGGAGCTCGGCCTCTCGTACCGGCACTCGAACCTCCGCCACGGCCAGGTGGTCGTCCAGAGCGAGCTGCGACTGCACCCGCGCGACCCGGCCGAGATCAGGGCGCAGGTGCGCGAGCTGAACGCGCGGCGCAAGGCGGCCCAGCCCACGAACCGACGGACCTTCGGCAGCGTCTTCAAGAATCCCGAGCACGAGCTGACCGCCGGCCGCCTGCTCGAGGCGTGCGGCCTGAAAGGGCACCGGATCGGCGGGGCGCAGATCTCGCCGAAGCACGCGAACTTCATCGAGAACGCGGAGGGCGCCAGGACGGCCGACGCGCTCGCGCTGATGGCCGAGGCACGGCGCCGCGCCCACGAGCAGTACGGGGTCGAGCTCCGCCACGAGGTGGAGTTCCTCGGGCCGCTCGAGCTGCCGCCGCTCGGGTAGGAGCGGCTGCCTCGACGGCGAAGCTTGCCGGGTGGCAGGTCGGCGGCGACGCGCGCAGGCTCGTCCGTCGCGTGCTCGGGCGGCGGTCGTTGCGCTGCCGGGGCGGAAGGTACGCCTGGGGCCGGCTGGTCTCTCCCGTTTCGCACCGTCGCGCCGCTCGCTCGCGGTCGGCTTCGGCCTCGTCGCGATCGCCGGCGGCGCCTACGGCGTCGCGCGCCAGAGCTCCGCCTTTGCGATCGGCCGCGTCGAGGTCGTTGGCGCGCCGCCCGACGTGCAGCGGCAGGTGCAGCGGACGCTCGCGCCGCTCCTCGGAACGAGCCTGCTCGGGCTCGACGGTGCTGCGCTCGAGCGCCGGATCGAGGCGCTGCCCACGGTCGTCTCGGCCGAGTACGACCGGGCCTTCCCGCACACCCTCCGGGTGCGCGTCCGTCCGGAGGCCTCCGTCGCGGTGCTGCACCGCGGCAAGCAGACCTGGCTCGTCTCCGGCCGGGGGAGGGTGGTCGCGCGGATTCCGAACCTGACGTACGGCTCGCTGGCGCGGATCTGGGTGCCGCGGGCAACCGAGGTCGCCCCCGGTGCGTTCCTCGCACCCGACACGGGCGGCACGACGGCGCGGACGCTCGCGCTCGCGGCGCGCTTCCCGGCGCGGATCGCGGTGGCCTCGCTCGCCCACGGCGAGCTCGTGTACCGGCTCCACTCGGGGCTCGAGCTGCGCCTCGGGGAGCCGACGGACGTCCGCCTCAAGCTCGCGATCGTCCGCCGGGCGCTCCGGCACCTGCCGCCGGGGGTCACCTACGTCGACGTCAGCGTCCCCGAGCGCCCCGTTGCCGGGCAGGAGAACCCTCAACTCTCAAGTAGAGATTGACATGATGAAGCGTCGACCTCTGATTGACAGCGAGAATCCGCGTCTCTACCCTGCGCAGCGAAGCCTCGTTCCCCGCCCCAATCCTCTACTAAAGCTTCAGGTGACGGCCCCATGAGCACGCGCGACCAGTCGGGCAACTACCTCGCGGTCATCAAGGTCGTCGGCGTCGGCGGCGGCGGCACGAACGCCGTCAACCGGATGGTCGACGCCCGCCTCACCGGCGTCGAGTTCATCGCCGTCAACACGGACGCGCAGGCGCTCATGATGAGCGACGCCGACATGAAGCTCCACATCGGCTCGGCCGCGACGCGCGGCCTCGGCGCCGGCGCCGACCCGGTGGTCGGGCGGGCCGCGGCGCAGGAGAGCCGCGACGAGCTGAAGGAGGCGCTGAAGGGCGCCGACATGGTCTTCGTCACCGCAGGCGAGGGCGGCGGCACCGGCACCGGCGGGGCACCGATCGTCGCCGAGCTCGCGCGCGAGCTCGGCGCGCTCACGGTCGGAGTGGTCACGAAACCGTTCGCCTTCGAGGGCCGCAAGCGCGCCCAGCAGGCCGAGGTCGGGATCGAGGACCTGCGCGACCGCGTCGACACGCTGATCGTGATCGAGAACGACCGCCTGCTGCAGGTGGTCGAGAAGAAGACCTCCGTCGTCGACGCGTTCCGGATGGCCGACGACATCCTCCGCCAGGGCGTTCAGGGCATCACCGACCTGATCACCGTGCCCGGCCTCGTCAACCTCGACTTCGCCGACGTGCGCACGATCATGCGCGAGGCGGGCTCGGCGCTCATGGGCATCGGCGTCGCCTCCGGCGAGAACCGTGCAGCCGAGGCGGCGCGCGCCGCGGTCTCGTCGCCCCTGCTCGAGACGTCGATCGAGGGCGCGACCGGGATCCTCTTGAACATCACCGGCGGCGCCGAGATCGGCCTCTTCGAGGTGAACGAGGCCGCCGAGGTCGTGACGAGCGCAGCCGACCAGAACGCCAACGTCATCTTCGGCGCCGTGATCGACGACGCGTCCGGCGACGAAGTTCGGGTGACTGTGATCGCGACCGGCTTCGGCGCTGCCCGCAGGCGCCGCCGCACCGCATCCGGGCTCGAGGCGCCGATCCCGGCCGCCCCGCTGGCCGGCGGCTTCGAGGTCACGGACGAGGCGCTCGACGTGCCCTCGTTCCTCCGCGACGAGTAGCCGCGTTTCATGTCGAAATCCGGAGGTTTCGCCTCGCAGGTGCCGCGGTATTAGACCGCTGCCCTCAAGGGCTGGTATTGAAGCCAGCCCCACGACCCGGTCCGCCGCCCCGGCCCATCCCTGGATGAGTCGGGGCGGCCCCGTTTCAAGGGCAAACGCCGCGCCGGGGGCAAACACTAGGATCGTCTCCGCATGGCGCCCGAGACCCTGCTGAAGACGCCGCTCCACGACCGGCACGTCGCGCTCGGCGCTCGGATCGTGCCTTTCGCGGGCTGGGAGATGCCCGTCCAGTACGAGGGCGTCATCCAGGAGCACCGCGCCGTCCGGGCCGATGCCGGGGTCTTCGACGTCTCGCACATGGGTGAGGTCGAGGTCGAGGGGCCGCGCGCCCTCGAGCTACTGCAGAGTCTGCTCTCGAACGATCTCGACAGGATCGCCCCGGGCCAGGCGCAGTACACGCTCCTGACGAACGATCGCGGCGGGATCATCGACGACCTGATCGCCTACCGGCTCGACCGGTGCCGGTACCTGCTCGTGGTCAATGCGTCGAATCGGGAGGCCGACTACGCCTGGCTGAGAGAGCACGAGATCAGCGGCTCGGACGTTCGCGACGTCTCCGACGAGTACGGGCTGCTCGCGGTGCAGGGGCCGAACGCGATCGCGAAGCTGGGTCTCGAGCCCGCGGCGAAGAACACGTTCGCCGAGGTCGAGATCGACGGCGTGCAGGCAATGGCGAACCGGACCGGCTACACGGGCGAGGACGGCTGCGAGCTCCTCTGCATGGCCGAGGACGCAGGGACGTTGTGGGACTCCGTGCTTGCACGCGGCGTCACGCCGTGCGGCCTCGGCGCGCGCGACACGCTACGGCTCGAGGCCTGCTTCCCGCTCCACGGCAACGACATCTCGCCCGACACCGATCCGATCTCCGCCGGGCTCGGCTGGACCTGCGCACTCGACAAGGACTTCACCGGCGCCACGGAGGTGCGGCGAATCAAGCAGCAGGGCCCGGAGCGCAGGCTCGTCGCCTTCGTGATGGAGGAAAAAGCGATCCCGCGACAGGGGATGCCGATCGAGGGTGGCGGCGAGGTCACGTCGGGCTCGCACTCGCCGATGCTCGACGTCGGCATCGGCATGGGCTACGTGCCGAGCGCGCAGGCTACGCCGGGCACGAGGCTGACGATCGACGTGCGCGGGAAGCCGCGTGTGGCGCGGGTCGTGAAGAAGCCGATCTACAAGAGGGAGGGCACGTGACCGCCGAGTCGTATCCCGACGACCTGAAGTACCACCCCGGGCACGACTGGGCCCGCATCGAGGGCGACGAGGCCGTACTCGGCATCACGTGGTTCGCTCAGGATGCACTTGGCGAGCTCGTCCACTTCGAGGCGCCGACGCAGGGCTCGTACACGAACAAGGATTCGACGTACGGCGAGGTCGAGTCCGTGAAGGCGGTCTCCGATGTGATCGCGCCGCTCTCGGGCGAGGTGCTCGAGGTGAACCAGGCAGTCGTCGACGCGCCCGAGACGGTCAACGAGGATCCGTACGGCGCCGGCTGGCTCGTCCGCATCCGCTTGTCCGATCCGTCTGAGGTCGGTTCGCTGCTCGACGTCAGCGCGTACTCGCAGCTTCTGGCCGAGCAGTGAGCGTAGGCTCGACGGAGCTCACCGAGGAGCGGAGGCGCCGGCTTGGCCGGCGCCGGGAGCGGGAGCAGTGAGCGTAGGCTCGACGGAGCTCACCGAGGAGCGGGAGCGGGAGCGCCGGGAGCGGGACGAGTGAGCCACCCGTACCTCGCGCTCACCGACGACGACCGGGCGCAGATGCTGAAGACGATCGGCGTCTCGTCGGTCGAGGAGCTCTTCCGCGACATTCCCGCCGGCGTCCGCTTCGACGGCGCGCTCGCGCTCGAACCGGCGCTCTCGGAGCCCGAGCTCGCAGCCCATCTCGGCGAGCTCGCCGCCCGCAACCACGACACGACGCGGGAGCTGTCGTTCCTCGGGGCGGGCATCTACGACCACTACGTGCCCGCCGTCGTCGACGCGGTGCTGCAGCGCGGCGAGTTCCTGACCGCGTACACGCCGTACCAGCCCGAGATGAGCCAGGGCGTGCTCCAGGCGATCTTCGAATACCAGACCGCGATCTGCGAGCTGACGGGCATGGACGTCTCGAATGCGTCGGGCTACGACGGCACGACCGTCACCGCGGACGCCTGCTACATCGCGAAGCACGCCACGGGGAGGCGCAAGGTCGTCGTCACCGAGGCGACGAATCCGCAGGTCCGCCAGGTCGTGAAGACGTACGCGCCGGGCTTCGGGCTGGAGGTCGTGGAGGTCGCGCATCGCGGCGGCACGACCGATCCCGACGAGGTTCGCCGCGTGGCCGAGGGCGCCGCAGCCGTGATCTTCCAGCAACCGAACATGTTCGGCTGCCTCGAGCCGGCTCCCGAGCTGGCGGCCGCGGCGAACGACGCCGAGGCGCTGGCGGTCGCGCACGTCGACCCGCTGTCGCTCGGTGTGCTCGAGGCGCCCGCGCGCTACGGCTGCGCGATCGCGCTGGGCGAGGGGCAGGGGGCCGGCAACTTCCCCGCCTACGGCGGCCCTCACTACGGCTTCCTCGCGGCCCGCCAGGAGTTCATCCGGCGCATGCCCGGGCGGATCGTCGGCGAGACGGTAGACGCCGCGGGCGAGCGCGGCTATGTCCTCACCCTGCAGACGCGCGAGCAGCACATCCGGCGTGAGAAGGCGACGTCGAACATCACGACGAACCAGACCCTCCTGGCGCTCGGAGGGCTCGTCTACCTGACGTGGCTCGGACCGCAGGGGCTGCGCGAGGTGGGGGAGACCTGCTTGGCGCTCTCCGGGTACGCGAAACGTCAGCTGCAGGAGCGTGCGGGCCTCGAGCCGGTGTTTGCAGATCGGGCAACGTTCAAGGAGTTTGCAGTGCGGGTCGGACGGAACGCGCGCGACGTGATCGCCGCTGCGCGCGAGCGGGGCGTCCACCCGGGCTACGCGCTCGGGCGCGACTACGAAGGGATGGACGACGTGCTGCTCGTCGCGGTCACCGAGAAGCGCACGCCGGCGGAGATCGACCGTCTCGCCGCCGTGCTCGCGGAGGTGACGGCGTGAAGCTGATCTACGAGAAGTCGCGGCCGGGCCGTCGCGCGTCGAACATCCCACGCCACCAGAACCTGCCCGCGGTTGAGATCCCGGAGGAGCTGCGGCGCTCGGAGCCCCCGCGGCTGCCGGAGGTGCCGGAGTTCCAGCTGATCCGGCACTTCACCGAGCTCTCGACGCGCAATTTCGGGATCGACACCGGCTTCTATCCGCTCGGGTCCTGCACGATGAAGTACAACCCGCGCGTCAACGAGCGGCTCGTGAGCCTGCCGGGCTTTGCGAATCTCCACCCGCTCCAGGAAGAGGAGGGAGCGCAGGGAGCGCTCGAGCTCGAGTGGCGGCTGCAGGAGATCCTCGCCGAGGTCACCGGCCTGCACGCCGTCTCGCTCCAGCCGGCGGCCGGCTCGCAGGGCGAGCTGACCGGACTGATGCTCGTCCGGGCCCATTTCGCGACCAGGGGCGAGTCGGAGCAGCGACGCAAGGTCGTGATCCCCGACACGGCACACGGCACGAACCCTGCCTCGGTGACGATGGCCGGGTACGAGCTGACGAACGTGAAGACCGACGCGCGCGGCAACGTCGACATCGAGGACCTGCGCGGCAAGGTCGACGAGCACACCGCCGCGCTGATGCTGACGAACCCGTCGACCCTCGGCCTCTTCGACGAGAACATCGAGGAGATCACGGAGATCTTCCACGGTGCCGGCGCGCTCATGTACTACGACGGCGCGAACCTGAATGCCGTGTGCGGCATCTCGTGTCCCGGCGACATGGGGTTCGACATCGTCCACATCAACCTGCACAAGACGTTCTCACAACCGCACGGCGGCGGCGGGCCGGGCGGCGGACCGATCGCCGTGCGCGACATCCTCGAGCCCTACCTCCCGGTGCCGGCCGTCATCCGCAAAGACGATGGGAGCTTCGGCCTCGACTTCGACCGGCCGAAGTCGATCGGCAAGGTTCGCGGCTACACCGGCCCCTTCGGCGTCTTCGTGCGCTCGTACGCGTTCATCCGCATGTACGGGCCGCGGCTGCGCGAGATGTCCGAGGCCGCCGTGCTGAACGCGAACTACGTGCTTGCACGCCTGAAGGACACGTACGACCTGCCGTTCGACCGGCTCTGCATGCACGAGTTCGCCGCTTCGGCGCGCAACCTCAAGAAGGAGTACGGCATCACCGCGCTTGACGTCGCGAAGCGGCTGATGGACTACGACTTCCATCCGCCGACGATCTACTTTCCGCTCATCGTGCCGGAGGCGCTGATGGTCGAGCCGACCGAGTCCGAGACGAAGGAGACGCTCGACGCGTTCTGTGACGCAATGCTCGCGATCGCGCGCGAGGCCGCGGAGAGCCCCGACCTCCTGAAGAAGGCGCCGCACAACCGGCCCGTCAAGCGGCTCGACGAGGTGCGCGCGGCGAAGCACCCGGTGGTGAAGTACGGCTTCGAGGAGCACCCGGACCTCGGCGGCGAGCGCCAGCCGGCTGTCGTCGAGGCGCCCAAGGGCGTCTGAGTGCGCCTCGCGTTCACGGCCGCGGCGCCATCCACGCTCGCCCGTGGTGCTGGTCGGCGCCGTCGTGCTCGCGGCCGGGCTGCTCTTGCTCGCTCCACGAGTGCGGTCGCACATCGTGACCCTCGGTGCCGGCATAGCGGCCGGCGGCGCGCTCGCAACACTCGTCACCGGGCTCGCGTGGGACGGCGGCGTGCCGAACCCGTTCGCGCACGGCGGCGTCGCGTTCAACCTCGCCGACGTGGCGATCGCGGTCGGCGATGCGCTCCTCGTCGGCGGCGCACTCTTCCACGGGTGGACGAACCGCGGGCGCCTGCGGGAGCCCGTCTGATCTGGTGGGAGAACGCCGTGCTGTACCAGGTGTACCCGCGGTCGTACGCCGACTCCAACGCGGACGGGATCGGCGACCTTCGCGGCGTGACCTCGCGGCTCGACCACCTCGAGTGGCTCGGCGTCGACGCGCTCTGGCTCAGCCCGACGTTCCCCTCGCCGAACAAGGACTGGGGGTACGACGTCGCCGACTTCTACGACGTGCATCCCGACCTGGGGACGCTCGCTGACCTCGAGCAGCTGATCGTGGAGGCCGGCCGACGCGAGATCCGGGTCCTGCTCGACCTCGTCCCGAACCATACGAGCAACGAGCACGGGTGGTTCCGCGATCCTGCCAATCGCGACTGGTACGTCTGGCGCGACCCGAAGCCGGATGGCTCGCCGCCGAACAACTGGAAGTCCTCCTTCGGCGGGCCGGGGTGGACGCTCGACGAGCAGAGCGGCCAGTACTACCTGCACAACTTCCTCCCCGAGCAGCCCGATCTCGACTGGTGGAACGAGGACGTTCGCGCGGCCTTCGACGACATCCTCCGCTTCTGGTTCGAACGGGACATCGCAGGTTTCCGGATCGACGTGGCACACGCCCTCGTGAAGGACAAGGAGCTGCGCGACAACCCGCCTGCGCGTTCGGACGAGTCGCCGACCTGGAAGCGGATCGGCCAGTGGCCGAAGTACAACCTCGGCCGTCCGGAGGCCGTCGACGTGCACCGGCGCTTCCGCCGCGTCGCGCAGGAGTTCGTCCCTGAGCGGCTGCTGCTCGGCGAGACCTACGTGATGCAGTTCGACTCGCTGATGCAGTACGTCGTGCCCGACGGGCTACAGCTCTGCATGAACCTCATCTTCCTGCACGCGCCGTTCGTCGCGAAGGAGCTGGCGGCGGTCGTGGCCCGCACTGAGGAGCTGATGCCGGCCGGCGCGACGCCCGTCTGGCACGGCTCGAGCCACGACGATCCACGCTTCGCGAGCCGCTGGTGCGACGGAGACGAGGCTGCGATCCGCTGCGCGCTGATCGGCTTGCTCGCGCTGCGCGGGGCGACGATCCTCTACCAGGGGGACGAGATCGGGATGGAGGCGGTGCCGGTCCCGACCGAGCAGCAGCTGGACATGGTCGGGCGCGACCAGTGTCGGACGCCGATGGTCTGGCGGGACGACGACGGGGCGGGGTTCACGGAGCCCGGCATCCGGCCGTGGCTGCCGATCGGCTCACGCGACCGCAACGTCGCCGACCAGCGGGACGACCCAGGGTCGATCCTCGTGCTCACCCGCGATCTGATTGCGCTCCGCAAGCACCGACGGCTGCTGAGCGGCGCCTATGAGGCGGTCGCCGCCCCGGAGGACGTCTGGGCCTTCCGCCGCGCAGGCGGCGCCTACGTCGCGCTCAACCTCGGCGGCGGGCCGGTGCGCCTGGAGGGCGTCGAAGGGGCGATCGTGATCGGTAGCGACCGGGACCGTGACGACGAGGTGCTCGACGGGACGCTCGAGCTGCGTGGACGCGAAGCCGTCATTGTCGCGACGTCATGATCGTCGGCATCGATCATTGCGTGATTGCGATCTCGGACTGGGATCGCTCGAACGCGTTCTATCGCGACGTCGTCGGCGCCGAGCTCGTACCGCGCGGCGCCGGCTGGGTTTACAGGATCGGCGACCAGTTCCTGAGCGTCCACGGGCCCGGCTTCGACACACGGTGGGTCGCACGCGATCCGGTGCGTCCCGGCAACAGCGACCTCTGCTTCGTCTGGCAGGGCCCGATCGAAGCCGCGATCGCGCGGCTCGAGGCTCATGGCATCGAGATCGAAGCAGGCCCGCTCGACGCCGTCGGGCCGCTCGGCTATCCCGGTCGGCACGTGTACTTCCGCGATCCCGACGGGAGCTTGCTCGAGTTCGTCTCGTACGACTAGTCTGAGGTACCCGTGACCAGGTTCGTCGTCGACGCCAGCGCCGTCCTTCACCTAGCGAGCGCGGAGGTCGAGGTCTCAGGCGCGCACGAGCTCCTCGCACCGACGCTCCTTCGTTCCCAGACGCTGTCGGCACTGCACGAGGCC
>VAWY01000280.1 GCA_005888335.1 Actinomycetota bacterium
CGCATCGGTCGCGCGCCTGGCCGAGGTCGAGCGGGCCGCTCGCGACTACCTCGGTGGCGACGTCGACGCGATCGGCCGCGACGAGCTGATCGCCCGGCTGCGCCGCGGCGACGTCGTGCTCGTCGATGTCCGCCCCACCGAGGAGTACGAGGCCGGCCACATCGACGGCGCGCGCTCGATCCCGATCGAGGAGCTCGAGGAGCGCCTGGCCGAGCTGCCGGGCGATCGCGAGGTCGTGGCCTACTGCCGCGGCCCGTTCTGCGCCTATGCCCACGACGCCGTTCGCCGCCTGCGTGCGGCGGGCCGCCCGGCGCGGCGCCTGGAAGACGGCTGGCCCGAATGGCGGCTCGCGGCGCCGCCCGGCAAACGCCGCCGAGCCGCCTGAGGAGACCTGCATGACCGCATGGATGCGCAACAACCTCACCACCCAGGGCTACTGCCTCAGCGACGCCGAGAAGCGCGAGCTCGCCGTCGGGCTGCGCTTCTCCACCGGCCTGTGCCTCGCGCTGGTCGTCACCGCGCTGGCCTTGCAGGCGGGAACGATGCTCATCGCCCTCGCGCCGATCGGCGCAATCGCCGGATTCACCGCGCGTCATCCCTTCGACTACCTCTGGAACGGCGCGGTGCATCACGTGGTGGGCGGTCCGGCGCTGCCGCCCAACCCGACGCGACGGCGGCACGCCTTCAAGCTGGCGACGGTCATGCTGGCGACCGACGGCGTCCTCTTCCTTGCCGGCGCGACGACGGCGGCTCTCGTGCTCGGCGGCCTGCTCATCGCCGCCTGCGCCACGGTCACCGCGACGAACCTCTGCCTCCCATCCGAGGCGCTGGCCTGGTGGGATCGCCACAACCCGCGAAACCAGGCGGTGACGACATGAGCACGACCGACGCACCCGTCGACATCGACGTCCTGCGCGGAGAGATCCAGAAGACCTACACCGAGGTCTCCACCGAGCAGGACCGCGACTTCATCTTCCCCACCGGCCGCGCATGGGCGCAGGACCTCGGCTATCCCGAGCCCGAGCTCTCGCGCGTGCCCGACCCGAGCGCCGAGAGCTTCGCCGGCGTGGCCAACCACTTTCTGCTCGGGCGACTCGAGCCCGGCCAGACCGTCGTTGACCTCGGCTGCGGCGCGGGCACCGATCTGCTCATCGCCGCGCAGATGGTCGGCCCTGAAGGTCGCGCGATCGGCATCGACATGACGCCCGCCATGCTCGACCGGGCGCGCGAGAGCGCCGACGCCATGGGCCTCGAGAACGTCGAGCTCCACCAGGGGCTCATCGAGTCGCTGCCGCTCGAAGACGGCTCCGTCGATGATCGACTTGGTCGTCGACAAGGACGCTGTCTTCGCCGAGATCGACCGCGTGCTCAAGCCGAGCGGGCGCCTGCAGATCGCCGACGTCGTCATCCACAAGGAGGTCTCCGAGGACGCGCGCAAGCGCATCGACCTCTGGACCGGCTGAATTGCCGGCGCGCTCCTGTCCGGGGAGCACGCGCGGCAGTTGGTCGCGCGGGGTTACAGGGACATCCAGCAGGGCGAGCTCGTCGACACCTACGCGCGCTCGGCGTTCGAGGACACGCGCCGCAAGGCCGAGAAGTTCGGCGCCATGGGCTCGACGATCCGCGCCACCAAGCCGAACCGATAGAGGAGGAGCTGTTATGGCGGGCCTCGAGGTCAAGAACTTCGACTCCCCGGACGAGACACGGCCCTTCGAGGGCAAGGGCCAGGCCGACGTCGTCAACGTCGGCGGACAGGTGATCGGCCGCGGCACGTTCGAACCGGGTTGGCGGTGGTCGACCAACGTCAAGCCGATCGCCGGTACGGACTCGTGCCAGGTGTCGCACCTCGGCTACGTCATGTCGGGCCGCATGCGCGTGTTCATGGATGACGGCAGCGAGGGCGAGGCCGGCCCGGGCGACGTCGTCGCAATCCCGCCCGGCCACGACGCCGAGGTCGTCGGCGACGAGGCGTGCGTCGTGCTCGACTTCGGCGAGTTCGGCGATTACGCCAAGCGGGGTTGACGTGGCCGGCAACGGACGCGTGATCGTCGGCTCCGCGCTCGACCAGGGGAAGGACGTCGTGATGTGGCTCACGTCCGACGGCGTGCGACTCGGGCTGCGCGGCTACGCCGACGGCATCCGGGCCGACAAGGAGCCTCCCGGGGAGCGTCTGCACGCGCAGTTCATCGAGAAGGGCGGGCGCTTTTACGTCTGCCCGATCTGCTTCAACGAGCGATCGCTCGACGCGTCCGAGCTCGTCGAGAACGCCGAGCTCAAGGGGGCCACGCCGCTGATGGAGTTCGCCGGCGACGGCGCGATGACGTTCACTTACTGATGCAGCGCCGCGACCCCGAGGGCGTCGAGGCCGCGGCGATCGCGGCGACGGTCGACCTCGCGGGAAAGCGGATCCTCGAAGTCGGCTGCGGCGTCGGTCGGCTGACCTCGTTCGCGGCCGCACGCGCGACGCACGTCTACGCATTCGATCCGGACGCTGATCGGGTGAGCCAAGCCAAGACGTCGCTCGCGCGCGAGCTGCGCGACCGCGTCCGGTTCGCTGCCCACGGGGCTGAGGCGCTCGACGTCCCACGAAGGCGCTTCGACCTCGCGCTTTGCGGCTGGTCGCTCTGATGCATTGCGCCGGAGGACGTCGTGAACGCCCTGCACCGAATCCACGCCGCACTCGAACCCGGCGGACTCATGATCGACACCCAGCCGGTCTCCGCACGACCGCCGCTCGAGGTCGACGGCGTCGCGGTCGGCACGCTGGACATGCGCGCATGGCGCGCAACGATCGACGCCATCGACGGGCTGACCGGCGAGGTCGTCGAGGAGGGCCGGTACGCGCTGGACGTCGAGCGCAGCATCGTGGTCACCGACGCCTACGACTCCGCCGCTGAGTTCCTCGAGCTCGTCAAAGACTGGAAGGGCACGTGCGTCCCGCCGCGCCTGGAACAGCGCTTGAGCGGGATCGCGAGCTCTGTCGAGCTGCACCAGGACGTGCGCTTGCGCCTTTTCCGCTCGCTCCCCTCGGGCGACTACGCCGCGCGTTCGCCGACGTAGCGCAAGCCGGTTGGTGGTCGACGAATGCGAGGAACGACGCCTCATCGATGTCGCATACAGACGCACAGCTGCCCCCGCGCGCGGGCACACCCATGCGCAGCTAGCGTTCCGCCTGAACGCCGATCGACCGCCGACGCGAGGACGGAGCATGCCAAGGTTCCCGCGGCAGGACGACCACACACTGGAACGATCTCAAGCTGACGTGGCTCGGCGAAGGGACCGGGACGCGATCCGGATCGGCGTCCGCGCCGTCCTCCGGGGTGGGAACCAGGGTGGGAACGAGGTGGGAACAAATCGTGTCGCCATATGCGCCCTCGAGTCCGCTCGTGTCATCTGGAAAAGCGTCCCTGTGCAGGCAATTCCCCATGAGAACGCGACTTGCGCGCAAGCTAGGACCACCTTCTCCGGAGCCGAAGGTCGCAGGTTCGAATCCTGCAGGGCGCGCTCACGAGAACCGCTCTGCCGAGCCAAATTCGCCCGCGGCGAGGCGTACGAATCGGCGTCCGATGGGTAGCGGGTGGGTACGCGGCTGGGGGCTGCGAGTCCCGCTGTGAGGGGATCGATCGTCGGAAGGGGACAGACCCCCGGCTTGGTGGCCTGTAGTTCTGCCCGTGGCGGCGGCGGGATGCGGGGAGCCGACCGCGGTGCATCGGTGTGAGTGAGGACTTCGCGCGCACCGGGGGTTTGTCATTGGGGCCGACGACCTCGTCGACCTCGAGTTCCATCAGCTCGTGCACGACTCCGAGCCCGACACCGACGCTGAGCGCGAGCAGTCCCTCCCTCGCTGCCCCGACGAGCTCGCCGAGCGCCTCCTGAATCTGCGGTGGGAGGGGGCTCTCGAGCGCCTCCAGGGTCATGACGACCTTCGGCGCGGGTACCTTCTTCACGGCGGTTCCTCCTGTCCTCTCGGACTTGGTTAGCGCCTTGAACGCTCCCAACCGGAGCGGACGAGGGCGGGAGGACCGCCGCTCAAACTTCTACGAGAACTCGGACAACCTCACGCCGAGGCCGGGATGCGCCTGCGGCGCTGGGTGGCGGATGCGGACGGGTGGTATGCGATGTCGCTTGCCGGCATCGGGTGAGCCGCTGCGCCCGTTACGCGTTCCTTGGCTTCCAGTCGCGAAACGTCTCGAACAGAGCATCCATGGTGGTCGGCGTCGTCGTGCGCTCGCACAGGTGTCCGGCCGCCCAGATCGTGGCGCGCACCTGACTGAGGTACGCGGTGCAGCCCTCGCACGCGTCGAGGTGCGCCTCGAAGCGGGCGCGGTCGCCGGCATCGAGGGCGTCCTCGAGGTAGTCGGTCACGAGCTCGACGAGCTCGCGGCACGTCAGGCCCCCGGGGCGGACCGGCGCCGTGCGCGGTACGTCATGCACGGCGCCGGACCGTAGCTCAGGCGCGCGCCGAGCGCGCCTTGTCGAGGTGCGAGGCGGCGACGATCAGGCCTATGTGGCTGAAGGCCTGCGGGTAGTTGCCCAGCAGCTCGCCGTTGTGGGTATCGACCTCCTCGGCCAGCAGGCCGAGGTCGCTGGCGTAGCCGACGAGCTGGTCGAACAGCGCCGCGGCGCGGTCGATCTCGCCGGCCTGGGCCAGGCAGGACACCAGCCAGAACGAGCAGAGCACGAACGTGCCCTCCTCGCCGACCAGGCCGTCGGCGTTGACGCCCTCCTCGTTGCGGTAGCGCAGGACGAGGCCGTCCTCGGTCAGGTCGCGGGCGATCGCCTCGATCGTCGAGCGCATGCGCGGGTCGGTCGCCGGGAGGAAGCCCACGATCGGCATCAGCAGCGCCGCGGCGTCGAGCTCGTCGCTGTCGAAGGCCTGGGCGAACGCCTGGCGCTTCTCGCTCCAGCCGCGCTCGAGGATGGCCTCGCGGAGGCGGTCGCGCTCGGCCGCCCACTCGTCCGGCTTGGCGTAGCCGCCGAGCTTGGGCGCGAGCTGCACCGCGCGGTCGAGCGCGACCCAGCAGAACATCTTCGACGACAGGTGGTGCTGGTGCTCGCCGCGCATCTCCCACATGCCCGCGTCGCGCTCGTTCCAGCGCCGCCCGGCGACGTCGGCCAGATCGGCGACGAAGCGCTGGATCTCCGGATGCAGATCGCCGAGCGCCTCGCGGTAGAGGTAGATCGCGTCGAGCAGCTCGCCGTAGACGTCGAGCTGCGTCTGGTTCCACGCGCCGTTGCCGACCCGCACCGGCCGCGAGTCGCGCCAGCCACGCAGGTGGTCGAGCTCGCGCTCGGCCAGGTCGTGGCGGCCGTCGATCCCGTACATGATCTGCAGGTGCTCGTCGACGCGCCCGCCGGCCGACGACGTCATGAACGAGACGAACTCGCCCGCCTCGTCGGAGCACGTGCCGATGTACAGCGCCTCGACCGTCAGGCTGGCGTCGCGCACCCAGGCGTAGCGGTAGTCCCAGTTGCGCTCGCCGCCCTCGGTCTCGGGCAGGCCCGCCGTGGGCGCCGCGACGATCGCGCCGGTCGGGCGGTAGGTCAGGCCCTTGAGGACGCGCGCGCTGAGCTTGACGAGCTCGCGCCGCGGACCCTCGTAGACGTCGTGCTCGCCCTCCCACGAGCGCCACGCGTCGACAGTGTCCTGCAGGCGCGCCGCGACCTCGTCGGGCGGGCAGGCCACGGGCGCGGGGTCGTCCGGGGCGGCCCAGCGCAGCGAGAAGCCGACCTGCTCGCCCGCGGCGACCCGGAACGTCGCGGCCATGGTCGCGTCGTCGTCGAGCTCCATCCGCACGCCGACGCGCACCGCGATCCGGTTGGGGCCGCCGAAGGTGCGCCCGCCGAGGTCCTCCATCCGGAACAGCGGCTTGACCAGCCCGTAC
>VAWY01000283.1:0-6603 GCA_005888335.1 Actinomycetota bacterium
GACGGCTCGACGCCGTGGCGCTCGGCGATCCACTCGCGAAGCGGGCCGTAGCCCCCGCCCGGGCCGTAGGAGAGAACGGACGTGCCGTCGCGCTCGATCGCCGCGCGAGCGCAGTCCGCGAGCTCGGCGACGGGCAGACACTCGGGCGCGGGCACACCGCGCGCGAAGGAGACGACACCCACGACCGTCAGGTTAGCGGCCGTGGCGGCCGCGCCCTACTTCAGGTGGTCTGCGACGAGCTGCGCAACCTCGGTCGGCGTCGTGCCGACCCGGATCCCCCGCGCCTCGAGCGCTTCCTTCTTCGCCTGCGCGGTGCCGGACGAGCCGGAGATGATCGCGCCGGCGTGGCCCATCGTCTTGCCGGGCGGGGCCGAGAAGCCGGCGATGTACGAGTACACCGGCTTCGTCACGTGCTCGCTGATGTATGCGGCCGCCTTCTCCTCCTCGTCGCCGCCGATCTCGCCGACCATCACGATCACCTCGGTCTGCGGGTCGTCCTCGAACTTCGCGATCACGTCGATGAACGAGGAGCCGACGACCGGATCGCCGCCGATGCCGACGATCGTCGAGTTGCCGAGCCTTAGCTGCGTGAGCTCGTGGCCGATCTGATACGTCAGCGTCCCCGACCGCGACACGAGGCCGATCGAGCCCTCGCTGAAGATCTCCGCCGGAATGATCCCGACGTTCGCCTTCCCCGGCGACAGCACCCCGGGGCAGTTCGGGCCGATCATGGTGATCCCCTTCGGGCGGAAATAGGTGTACGCATGCAGCATCTCGTGCACCGGCACGTGCTCGGTGATGCAGATCACGGTTCCGATGCCGGCGTCGACCGCCTCGTAGATCGCGTCGGCCGCAAAGCGGGCCGGCACGAAGATGAGGCTCGTGTTCGCGCCCGCCTTGTCGACGGCGTCGGCGACGGTGTTGAACACCGGAATGCCTTCGACGTCCTGCCCGCCCTTCCCGGGCGTCACGCCGGCGACGACGTCGGTGCCGTACGCCTTGTTGCGCAGGCCGTGGAAGCGTCCCTCGCTCCCCGTGAGACCCTGGACGACGAGCCGCGTGTCGTTGTCGACGATGATCGCCACTACCGCTTGACTCCTTTGATCACGAGCGTCGGCAGCGGCATGACGTCGTCGACGACGCGGTCGCCGAGCAGCTCGCGCACCCGCAGCGCTTCCGCTCCCCGGCACTCCACACGCTCGAGCCACGGAGTGATCTGGAGCGGGCGGTGCATGAACCGCTCGTCTGCGACTTCGAGGCCGGCGAGCTCGAAGAAGCTGTGCCACTCGGCGACGCCGTAGTTGCGCACGTGGCTCGGATCGCGGACGCGGTCGGCTTCCTCCGACGACTCGGAGACGAAGGTGTTGTCGCAGATCACGACGCGATCGGCGGCGACCCTCGCCAGCTCCTTCACGGCGGCCAGGACGTCCGGGAAATGGTGCGCCGCGAGCCGGGACGCGACGGCGTCGAAGCTCGCGTCGGCGAACGGCAGGTGATCGGCGGGCGCCAGCACGTCCGCCTTCATCCCCGGTGCCGGATCCACGGTGACGACCGTCGCCCCCGCCTCGCGCAGCCGGCGGGCGACGTGGCCGCCGCCTGTTGCGACGTCGAGCACCGTCACGCCTGCGGCGGGTGCGCACCACTCGACAACGAGGTCGAGGTCGTCGCCGGCGGCGTGGATCGGGCTTTCCCGGTAGGCGTCCGCCCGGTCGCTCCAGACGTCCGTCACTTCGCCAACTCCACCGCGCGCCGCGCTCCGTCGAGCATCGTCGCCTCGGGATGGATGTTCGGCTTCCCCGCCTCGGCCAGGATCCTGCGGCCCTCTTCGGCGTTCGTGCCGTCGAGCCGGACGACGATCGGGTACTTCGACATGTCGAGGCGCTCCAGCGCTTCGAGGATCCCCCGCGCGACCTCGTCGCAGCGTGTGATGCCGCCGAAGATGTTGAAGAAGATCGACTCGACCTGCGGGTCGCGTGTGATCACCTCGAGCGCATCGACGACGCCCTGCGCCGAGCCGCCGCCGCCCAGATCGCAGAAGTTGGCGGGTCGCCCGCCGACGTGCGCGACGACGTCGACTGTCGACATCGACAGGCCGGCGCCGTTGCCGCAGATGCCGACGTTGCCGTCGAGCTTCACGTACGTGACGCCCTTCTCGCGCGCGAAGGCCTCGAGCGGGTCGGCGGCGGCCGTGTCGCGCATCTCGGAGACGTCCGGATGCCGGAACAGCGCGTTGTCGTCGACCGTGAACTTCGAGTCGAGCGCCTTGACTTCGCCGTCCGGGGTGACGATGAGCGGGTTGACCTCGCACAGCATCGCGTCGAACTCGACGAACGCCTGGTAGAGCTTCTCGATGATCGAGGCGATTTGCTTCTGCTCGCTCGGATCGTCGACGCCGCCACCGTAGACGAGGCGTCGCGCCACCCATGGCTGGAAGCCTTCGGACGGATCGACGTGCAGGCGAACGAGCGCATCGGGATTCTCCTCGGCGACCTGCTCGATCTCGACGCCGCCCTGCGTCGTGAACATGAAGAGCGGCTTCTTGGCGCCGCGGTCGAACGCGATCGAGAGGTAGTACTCCTTCGCGATGTCGGACGCCTTCTCGATCCAGAGCTTGCGGACGACGTGGCCGCGGATGTCGAGCCCGAGGATGTCGCGCGCTTTCTGCTCGGCGTCGGCGGGATCCTCGGCGAGCTTGACGCCGCCGGCCTTGCCGCGGCCGCCGGTGAGCACCTGCGCCTTGACGACGACGGGGCCGCCGAGCGAGGACGCCGCCGCGCGCGCCTCCTCGGGCGACACGGCGAGCCGCCCGTCCGAGACCGGGATGCCGACGCGCCGGAAGAGCTCCTTGCCCTGGTACTCGTAGAGATCCACGGCGGCGGACTCTAACGACGCACTCACGAGCGGCACCGAAAGAGCCGATCAGGTGAGCATGGGACGCTCGGTGATCGGCCTCTGCGCCGCCTTCGGCGCGCTCGTCGGCGGCTACGTGCCCGCACTCTGGGGCGCCGGCTCGCTCTCGGTAGCCTCGCTGCTCTTCTCCTTCGTCGGCTGCTGCGCCGGCGTCTGGCTCGGCCTGCGCGTCAGCGAGAGCTAGAAGAGAACCCTGTCGCTGCTCGCTAGAGTCGGCGTTCTGTGGATGCGATCGTCGTCGAGGAGCTGCGTAAGCGCTACAAGGACGTCCAGGCGCTCGACGGCGTCTCGTTCTCCGTGCGCGAGGGCGAGGTGTTCGGACTGCTCGGCCCGAACGGCGCCGGGAAGTCGACGACCGTGCGCACGCTCGCGACGCTGACGCAGCCCGACTCGGGGCGTGCGCTCGTCGCCGGCGAGGACGTCGTGCGGCATCCGAACCGCGTCCGCAGCTCGATCGGCTACGTCGCACAGGACTCCGGCGTCGACTGGGAGGCGACGGGGCGCGAGAACCTCATGCTCCAGGGACGCATCCACGCCCTCGCCGGCGCGCGGCTCCGCACCCGCGTCGACGAGCTGCTCGAGCTCGTCGGCCTGGCCGAAGCCGCCGACCGCGTCGCGCGCGGCTACTCGGGCGGGATGAAGCGGCGTCTCGACATCGCGATCGGGCTCGTGCACCGGCCGCGCGTGCTCTTCCTCGACGAGCCGACGACCGGCCTGGACCCGGAGGCGCGCGCCGCGCTGTGGGTCGAGGTCGAGCGCCTCGCAGCACAGGAGAGCCTGACGATCCTCCTCACCACGCACTATCTCGAGGAGGCCGACCGGCTGGCGGAACGCGTCGCGATCGTCAGCCGCGGCAAGATCGTCGTCGAGGGAGCGCCCGACGAGCTGAAGTCGAACCTCCGCGGCGAGCTCGTGACCGTCGAGCTGGCGGACGCCGACGGGCGGATGGAAGACGCGGCCCAGCTCGTTCAATCGCTCGCGGACGCGACCGAGGTGGGCTTCGACGGGCGTCTTGTCCGAGCGCGCGTGCCAAACGGCGCGCAGGCGATCCCCACGATCCTCTCGACGCTCGACGGACACGGCTTCCAGGTCGCATCCGTCACCACCGCGCGGCCGTCGCTCGACGACGTCTACCTGCACTACACCGGTCGCGACTTCGCAACCGAGGACGAAGCGGGCAAGCGGTGAAGGTCTTCCGCCACACGGGCTGGATGGTCGTTCGGCAGCTTCGCAACCTCATGCGCGAGCCGATCTGGATCGCGCTGATGGTGATCCAGCCGCTCATCTGGCTGCTCCTGTACGGCCAGCTGTTCTCGCGCGTCGGTGCGCTACGCGGCGGCGCGGACAGCTACGTCGAGTTCCTCGCGCCCGGGATCATCTGCATGAACGCGTTCTTCGGCGGCAGCTGGTCGGGCATGGCGATGATCAGCGACCTCGACCGGCACGTGATCGACCGCTTCCTTGCCGCGCCGGCGTCACGCTTCGCGATCATCCTCTCGCAGGTCGTGCGCGCCGGCCTGATCGCGGTGTTCCAGGCAGTGCTGCTGCTCGTGCTCGGGCTCGCGCTCGGCGTGCGGGTGCACGGCGGCCTCCCAGGGTGGCTCGTCGTGTTCGCGGCCTCGGCGCTGCTCGCGATGGCATTCGCCGGCTTCTCGCACGGAATCGCGCTGCTCGTCCGCAAGGAGGCGTCGATGATCGCCGCCGCAAACTTCGTCGGCCTGCCGCTGATGTTCCTGTCGGCGATCCTCATTCCACCGAGGCAGATGCCGCACTGGATCGAGCAGCTCTCGCGCTTCAACCCGGTGAACTGGGGCGTCCAGGCTGCGCGCAACGCGATCGTGTCCGGCGGCCACTGGGGCGCGACCGGCGGCTACCTCCTCTTCCTCCTCGCGGCGACCGCGGCCACCTCGTTGTTCGCGACGTGGTGCTTCCGCGCATACCAGCGCTCCATCTGAAGATCCTCCGTTCGGAGGAGAGCGATCGGCACTCGCGACCGAGGCGGTGCGATGGCGCGACGGCTTCCATGTCTGCATGACAACGACATCGATCTCCCCATACATCGTCGAGACCGAGGGACTGACGAAGCGGTTCGGCGAGCGGACGGTCGTCCGCGACGTGGAGCTGCGCGTGCCGCGCGGCACGGCATTCGGCTACCTGGGCCCGAACGGCGCCGGCAAGACCACGTTGATCCGCATGCTCCTCGGGCTCACGCCCGCCTCCGCCGGGTCGATGCGCCTGCTCGGCCTGGCCGTCCCCGAGCGGCGCGCGGAGGCGCTCGCCCGGGTGGGCGCGATCGTCGAGGAGCCCAGCTTCCACGGGCACCTCACCGGTCGCGAGAACCTCCAAATCGTGGCTGCCGCCCGCAGCAGCGAGGCCTTCGACCTGATCGTGGGAGCGCTCGACCGCGTCGGGCTCACCGCCCGGGCGAGCGACCGCGTGAAGACGTACTCGCTCGGGATGCGGCAGCGGCTCGGCATCGCCCGCTGCCTCCTCGCCGACCCCGAGCTGCTGATCCTCGACGAGCCGATGAACGGGCTCGATCCCGCAGGCATCCTCGAATTCCGCGCCTTCGTGCGTTCCTTCGTGGAGGAAGGCAGAACGATCGTGCTGTCCTCGCATCTGCTCGACGAGGTCGAGAAGACCTGCGACCACGTCGCGATCGTCGACGGCGGTACCGTCGTCACCCAGGGCTCGATCGACGAGCTCCGCGGGGGCCAGGCGCCTCAGCTCGTCGTCGGCGTGGACGACACCGCCCGCGCGCGCGTGCTCCTGGCGGCGCACGCCGCCGTCGCAAGCGTCACCGACGACGGCAACGAGCTCCGCCTCGAGCTCCGAGACGGCGGCGCGATCGCCGCTCTCAACCGCCGGCTCGTCGAGGCCGGCCTCGCAGTCCACCGGCTCGAGCCCGCAGACGCGACGCTCGAGCAGCGCTTCCTCGAGCTCACGACCCGATTGGAGAACGCAGCATGACCGCCCTCGCCCTCCCGACCCCCAGGCTCGTCCGAGCGGACCTCCTCAAGCTCCGGCGGCGACGCAGCCTGTCCGTGATCGTCGGTGTCCTGACCGTCGTCGCCATCGCCGCGACGTACACGATCATCGAGCTGTTCCACGTCGCAAGCCCCGACCGCTACGGCGTCGCGGGCGGAGTCGAGAATCTCGGCCACGGCACCGGGCTGCTCTCGATGCTCGGCGCCGCCGCGGCGGCGATCGTCGGCGCGGCGGCGGGCAGCGGCGATCTCGACGCAGGGGTGTATCGCGAGCTCGTGGTCACCGGCCGCTCACGCGTCAGCCTCGTCCTCTCCCGTCTCACCGGCGGACTCCTGTACCTCTTGCCCTTCGTCGTCGTCGCGTACGGGGCCGCGTCCGCAGCATCCCTCCTCTGGACCGACGGAGCGCATCCCGCGCCGAGCACGCACCTGCTCCTCGTCACCGGTCTGTGGACCGTAGTGAGCGCGACGTTCTACTACATCCTCTCCTTCAGCCTCGCCTGCCTCACCGGCTCGCGGTCGTACTCGATCGGCATCGTGCTCGCGTGGAGGCTCGCGCTGACACCGCTCATTGCCTCGATCGGCGCGCTCGGCGTGGTACGCGAGCTCGTGCCGGGCGTCGCGCTCGGCAGCCTCGCTCCGGACGTGCTGGGCCGGGAGCTGTCGCAGGGGAATGTCGTACCGATGTCCGTTTCCGCCGCAGTCG
>VAWY01000283.1:6623-9196 GCA_005888335.1 Actinomycetota bacterium
TTGCGCGCCGGCGTCTGGCGCGACACCCGCCGCGACGCGTAACCGCGATGCCGCCGGAGTACGGTTCCAGTAGCCGATGATCTGGAACTGGCTCCGGCGGCATCCGTATCTCGCCGACACGGTGATCGTGCTCGGGCTGGGCGTCGCCTACATCGGCAACGAGCTCCACCAGAACCGCTACGGCATCGAGCTCTTCCTGGCCGTCCTGCAGGTTGCGCCGCTCCTGCTGCGTCGGCGCTTTCCGGCAGCCGTATTGGTCATCGTCGTCTCTGCCGCGAGTCTGTACACGGTCGTGACGTCCTCCCACATCGTCCCTCTGCCGACGGCGATCGCGGCCTACACGGTGGCAGCACAGCTCGAGCGGCGCCGTTCCCTCCGGCTCACTGCGGCGTCGGCAGCCGCATTCGCGCTGGTCTCACTCTCGGTCGGAGGCTTCGGGCCGGCAATCGCCGGTCTGATTCCATTCGCGGCCGCGTGGGTGTTCGGCGACAACCTCGGCACGAGGCGCGCCTACACGAGCGAGCTCGAGGAGAAAGCCGACCGGCTCGAACGGGAGCGCGAAGTCGAGGCTGCGCGTGCCGTCGCAGAGGAGCAGGCGCGGATCGCGCGCGAGCTGCACGATGTGATCGCACACAACCTCAGCGTGATGGTCGTGCAGGCGGCAGCGGCGAACGACGTGTTCGACGCGCGCCCCGACCGTGCGCGTGAGGCGCTACGGACGATCGAGGCGACCGGCCGAACCGCGCTCGGCGAGCTGCGCCGCCTGCTGGAAGCTGTACGGGGTGACGCGGAGTTCGCGCCACAGCCGGGCCTCGACGCGCTCGACGCGCTGGTCTCGCAGGTCCGCTCCTCGGGCGTCGACGTCGCCGTCAAGGTCGAAGGCGATCCGCGCCCATTGCCGCCGGCCCTCGACCTCTCCGCGTACCGGGTCGTGCAGGAAGCGCTGACGAACACGCTCAAGCACGCCGGGGCGACGCACGCCGACGTCTCGCTTCGGTACGGAGACGACGCGCTGGACGTCGAGGTGCGTGACAACGGCGCCGGCATCGGGAACGGCGGCGGCAGCGGTCAGGGGCTGATCGGGATGCGGGAGCGTGTCGTCATCTTCGGCGGCTCGCTCCAGGCTGGGCCGGCGGACGGGGGCGGCTACACGGTGGCGGCGCGGTTTCTGCTGTGACGGTTCGCGTGCTCGTCGTCGACGACCAGGCGCTCGTGCGCAGCGGCTTTCGGATGATCCTCGACGAACGCGACGACCTCGAGCTCGTCGGCGAGGCGGCGGACGGCGAGCAGGGGATCGAGCTGGCGCGGGAACTCGACCCGGACGTGATCCTCATGGACGTGCGCATGCCGAACCTCGACGGGGTCGAGGCGACACGGCGGCTCGTCGAAGCCGGAACGCGGGCACGCATCCTGGTACTGACGACGTTCGACCTCGACGAGTACGTCTATGCGGCGGTGCGGTCCGGCGCGAGCGGCTTCCTGCTGAAGGACGTCGAGCCGACCGAGCTCGTCGACGCGATCCGGGTCGTTGCGGCCGGCAACTCCCTCTTCGGCCCGGCGGCGACGCAGCGCCTGGTGGAGCGGTTCGCAGGCACGCCCGAGCCGTTGAACGAAGGCGCGCTCGAGCGGCTGACCGAGCGTGAGCGCGAGATCCTCCGGTTGCTCGCCGGCGGGCTCTCGAACGCCGAGCTCGCCGAGAAGCTCTTCCTCAGCGAGACGACGGTGAAGACGCACGTCTCCGCCGTGCTGCGCAAGCTCGGCGTTCGCGACCGCGTCCAGGCCGTGATCGCCGCCTACGACGCGGGGCTCGTCAGGCCGGGTGCGGCATGATCCCTGCCGTCGATCTCTCCCTGGGGCCGAGCGGCGTCGCAGCCGAGGTCCGACGCGCGTGCGAGGAGGTCGGGTTTCTCACCGTCACCGGCCACGGCGTGGCGGACGAGCTGATCGAGGAGGTCGCGCGAGGACGAGAAGCTGCGCTACCGCGGGCCTGCCGAGACCGCAGGCGTGCCGGTCTATCGCCCGCTCGGCGCGGAGAAGCTCGGCGCGAACTCCGACCGGAAGGCGTCGCTCGACTGGGGCCCGACGCTCGAGGGCGTCGCCTGGCCGAACGACGAGCTACGCCGACTCTACGGCGCGTACTTCGCAGAGATGCTGCACGTCGCCGACACGCTCGTACGCTCGTTCGCGCTTGCGCTCGAGTTGCGGGAGGAGGCGCTGGTTCCGTACTTCGACGACCGCTCCTCGAGCCTGCGCGTGATCGACTATCCCGCCGGCGCAGCCGGAGCGCGCGCGGGAGCCCACCGCGACTACGGCTGCCTGACGATCATCCGCTCCGACGCCTCAGGGCTCGAGGTCGAGACGCGGGCCGGCGAGTGGCTTTCGGTCGAACCGCCACCAGGCGGCCTCGTCGTGAACATCGGCGACCTGATGCAGCGCTGGACCGGCGACCGCTGGGTGTCGACGCTGCACCGCGTCGTCGGGCTCGAGGGGGCGTCGCCCCGGCGGCAGTCGCTCGTCTTCTTCCACAACCCGCGCAGCGATGCGCGGATCGAGACGCTCGGCGGCGGCACGCG
>VAWY01000007.1 GCA_005888335.1 Actinomycetota bacterium
CCGGCCCCAGCAGGCCGGCGCCGATCATCGAGACGCTGCGCGCGCGGCGGCCGACGGTGTTCTTCTCGGTGCCCGCGCTCTACGCCGCACTCGTGCGCGACCCGGCGGCCGACGGCGCGTTCGACTCCGTCCGCGTCTGCGTGTCGGCCGCGGAGGCGCTTCCGCCCCGGACCTTCGAGCGCTGGCGCGAGCGCTTCGGGCTGGACATCATCGACGGGATCGGCTCGACGGAGATGCTGCACATCTTCTGCTCGAACAGCCCGGGGCGCGTCGAGCCGGGCACGACCGGTCGCCCGGTGCCCGGCTACGAGCTGCGCGTGGTCGACGAGGACGGCGAGGTCGTCGAGGGGCCGGGGGTGGGAGCGCTCGAGGTCCGCGGCGACTCGTGCGCCGCCTTCTACTGGCACCAGCACGAGAAGACCAAGAGCTGCATGCGCGGCGACTGGTTCGCCACCGGCGACCGCTACGAGCGCCGCGAGGACGGCGCCTACGTCTACGTCGGGCGCATGGACGACATGCTCAAGGTCGGCGGCCTGTGGGTCTCCCCGGTCGACATGGAGAACACGCTGATGGAGCATCCGCGCGTCCAGGGCGTCGGCGTGGTCGGCGTGACCGTCGAGGACGCCAGCCGCATCGCCGCGTTCGTGGAGTGCGACGGCGAGCCGAGCGACGAGCTCGCCGACGAGCTGCGCGGGTGGTGCAAGGAGCGGCTGCGCCGCTACGAGTACCCCCACATCGTGGAGTTCGTCGACGAGCTGCCGCGCACGCTGACGGGCAAGGTCCAGCGCTTCCGTCTGCGCGAGCGCGCGGAGCACCGATCGCCCGCATGAGGGCCGCGGTCGTCGGGGCCGGGCCGGCGGGCTTCTACGCCTCCGAGGCCCTGCTGAAGGCCGGCTTCGAGGTCGACCTCCTGGACGCGCTGCCCACGCCCTTCGGCCTGGTCCGCTCCGGCGTGGCGCCCGACCACCCGAAGATCAAGTCGGTCACGCGCATGTACGACAAGACCGCGGCCAGGCCGGGCTTTCGCTTCTTCGGCGGCGTCCTGCTGGGCGATCACGTCTCCCGGGCCGACCTGCTCGAGCGCTACCACGCGGTCGTCTACGCGTTCGGCACCACCCATGACAACCGCCTGGGCATCGCCGGCGAGGACCGCCCCGGATCGCACGCGGCGACCGCCTTCGTCGCCTGGTACAACGGCCACCCCGAGGCGATCGAGGAGACGTTCGACCTGTCCGTCCGGCGCGCGGTCGTCGTCGGCAACGGCAACGTCGCCACCGACCTCGCCCGGATGCTGGTGCTCGATCCCGACGAGCTGGCGCGCACCGACGTCGCCGACCACGCGCTCGCCGTGCTCGCGGAGTCCCAGGTCGAGGAGGTCGTCATCCTCGGACGCCGCGGGCCGGCGCAGGCCGCGTTCACCAATCCCGAGCTGCGCGAGCTGGGCGAGCTCGCCGGCACCGATGTCGACGTCGACCCCGCCGAGCTCGAGCTCGACGAGCACAGTCGGCGCTGGCTCGAGGAGGAGGCCGAGCCGACCGCCCGGCGCAACGTCGACATCCTGCGCGGCTTCGCCGAGCGCCCGCCGGGCAGCCAGGGCCACCGCATCTCGCTGAAGTTCCTGCGCTCGCCCGTGGAGATCCTCGGCGAGGGCGAGGGCGAGGACGGGCCGGTGACCGGCATCCGGGTCGTGCGCAACCGGATCGAGCCTGCCGCCGACGGCCGGGCGCGCGCCGTGGCGACCGACGTGGAGGAGACCATCGAGTGCGGGCTGGTGCTGCGCGCGATCGGGTATCGCGGCCGGCCGGTCGGCGACATCCCCTTCGACGAGCGCCGCGGCGTCATCCGCAACGACCGCGGTCGGGTCGTCGACGCCGACGGACGACCTCAGCGCGGCGAGTACGCCGCCGGATGGATCAAGCGCGGGCCGACGGGCGTGATCGGCACGAACAAGAAGGACGCCGCCGAGACCGTCGCCCAGGTCGTCGCCGACGCCGAGGCGGGCCGCCTGAACGAGCCGCCCGAGCCCGATCCGGAGGCCACGTCGGCCTGGCTGGCCGAGCGGGCGCCCGACGCCGTCACCTGGCAGGGCTGGGAGGCGATCGACGCGCACGAGCGCGCGGCGGGCGAGCCGCACGGGCGCCCGCGCGTGAAGCTGTGCCGGCTCGACGAGCTCGTGGCGGCGTCGCGGTCGGCGGTCGGCTCGCGCTAGGCCCAGCCGACGCCTCATGACGACCTGTCATGTCGAGCGCCGCGTCAGCAGCGCCAGCCTCAGCGCGCGCCGAACACGGCCGACGTGCAGCGTCACGCCGCCTGACGGCGCGCCTGTTCGGCTCTCGCCGAGCGTCGGGCGCCTGCCCCCAGAAGCGCGAGGGTGTGCGCCGCGTCCCCTCAGGCCGCGCGCTGGGCCGGGACGCGCTCGAGGACGACGACGTCGCGCTCGGCGAGCTCCTCGGAGCGCTGGGCGAGCGGCGAGCCGTGCCGCGCGCGAGTAAGCAGCGTCTCGCCACGGGTAGTGACGGCGACCCTCGGCGTGTCGAAGCGCACGTACTCGACGTTGGCGATACGGCTTTCCCCCGAGTACGCGACTTGGCTCTACGACTGGCATTTCGGCAGCATCGGGAGAGACTCGAAAACCGTTGTGGGCGTAACCCCTCCACCGAGGGTTCGAATCCCTCCCCCTCCGCTGAGCAGGCTGTGGTCGCAGCGTTCCGGCTACTGGAGTCCGAGCACGAGCATGAGGGCATCGTCGACGTTTCGGAGGTCCTCGTAGCCGAGATGATCGACGTGGTCGCCTAGTGCGCGAGCGTCCACGGCACCGACCATCTCGCACAGCACGCGTGTGCGCTCGTCTGCCAGTTCGATCTCGGGATGGAAGCTCGCCGGCGGTGCGGACGTCGAGGTGGGGCAGACGATTACCGTCGAGAGTGCGAGCAGGTCGTCGGCCTGAACGATCACGGCGTAGCGGCTGCCGTGCGGTGCCCGGCCGCGACCGCGCGGCAGCTTGATGGCGTGGACGTCACCACGAACCACGCAGGTGCTCCATCAGCGCCGCGACTTGGCGCGCCTCGCGCACGTAGCCCTCGTCCTGCATGAGCGCCCTCGCCTCGGCCGCAAGTCCGGCGCGCCGCCGCTCGCGCTCGGCGGTCTCGGCGATCGCTTGGCGTGCGGCCTCGGCGCGGCTGATGCGCCGCCGCCGCGCGATCTCGTCGAGCTGACGAAGGCCGTCGCGGCCGAGGCGCAAGGAAAGCGGGGGAGGAGCAGACGCCAACACGCAGAGTGTAGCTCGAAACGCACTACTTGGTCACCCTGCATCGAGGGTTCGAATCCCCTCCCCCTCCGCCCGCCTACCTCGGTTGCGGAGAGGGACAGCGTCTCACGCTCATGGCATCCTCGGCCGCCGTGGCTCGCTCTGGGGAGGTCGTCGTCGACGCCAGCGGGCGCGAGCTGCGTGTCTCGAGCGCCGACCGGGTCATCTTCCCGGCGACCGCGGGCACGGCCGCGCACACGAAGCTGGACATCGTCAGGTACTACCTGGCGGTCGGGGACGGATCATGCGCGTGCTGCACCGGCGACCGACGACGCTCGAGCGCTGGCCGAAGGGTGTCCATCCGGGGATGGTGCTCGCGACCCGTGAGGACCCGAGGGGCGGCGACGCGTTCTTCCAGAAGCGGATCCCCAAAGGCGCGCCGGAGTACGTGCAGACCGCCCGGATCGCCTTTCCGTCAGGTCGCACGGCCGACGAGATCTGCCCGACCGAGATCGCGGTGGTCGGCTGGTGCGCGCAGATGGGGGCGATCACGTTCCACCCGTGGCCGGTGAGAAGCGACGACGTCGACCATCCCGACGAGCTGCGGCTGGACCTCGACCCGCAGCCGGGCACCGACTTCGCCGACGCGGTACGGGTCGCCGGCGTCGCGCGAGGCCTGCTCGAGGAGCTGGGCTACGTCGGCTTTCCGAAGACCTCGGGCGGCCGCGGCGTCCACATCTACGTCCGGGATCGCGCCCCGCTGGACGTTCACGGACGTGCGCCACGCCGCGATCGCGTTCGGCCGTCAGCTGGAGCAGCGCCTTCCGGGCGAGGTCACGACCAGGTGGTGGAAGGAGGAACGCGGCGAGCGCATCTTCGTCGATTACAACCAGAACGCGCGCGACAGGACGATCGCCTCCGCCTCCAGCATCCGCCCGAAGCCCGGCGCCCCAGTGTCGGCGCCACTGTCGTGGGACGAGCTCGACCGGGTGCAGCCCGAGGACTTCACGGTCGCGACGATGCCGGCCCGCTTCGCGCGGATCGGCGAGGTCGATCCGCATGCCGCAGTCCTGGTGGAACATCCCCGCGCGGTAGTCCCAGTAGGTGAAGACGCGCTCGTTCGGCCACCGCTCGTCGCGATGCGCACGCGCCTCAGCGTAGATGCTGGGCGGCTCCGTCAGAGCCCGGGCGGGTGGCGGGCGACGAAACCGGCGGTGCTCCGCTGCTGGCTGGTCCAGCGCGTCCCCCCGCCAGACAGCGCACTGGTGTCGAAGCGGCGGCCGTCGACGACCATGAACGCGTGGCCGGCGTTGGCGTAGACGGTGATGCGGGCGCCGGGGCCGGGCTCACCCCAGCTCATGAAGCCCGTCGAGTCGAGCGGGCTCGAGAGCAGACCCCCGGCGGCAAGCGCGTAGCTGATCGAGCCGGAGCAGTCGTAGCCGCCGCTCGCGCCGCCGTGTCCGCCGCCCCACGCGTACGGTGTGGACGCGATCTGGTTTGCCGCCGCGATGACGTGGCTCACGACGTCGCCGGCGCCCGATCGGGTGGTGGCCGGAGCCTGCGGCGTCGCGTTCCCGATGGCGGCCGCACGGCGCGCGGCGACGGCGCGGGCGCGCTCCAGCCTCGCGATGCGCGTCCGTACGACGGCGAGCCGCGCGGTTGCGCCGCTGCGTCGTGCGAGCTGAGAGCGCTCGCGGACGAGCAGCGCGGTGCGGAGCGCGTCGGCGCTCGCGCGATCCTCGACCGCGGCTCGGGCGAGCGCGCCGTATCGCGTCCAGAGCCTCTGCAGGTGCTCGGTCTCGGCGGCGACGTCGGCGCGGGCGTAGCGGGTTTCGTCGAGGATGCGTGCGTTGCTCTTGGACAGGCGCTTGTAGAACGCGAGCCGCTCGTAGAGATCCGAGAAGCGCGTCGAGGCGAGGACGACGTTGACCAGCTGTGGCTGCGGCGACTCGTATTGGGCGACCAGGTTGCGCGCGAGCGTGCGCCTAGCGACCGCCTCCCGGCGCTGCAGCTTCGAGAGGTGGATGCGCGCGCCGATCAGGCGGCTCTGTGCGCCGGCGAGGCGCGCCTCGCGCGCCCGCACGCGCGTGACGAGTGACGTGAGCCGCCGCTGCGCGACCGCGAGCCCGTCTCGCGTCTGCGCCAGCCGCTCGTTCTCAGCGGCGATCTGCCCATGGAGCCGGTCCGCGGCGCGTCGCTGGCTCTCGATCCCGGCTTGGCCGGAGGCAAGCTGACTCGGGCCGGCGGCGAGGGTGCCGAGCCCGATCAGGACGGTCAGCGCCGGCAGGCGACGGGAGCGGATGGTCAACCCGGCGGGCGACGGTAGTCGCCCCTCCCCCAAAATCCTGCAGTTGCAAGAGATCTTGCACATGGGGCGCGGCGAGGCCCCTCCCGACCTGCCACCGCGTGCCGCGGCGGAAGTCGCGTAGCTCAGCCCCAGAAACAGCCGTGCGGATCCTCCTTACAAAGCTTCGTGGACTTCGTAACCTTCGGTCTGGCGGCACGCGAGCCGAGAAGTCGCCTGTGCGCCGAAGAGGACTCGGCCCTACCGCCCACAAGGCCGCGGCCTTGTGGGCGGGCCATACGCGCCTCCTCCGCGCCGTCCGCAGACGACGCCGAAGAGGCGAAAAGCCCGATGAACACGGGCTTTTCGATGCGCCGAAGAGGACTCGAACCTCCACCCGGGATACCCCGGACAAGGCCCTCAACCTTGTGTACCGCGTGTTCGGGTTGTTCCATCTGTCCCGATTTGGCTTGCCTGAGGCCGATCGGGGGACACATGGGACGCCCCGACCCCCTCTGGACGGTCTGGAATGTCTCACTGCATGTCTCACGGGGCTATTCACCAACCGCTCCGCGAGCGTCCTTCGCGCCGTCGGTCGGCGAGGCGCGCCGCCTGGCTGGCGGTGGCCACGCTGGTGGACGTGGGTAGGTCCTGGGGCGCAAGGCGGGCTCGTGGCCTACGTCAACACGCCGCGGACGGTGCGTTCACGCGAGTTCCGCTGGTGCGGCGAGCGCTACCTTCACGCCGAAGCGGAACTGAAGGAGCGCGCTCCCGCGCAGACGACCTCACCTCGAGAGCGCTGCAATCACGCGAGTGGGCTATCTGCTTCGCTCCCCTTCGCGATCTGGGGCCCCTCACGGCTGCGCTGGCGCCTGGGCCGCTCAGCCCGAGTCCCCCCGCGATACGCAGCCGCGCGAGCCTCTCGCGCCGCACGAGGTACACCGCGGCATGGGTGGCACCCCGACGGGCTCCGCCGGAGTCGCCAGGGGGAGCGAACTGCATAGCCCACTCACGCGATAGGAGCGCTGCTGAGCTGCGTTCCCGCAAGGGGCCGGCCAGAGCGCTCCATCCAGGCGGAACGAGTAACCGGCTTGCTCGATAATGGTCGCGTGGCGCGCGGGCCCATCAGAGACATGCACAAGGTCTGGAAGCTCGCCCACCAGCCTGGTGGGCTGAAATCGCTGACCGACATCGAGTTCGACGCCTACATCGCCTGGATGCGTGAAGCCGCCGACGACCACACGAAGGACAAGAAGGCCCGGAGGATGTCGCAGCAGAGTCTTCGGGCGGCTGAAGCTGAAGCAATGCGGCGGTACGGCGACAGCGCTCTCGGTTAGAGGCATGAGCGGGAGCGCGACCCGTCGTCGGCCGCGCTTCCGAGTCGGCCGACGAGCAGCACTCCGGATGCTCCGGCGGGAACGTCGACTGCGTCCGCTTCCCCTTCGCGGTACGCCGGGATAAACCGGCATGGAGAAGGAGATGAGAGAGCTCTACATCGAAGGAGTAGCGATCCACGGTGGCCCCGAGTCATGCGTCGGCGTCCGCGAGGGCGTCGGTGAAGCGTTGGCAGGGGTACGCGCAGGCTGGGCTATTGAGCCTCGAAATGGAAGATGCTCGGGGTGCCGACGCCCTCGCAAAAGGCGGAAGGCAACATCGCGGTGGCGTTTTCGCGAGCCGCTGGCGAACCCCGCGGGGTCGGAGAACCTGTGCATGCGCGGAATCTCCATGCGCGAGAACCGGGAGGTCCCACGATCACCCGCTTGTGGTGATGGTTGGGCGGGTCGTGCGGGGAAGGCTGAGGCCGTAATCCCGTGATGCACGATCGTGGGAAGTCAGACGGTCCCGTAGTACCTGCGAAGCCGCCGAACAACGCCCAGGGCGGGGCTGCGGAGGCGGTGGAGGGAAGGGGGCCGGCCGAGGGGAACGCGACCAGCGAAACGCGCTCCGGACGCAGAGCCGGGCAGAGCGCGCCGAGTGAGCTGGATCGCGTGCGCCGAGTGGCACAGACGGACAAGGACGCGCGGTTCACGGCGCTCCTGCACCACGTCGACGTCGATCGCCTGCGGGCGGCCTACTGGGCGATTCGTCCTCAGGCTGCGCCCGGGGTGGACGGGGTGACGTGGCAGGACTACGGGCACGGCCTGGAGGAGCACCTTCGGGATCTGCAGGCCCGGGTCGCGCGGGGGGCGTACCGGGCGAAGCCGTCGCGGAGGGCGTACATACCAAAGGCGGACGGGCGGTCAAGGCCGCTCGGGATCGCTGCGCTGGAGGACAAGATCCTCCAGCGTGCCGTCGTCGAGGTGCTGAACGCCGTCTACGAGCAGGACTTCGTCGGCTTCTCGTATGGGTTTCGGCCGGGGCGCAGCCCGCATCACGCGTTGGATGCGCTCGCCGCCGGGATCAAACGGAAGCGCGTGAACTGGGTGCTCGACGCGGATTTCCGCGAGTTCTTCACCAGCCTTGACCATCGCTGGCTCGTGAGGTTCTTGGAGCACCGGATCGCGGACGGGAGGGTCCTGCGCTTGATCCAGAAATGGCTCAGCGCAGGGGTCATCGAGGACGGGGCGCGGACGACGTGCGACGAGGGCGTTCCGCAAGGGGCATCGGTTTCACCGTTGCTCGCGAACGTCTACTTGCACTACGTCTTCGACCTGTGGGCCCACCAGTGGCGGGGTCGGCACGCGCGCGGCGAGGTGATCGTCGTGCGGTTTGCGGACGACTTCGTGGTGGGCTTCGAGCATCGTGAGGATGCGCAGCGGTTCTGGGCGGACCTTCGCGACAGGCTGGCAAGGTTCGCGCTGGAACTGAACGCCGAGAAAACGCGCTTGATCGAGTTCGGGCGGTTCGCCGCCCAGAGTCGTCGGGCGCGCGGTCTCGGCAGGCCTGAGACCTTCCGGTTTCTCGGCTTCACGCACATCTGCGCGAAGACCAGGACCGGGCGTTTCAAGCTCAAGCGCATCACCGACTCGAAGCGGATGCGGGCCAAGCTGCGCGACGTCAAAGTCGAGCTACTGCGACGCCGGCACCTGCCCATCCCCGAACAGGGCCAATGGCTGGCCAGCGTTGTGCGAGGACACTTCGCTTACTACGCCGTGCCCGACAACAGCGAGGCGCTACGCGCCTTCCGCTACAAGATCGTCCGCTACTGGCTCCGAGCGCTACGGCGCCGCAGCCAGCGCACGCGGGTGACCTGGGAGCGGATCTATCGCCTCGCAGACCGATGGCTACCGCGTGTCCGCATCCAGCACCCCTGGCCCGACGACCGCTTCTACGCTCGTACCCAAGGCAGGAGCCCAGTGCGTTAGCAGCGCACGCTGGGATCTGCGCGGGGGGCCGCCAGCAACGGCGGTCCCTACCGCGATCGACGAGCAGCACCGTCGCGGGCGGCTCGGCGACGCAACCTTCGCGGCGGGTCAGCACGACCAACCGTGTCGTGTACGCGCACTACGCTGGCGGCATGGACGACAGTGCCCTCGCGCCGGACCCGTTCTGGTCGGACTTCGCGGGGCGCCTTGGCCAGATCCGGAGGCTCATGCGGCTCCTGAAGGGTGCCAAAACCCTGATCTGGCCTGAGCGCGGGCGCCGGACGGGCTCTGGGAGCATCGCGCGATGCTCTTCTCGTTCGTCTACCTGGTCTTCGTCTCGCTGCTGAGGCTGCTGATTGGCAGCGGCCGGCCCGCGCGGGTCAAGGACATCGAGCTGATCGTGTTGCGCCATCAGCTCGATGTCCTGCGCCGGCAGGTCGAGCGCCCACGGCTGCGATCGAGTGACCGCGCCTTCCTCGCCGCGGTGGGCCGGCTGCTCCCGCCGGCGCGCCGCCATGGTCTGCTCGTCACGCCGCAGACCCTGCTGCGCTGGCACCGCGAGCTCGTGCGGCGACGGTGGACATTCACGCGCCGCGGCCCAGGCCGCCCGCCGATCCCGGCCGCGACTCGTGAGCTCGTGCTGCGTCTCGCGCGCGAGAACCAGCGCTGGGGCTACCAGCGCATCGCCGGTGAGCTCGCGAAGCTCGGCTTCTCGGTCTCGCCGAGCACAGTTCGTCGCTTGCTCGCGTGCGCTGGCCTTGGACCTGCGCCGAGACGCTCGGGGCCGAGCTGGCGGGAGTTCCTGCGAGCACAGGCCGCCAGCATCGTCGCCTGTGACTTCTTCACTGTCGAGACGGCGTTCCTGCGCCGCTACTACGTACTGTTCTTCATCGAGCTTAAGAGCCGCCGAGTGCACCTCGCCGGCTCGACGGCGCATCCGAGCGGCCACTGGGTCGTGCAGCAGGCGCGCAACCTGAGCTTTTCCGGAGCTCTCGGCGACGTGAGGTTCCTGATCCACGACCGCGACTCGAAGTTCGTCGCCAGCTTCGACGAGGTCTTCCGCAGCGAAGGCGTCAGAGTGATCCTGACGCCCTTTCGGGCGCCCCAGGCAAACGCCTACGCCGAGCGCTTTGTCCGCACCGCCCGCGCCGAGTGCCTCGACTGGCTATTGATTCTCGGATCGCGCCAGCTCGAGCGGGTCCTGAGCGTCTTCGTCGAGCACTACAACCGCGAGCGCCCGCACAGGGCGCTCGGCCGATGCCCGCCAGCCCTGCCCCAACCGACCTTCCCGCCGCCCCCAGGTGGGGAGGTCACGCGAAGGGATCGACTCGGCGGACTTCTGCACGAGTACTACCTCGCAGCGGCGTGATGGAACGGGGTTTTGGCACCCTTCAGGATCGGGACGTATCGGCAGAACGACGGTGGACATCCGCACGCTTTCGCACCCGCCGTCCCCCCTGGTCGGTCCCGGACCGACAATCCGGGGCATCCCTACGACCTGCTGCATGGTGCGCGTGTCGAAAGTGGGCACGAGGCTCGCGATGTGCGTGCCGGAGTCCCGGGCTCCTTCATTGTCGGCCATCACGGCTCGGCCGCGACCCGGACGGCGAAGCGCGCGACCTGGCGCGGGGACGCTTCGCGGGGTACGACGATCACGGGACAGCCGGCGTGTGCCAGCAGGCGCTCCGCCGCAATTGCGTCGATCAGTCGCCAGTGCTTGGCGTCGCTTGGGGTGCCGGTGAGCATGAGATCGACGTGCTGGGAGAGCGCTTGGAGCGCGTCACCGGGGGTCCCGACCACCACGTCGCCGGCGGCTCGACTGTCGAGGTCGCGCAAGATCCGCGCCAGCAGCGACCGAGCTTTCCGCTCGCGCTGCTGACAGTCCGTGACCCGCATCGCCGACGGCGCCGGGACCTCGGCGACGGCACGCACGTGCAGCCGCGCTCCGAGCGAGTCCGCCAGTCGCTGTGCGAGGCGCAGGGCCGCGATCGAGTCGGGGGAATCGTTGACGCCGACCCCGATCACCCGCGGCTCGGTGGTCACGCGGTGATAGCCGCGCGGGGCGCGCGCGACCGGGCAGGGCGGGCGGTCGGCCGTCGCGTAGCTCAAGATCCTTCCCACGTCAGCGCCGGGGTACGAAGCTCCGATGACGACGAGATCGGCGCGCTCGCGTCGCGCCGTCTCCCAGACGGCGAGCTGCGCCGATCGGCCGGCGATGGACTCGACACGAACCTCGATGTGGCGTCCGCGGCGACGCCGGTCGAGCAGGCGGCGCGCGTCTTCGGCCAGAAGGTCCTCGTACGACGCCAGCGCCGCGGCGTTGAGCGGCGGCCGCTGCGGGTAGGCGTCGGTGAGCACGAGCTCGGCCCCGTCCACGGCGAGCGTCTCGGCGAGGCGCAGCGCGTCCGCTCCGCCGCTATAGCCCTCGGCTTCCACGACGATCTTGTGGAACATCTGCTCCCCCTCCAGGCCAGTCGTGCGTCCTGGCGCGACCCTACGTCCGCGCCGGGACGGCGCCATCGGCAAGCGTCCGCAGCGAGCGTCAGCGGTTTGTACGGAGGGCCGTGCGGACCTGTCGGGCGATCTCGAGGTCCTCGCGGGCGGCGACGACGAGGATCCGTACCGGGCTGTCGGGCGCGGCCACGTCGGCATCGGGCTGCGCGGTGTCGTTGGCCCGGGCGTCGAGGCGCGCCCCGAGGAACGACAGCCCGCGAAGCGCCTCGGCGCGGATGCGCGCGGCGCGCTCGCCCACTCCGCCGGTGAAGACCAGGGCATCGACGCCGTCCATCGCCGCCGCCATGGCGGCGATGGCGGCGCGGAGCCGGTGCACGTAGATGTCGAGCGCGACGCGCGCGCGGGCCTCGCCGGCCGCGGCGGCCTCGAGCACGGCACGCATGTCGGCCGTGCCCGCCAACCCGGCGAGCCCGGAGTCGTACTCCAGCACGCCGGCGAGCTCGTCGAGCGGCATCCGGTCGGCGAGCCACAGCACGAGGCCGGGATCGACGCTGCCCGAGCGCGTCGCCATCACCACCCCCTCGAGCGGGGTGAAGCCCATCGTGGTGTCGACCGAGCGCCCGCCCTGGACGGCGCACAGCGACGCGCCGGCGCCGAGGTGGCAGACGATGACCCGCTCGGCGCCCGTCAGGTCGCGGGCGCGCCGTGAGGCGTACGCGTGCGAGAGGCCGTGGAAGCCGAAGCGCCGCAGCGGCCAGCGCTCGCGCCATGCGCGCGGCAGCGCGTAGGTGGCGGCGGCGTCGGGCAGCGTGGCGTGGAAGGCGGTGTCGAAGCAGGCGACGTGCGGCGCGTCGGGGAACGCCGCGCGGGCGGCGTCGAGCGCGCGCAGCGACTTGGGCTGGTGCAGCGGGGCGAGCTCGGTCAGCGCCTGCAGGTCGGCCTCGACCCGGTCGTCGACGACGACCGCGTCGCGGTAGCGCTCGCCGCCGTGGACGATCCGGTGTCCGACGACGTCGGGCGCGGGGGTGCCCGCGAGCGAGTCGGCGTCGGCGAGCACCTCGTCGCCGTCGCCGAGCAGCCGGACCTTCAGGCTGCTCGAGCCCGCGTTGACGACCAGGATCCGCACCGCTCAGCCGCCGGGCCAGGTCCAGTCGCGCACGTCGGGCGCGTCGTCGCCGACCTCGCGCGTGTAGGCGCGGTGGCGCGCCCGCTCGTCGACCATGCGCTGGCGCAGGTGCGCCGCGCGCGGTCCAAGGCCCGGGACGCGGTCGATGACGTCCATGACGAGGTGGAAGCGGTCCATGTCGTTGAGCATGACCATGTCGAAGGGCGTCGTGGTCGTGCCCTCCTCCTTGTAGCCGCGCACGTGCAGCGCCGCGTGGTTGCGCCGCCGGTACGTCAGCCGGTGGATCAGCGAGGGGTAGCCGTGGTAGGCGAAGATCACCGGGCGGCTGGTCGTGAACAGCGCGTCGAACTCGGCGTCGGGTAGGCCGTGCGGGTGCTCGGTGTCGGGCTGAAGGCGCATGAGGTCGACGACGTTGACGACGCGAACGTGCAGCTCGGGCAGCTCGTGCCGGAGGATCGCCGTGGCCGACAGCGTCTCGACCGTCGGGACGTCGCCGGCGCAAGCCAGCACGACGTCGGGCTCGCCGCCGTCCTCGTGGCTCACCCAGTCCCAGATGCCGATGCCGCGCGCGCAGTGCGCGACGGCCTCGTCGATCGACAGCCAGTCGAGCGAGGGCTGCTTGCCGGCGACGATGACGTTGACGTAGTGGCGGCTGCGCAGGCAGTGGTCGGCGACCGAGAGCAGGCAGTTGGCGTCGGGCGGCAGGTAGACGCGGACGATCTCGGCCTTCTTGTTGACGACGTGGTCGATGAAGCCGGGGTCCTGGTGGCTGAAGCCGTTGTGGTCCTGGCGCCAGACGTGGGAGGACAGCAGGTAGTTCAGCGAGGCGATCGGCCGGCGCCACGGGATGCCGCGCGTGACCTTCAGCCACTTGGCGTGCTGGTTGAACATCGAGTCGACGATGTGGATGAACGCCTCGTAGCAGTTGAACAGCCCGTGGCGGCCGGTCAGCAG
>VAWY01000284.1 GCA_005888335.1 Actinomycetota bacterium
GCCGACGTGGGAGACCCCGCCCCAGTCGACGAACTCCCAGTTCGGCGCCGCGGAGAGCAGGACGTCGCCCGCCGTCGGGCAGTGCAGCGCCGACCAGGCGCGCCCGAGGGCGTCGGGGTAGGCGACGCAGCGCACGACGCCGTCCTCGACGGAGGCCGCGAGCACCCCCTCGAGGTCGCCCTCGACGCTCCACGACGCTCCACGACGGTCGGTCAGGTCCCCGCCGGGCGCGAAGCGCACCTCGGCGTCGCCGCGGGCGATCGCCGCCTCGCCGTCCGCCGTCCGCCACAGGACGAGGTCGATCCCCTCGGCGGCGCGCGCCGTCTCGATGACCCGGGGCAGCAGCGCGGCGCGGCCCTCCTCGACGAGCGCGTAGACCATGCCCGAGCGCTGCGAGGGGCAGACGGCCAGCTCGGCGTCCTCGCTGGCCACGCCGCCGGGCCCGGCGACGGCGAAGTCGTGGAAGACGTCGGTGAGCCGGACCGTCGACTCGACCGGCGCGTGGGAATGGTCGGCCATGACGATGACGGCGTGCTCGTCGAGGAAGGCGTCGGGCCCGCCCGCCGGGTGCATGAGCCGCTCGAGCTGGCGGTCGGCGGAGGCGATCGACTCCACCTGCGCGTGGGGGCCGAACTTGTGCGAATGGGTGTCGTTGTCGGGCAGCGAGAGCAGCAGGAAGTCGAACAGGTCGTGCTCGACGAGGTAGGCGCCGACGCAGCCGGCGTGACGGTCGCGCACCCCCGGCAGCCCGAGCTGCGAGCGGCACGGCGTGCGGCGCGAGGCGAAGATGTCGGCGTAGAAGAGCTCGCGCGGGCCGAGCACGGACTCGCGGAAGAGCGTCCCGGCCACGCGCGCGAGCGCGGTGTCGCGCGCCACCTCGTGGCGGTGCCGGCCGCGGTACATCAGGTACGTCGTGCCGGCCGTCCGCACGCCCGCGTCGTCGAGGACCTCGAACACCGTCCGCACGCCTTTGCTCAGGTGCGTCCCGTTCATGTTGTAGACGGTGTCGGTGAGCTGGCGCGTCAGTCCGAAGCGCCGCGACGCGCTGAAGCTCGACCCGTACTCGACGTAGCGGCGCTCGGCGCGCCAGTACCAGTTCATCGACGGGATGTGGTGCTCGTCGGGCCCCGCGCCCGTCGCGATCGTCGCCGCACACGTCGGCGTCACGCTCGGGAAGGCCGCGACGCAGTCGTCGACGTAGGCGCCGCGCTCCATGATCGCTCGCAGGACCGGGGCGCGGCCGGTGGCCACGGCCCGCTCGAGCATCGCCGGCTTGAGGCCGTCGATGACCGCGAGGACGAGTTTCGGCATCTACCTGAGGATGCGCAGGCCCGCGTACTTCTGCCCGGCGCGCCGGCGGCTGCCGATGAGCAGCCAGACCAGGAAGCCGAGCACGACGACGGCCAGCGGCGGGAACAGGATCGTCCCGAACGCCGAGAGCAGCGCGGCCGCCTCGGCATAGACGGGGAGCGCCGCGCGCGCGTCGGGGTCCAGGCGGCCGCGCACGCGACCGAAGACGTCGCGCGCCGCCGCCTGGGCGAGGCCGGCGCAGGCGAGCCCGAGCGGCAGGCCGTACCACCAGGTGGCGTGGCGGTCGTCGATCGAGCCGGCGCAGAGCAGCGCGCCGAGGCCGAGCGCGACGCCGCCGTAGAAGGCGCCGATGGTCCCGGCCTCCAGGCCTTCCCCGCGGCGCTCGAGGCCGAGCGACGCCGCCGCCGCGAGCGCGACGATGATCAGGAAGACGGGGGACTCGAGGAACGCGAAGTCGGTGCCGTCGTAGTTGACGCCGACGTTCGCGATGGCCAGGCCGCCGGAGACGAGCGTGGGCAGGAACGGGCGCAGCCCCGCGGCGCCCGCGACGCCCGCGCCCTGGAGGATGTCGAGGAGCAGTCGCACGGCTCCGCTACGGTAGCGTCGATCGACTTCGTCGATCGCTAGCGCGAACGCCGATCGACTTCGTCGATCGGTTGCGCGAACTTCGTTCGCGCGGCCGCGTCGAATTCGGCCTTCGAACATGCCCCAGCGACCCCCCAAAGGCCCCGGCGCCGCCCACGAGCTCGAGCGCTACGCCGGGCTCTTCTCCTCGCGCACCCGCGTGATGAAGAGCTCCGCGATGCGCGACCTCATGGCCCTGACGGAGCGCCCTGAGGTCATCTCGCTGGCCGGCGGCCTGCCCGACACCAGCACGTTCCCGCCCGAGCTGCTGGCCAAGCTGATGAGCGGCGTGGCGGCCGAGGCCTCGGCGCGCGCGCTCCAGTACGGGCCCACCGAGGGGCTGGCCCCCGCGCGCGACGCGATCGTCGAGGTCATGGCCGCGGAGGGCACGCACGTCGACCCGCAGGACGTGCTGGTCACCAGCGGCGGCCAGCAGGTCATCGATCTGGTCTGCAAGGCGCTCATCGACCCCGGCGACGTCATCGTCGCCGAGGGGCCCACCTACCCGGGCGCGGTCCCGACCTTCAGCGCCTACCAGGCCGACGTGGTGCAGATCGACATGGACGCCGACGGGATGCGCGTCGACGACCTCGAAGCGGCGCTGGACCGCCTCGACGCCGACGGCCGCCGCCCCAAGTTCATCTACACGGTGCCGAGCTTCCAGAACCCGGGCGGCGTGACGCTGTCGCTGCCGCGCCGCAAGCGGCTCGTCGAGGTCGCGCGCGAGCGCGAGCTGCTCGTCCTGGAGGACAACCCGTACGGCCTGCTGCGCTTCGAGGGCGAGCCGCTGCCGACGCTGCATTCGCTCGACGGCGGCCGCTACGTCGTGTACCTCGGCACCTTCTCGAAGATCCTCTCGCCGGGGATCCGGCTGGGCTGGGCCGCGGCGCCCGGCCCCGTCTACGAGAAGCTCAACCTCGGCAAGCAGGCCAGCGACCTGTGCTCGTCGTCGTTCTCGCAGGCCTTCGTCGCCGCGTACTTCGCCCACGCCGACTGGCGCGCCTACCTCGGCGTGCTGCGCGACGTCTACCGGCGCCGGCGCGACGTGATGCTCGACGCGCTGGCCGAGTTCTTCCCGGCCGAGTCGCACTGGACGCGCCCCGGCGGCGGGCTGTTCATCTGGGCCACCCTGCCCGACTACATCGACACGACCGACCTGCTCGCCCGCGCGCTGGATGCCAACGTCGCGTTCGTCCCCGGCCGGGCGGCCTACCTCGACGGGCGCGGCGGATCGTCGATGCGCCTGAACTACTCCGGCGTCGGCGAGGACGACATCCGCGAGGGCGTGCGGCGGATCGGAAAGGTCGTGCGCGAGCAGCTCGAGCTGTTCGGCACGCTCACCGGGCAGCGGCCGGCCGCCCCCGCCGCGCCCGCCGAGGGCGAGCGGCAGGCCGACGTCCTGCCGCTCACCTTCCGCCAGCGCCGCCGCGCATGAAGGTCGCGGTCCTGAAGGGGGGCCGGTCGCTGGAGCGCAGCGTCTCGCTGCGGTCGGGCGCGCGCGTCGAGGACGCGCTGGAGCGCCTCGGCCACGACGTGGTCGGCATCGACGTCGGCGGCGACCTCGTCAGCCGCCTGCGCGCGGTGCGCCCGGACGTCGCCTTCGTCGCGCTGCACGGGCGCGACGGCGAGGACGGCACGGTGCAGGAGCTGCTCGAGGTCGCCGGCATCCCGTACACCGGATCGGGCGTCTCGGCGTGCATCCGCTGCTCGGACAAGGTGCTGGCCAAGCACCTGATGCACGACGCGGGGCTGCCGACCCCCGACTTCTACGCGTTCAACGAGACCGCCTTCCGCGAGCTCGGGGCCGCCGAGGCGCTCGGCGCGATGGAGGAGCGGCTGGCCTTCCCGATCGTCGTCAAGCCGGCGAGCCAGGGCTCGGCGCTCGGCATCAAGTTCGCCCGCACGCCCGCCGAGGTCCCGGCCGCGCTGGTCGCGGCGTTCTCGTACGACCGCAAGGTGCTGCTCGAGCGCCACGTCGCCGGCCGCGACCTCGCGGTCTCGCTGGTCGACGGCCAGCCGCTACCCGTCGTCGAGGCGGTCCCGCGGGGCGAGGACTTCTACGACTTCGCGGC